>CAYTYL010000076.1:0-8096 GCA_964441715.1 uncultured Muribaculaceae bacterium
GTATCCACAGAGGATCAGGGCGATGTCAACAGGTCGACCTGCGTATATGCCCGGATATAACGCACCATACGCAGCAGATCATCACCCTCTCCGACATAAGCAAAATCAGCAACTACGACATCTGGTTCCTTCCCATAGCAGTGGAAACGGTGACGTCCACAGCGACATCCGAACAAAACAGCGACTACTCGGATTACCTTCAGCAGCTCGCTTACGCCAGCTACTACAACAGCATGTACGGCGGATACGGAGGTTACGGAGGATATGGAGGATATGGCGGTTACGGAGGATATAACAGCTACAGCAACTATTACGCCTATGCCATGATGCAGCAGATGGCATACTCCAGTTCGTCTTCTTCCGAAGAGCAGCTGTCCATGCTGGATCTCGGACGGTTCTACAAAGCGGAATTCTACGGACCGGCGGCGACAGGAAACAAGGTGCCGACGTTCTCCATAACTTACGCGGTACCTGTCAAATAGAGACATAATTACATGTCAAACAGAGGCGTATAATGCCAGCCCAAATTGAGGCATAAAAAAGCGGCCCCACCGAAAGGTGAAGCCGCTTGTAATATTTTCTTCTTTTACTTGCTGTTGACTTTGCTTTCAACATAGTTCACAGCATCTGCTACAGTAGCGATACCGCCGGCGTCCTCATCCGGAATCTTGATACCGAATACACGCTCGAACTCCATGATAAGCTCAACAGTGTCAAGAGAATCTGCGCCAAGGTCATTGGTGAAGTTCGCGGACTCAGTAACCTCTGAGGCCTCGACACCAAGCTTGTCAACGATGATGTCTCTCACCTGCTTTAGAATTTCCTCATGTGACATAATAGAAATTTTTGTTTATGTTAATAATACACTTATATTTCAGGTACTTCTCCCCTAACAAGGGAATAACTTTGCAAAGTAAGTAAAAAAATCCTATAAATAAAAGACTTAGGACGAAAAAGAACTTAAACGCTTTCATCCGGACGGCTCAGTCCAAGCCAGATACGTAGACCGTTCAGCGAGTTCACGAGGTAAAAGGAGTATTTGATTATGTAGATGAGGGCAAAGGAAGAATCCGCCCCCGAGGCATAGCTGAACGACCACATGACTATGGAAGCCACATTTACCCCTATCCAGAAAAACCACTGCTCCATGTAGGCGGCGGACATGAGCCACTGGCCTGCGATATTGCATACGAAAGCCACCGCATCGAAAAGGACGGCCCATTTTATGATATGCTCCGCCGCGGAACGGTCAAATGAGGAAATCACGACATAGCTGACAGCCGACCCGGCAATGAGAAAGAACAGTGAAAACAGCCGCTGTCCGGATGTCTGCCTTCTTGCCCGGAGTTTTTCTCCCGAGCGGGCCGCTCCACGTTTCTTCCATTGGAAAAAACCGACGAACTGCATGGGGACGAAATAAAGGAAATGCAGGACGGCATTGCCGAGCCCCGCTCCTCCGGAATGCCAGTTGAAGAGGCAGACGGCTCCATAGATGGAGACATCCAAGAGGCCGAACAGGAAAGTCAGGATCATGCCGTTGGCCGAACATACGTTGGCCAGCACTCCCGCCAGAGAGCCGAATGCGGATATGAGAAGCAGAGCCTTGCCGCTCTCCGAAGCGGACAGTTTAAATGCAGTCGTGGCGACCATGGCGGCCGTCATGCCCGCAAGAATGAAAAGATTGAACCAGAAATTGAAATCTTTGGGTTTCATCGGGAAAGGTTTAGATAATCATGGATACGGGAGGCAAGCTTGTCATTGCCGAGAAAATCGCTCAGATCCGAAAGAGAAGTGCCGGCTATGCGGGCCACGCTGCCATAATGCATCAGAAGCCTCTGCTCCGTTTTTTCACCTACTCCTTTTATCTCTCTCAGAGCGGACTCCACCTGTTCCTTGCTGCGAAGACTGCGGTGGAACGTGATTCCGAAACGGTGCGCTTCATCACGTATCTGCTGCAGAAGCTTGAGCGCCTGGGAATTTCTGTCTATGAACAGGGGATAGGGATCGCCTACCCGTATCACCTCCTCCAGCCTCTTGGCCAGGCCGATGACCGTCAGCTTGTCTGTAAGGCCGAGTTCGGCAAGAGCCTGCCATGCGAAATCGAGCTGCCCCTTTCCTCCGTCGATTACGACAAGCTGCGGCAAATCATCCGGATTTTCGGCAAGCATCCTCGAATAGCGGCGGTTTACGACTTCCTTCATGGACGCATAATCATTGGCACCTATGACGGTCTTGATTTTGAAGCGCCTGTAGTCCTTTTTGCTCGGAACACCGTTCCTGAACACGACGCAGGAGGCCACCGGGTTTGTTCCCTGGATGTTGGAATTGTCGAAACACTCCATATGTACAGGGAGTACCGGCATGCCCAATGACTTCTGCAATTCTTCAAGGACCTTTCGGTGATATTCTTCCGGATTGGTATGCTCCCTCTGCTTCAGGGAATTGAACCGCTGTTCCTTGGCGTTTCTCGTTCCGAGCTCCAGCAAGGCGAGTTTGTCCCCGGCCTTAGGAATGCGGAAACTGACTCCATCAATTTCGACATCCGGAAGGAAGGGCACGATTACTTCTCCGGAAAGCTTTCCGAATTTGGATTCAATCTCGGCTATGAAACTGCTCAGTACCGCAGAAGGGGTTTCTTCGATATTGAGCCGGAAGCCCAAATTGAGAGACTGGACGATGGCTCCGCCCCTGATTCTCATGAAATTGCCGAATGCTTCGCTCTCATCAATGACCAGCGCGAATACATCCGCGTCACCGACGCTGGTATTGGTTATTATGGATTTCCCATAATGCTTCTCTATAGCCTGCATCTTATGCTTGTACACTTCGGCATGTTCAAAATCAAGCCTGGAAGCGGCATCCTCCATAAGCCGCCGATAGTGCTGCATCATATCCCGGCCCCCTCCTTTGAGCATGGACACTACCTCGTCTATGTAGCTTCTGTACTCCTCAACGGAAATGGCCCCTATGCAGCATCCCTTGCAGCGCCCTATATGGAATTTCAGACAGGGACGGAATTTTTTTCTCAAAATGGCGTCGGAGGTTATCTTGAGAGAACAGGTACGCAGGGGATACAGATCGGAGAACAGTTCCACAAGGCTCCTGGCATGGATGACGCTGCTGTAGGGCCCGAAGTAACGGGAGCCGTTCCTGACGACACGTCTCGTGAGGAAAACCTTGGGATAATCTTCTTCCGTAACGCATATCCAGGGGTAGGTCTTCGAATCTTTGAGCAGTATGTTGTATTTGGGTTTATACTGCTTTATGAGATTGTTCTCCAGCAGAAGTGCGTCAGCTTCGGATGACACTACACTGAACTGGGCATCGGCTATCTTGGATACGAGGACTCTCGTCTTCCGTGTAAGCCGGTCCGGAGAGACGAAATATTGGGCAACCCTTTTGTGCAGATCCTTGGCCTTGCCCACATAAATCACATTCCCCGCAGAATCGTAGTATCTGTAGACTCCGGGGGAATGTGGGAACAGTTCTATTTTTTCTTTGACGGTCAAGTCGGGACTGACTTATCTTACGTACTCGGAGACGGCCTTTTCTATGTCACCGCCGCGGAGATCTCTCTTGAGAATCGTACCGTCCGGACCGACGAGAATGATGTGGGGAATGCCCTGTATGCCATAGATGTCGGTCGCGATTCTCTGGGTATTGATCATGTGGTTCCAGGGAAGCCCGTAAGCGGCCGCCGTGTCCAGGGAAGCCTGGGGCTGATCCCATACGGCCACGCTGAGAACGTCGAATTTGTCTCCGTGATACTTGGCATAGACATTCTTCAGATTCGGTATTTCCGCCTTGCAGGGGCCGCACCAGCTCGCCCAGAAATCTACGAGCATGTACTTGCCGTTGCCCACGTAATCGGAAAATTTCTCTACATGGCCGGGCGTGGTCTCCACTTCGAAATCAGTGAATTTCTTTCCTTCTGCAGTATTGGCCTTGGCCTGAACAGCGTTCTTCAAGGAAACGATGGAATTCTTATTCTGCAGTTCAGGAGCAAGAGATGAGATTACGGAGGTGAGCTCATCAGGGCTCAGATAGTTGTAAATGTCAGTCAGGGCAGCGACGGAAACATAGTTGTCAAGGTTGGAGTTGATGACCTTTTTTGTTTTTTCGAGGTATTTGCCCAGTTCCTCATTGTAAGATGCCTCCACGACACTGTCCTTTTTGTCCTGCGGTATGGATGCGTCCGCCTGAATCTCGCTTATTCTCTCCCTGTATGTCCGGACGAAGTCCATAGTGCTCTGCTCGTAGTCCGACAGAGCCTGGCATGCACCGCCCTTGTCGGAAGATACCGCCAAAGGAGTATCCTCGGTAAAATTCACGGAAATTTTCGACCCGTCAGAGATGAACATGGCCCTGCCCAAGTCCGTACGGACATATGAAACGGATGTAAGATTGACCGGAAGTGCGATGCTGAAAGAGCCGTTTTCAGCGGAAATTACAGTATCCTTGTCCGCGACCGAAACAGTTACGGTTCCTTCATAGTCGGCAGGAAGCATTCCTGTCAGAACGGTTTCGCCTTTCTTGCCGGAGCAGGAGACAAGGCTGCATACGGCAAAGACCGCGATGGCGTAAAAATTTAATTTCATAAGATTAGTTTAGCTATAAATTTAAATAGGTCTGCCGCGGGCCTTCCCGCAGCAGACCGTAAATATCGGAATCAGTCTTATTCTGACTTTTCAGCTGAGTTCTTGCGCTCGCGGCGACCTCCGCGGCGACCTCCGCGATCACCGTTGCGGGAGCCTCTGCCCTGGCCCTGAGGCTGGGCTGCCGAAGCTGCTATGCCGGCGTTCGGAGAGAGATCTTTCTTGCCATAGACTTCGCCTTTGCAGATCCAGACCTTGATGCCAAGGCAGCCTACCTTGGTGTTGGCCACTGCAAGAGCATAGTCGATGTCGGCGCGGAAAGTATGGAGAGGAGTACGTCCTTCCTTTATCATTTCCGAACGGGCGATTTCAGCACCGCCGATTCGTCCGCTTATCTGAACCTTGATGCCTTCGGCTCCTACCCTCATGGCAGTAGCGATCGCCATCTTGATGGCTCTTCTGTAAGATACGCTGCCCTCGATCTGACGGTCGATGGAGTCAGCTACGATGCGTGCGTCGACTTCGGGTTTCCTGACTTCGAAGATATTGATCTGGACGTCTTTCTTGGTAACCTTCTTGAGCTCGTCCTTGAGCTTGTCGACTTCCTGACCGCCCTTTCCGATGATGACTCCGGGTCTTGCGGCCTGAATCGTAACGGTAATGAGCTTGAGAGTTCTCTCTATCACTATCTTGGAGATGCTGGCCTTTGCAAGGCGGGTCTCCAGATACTTGCGGATCTTGTAGTCTTCAGCGATTTTCTCCGCATAGTTGCCACCAACCCAGTTAGAGTCCCAACCGCGGGTGATGCCTATTCTGTTGCTGATCGGATTAGTTTTCTGTCCCATATTTATGCCTCCACTGCTGTTGGTTTCCTGACATCAAGAATGACGGTGACGTGATTCGAACGTTTGCGGATACGTCCGGCTCTTCCCTGAGGACAAGGACGGATTCTCTTTATGGTACGACCTTCATCAACCATGATAGTCTTGACATAGACGTTGCCGTTGTCAAGTTCTTTGCTGCTCTCGGGGTTTTTGGCCTCCCAGTTTGCCACCGCGCTGCGGATGAGCTTCTCCAGACGGATCGAAGGAGCCTTCTTGGAGAATTTGAGGAGATCGAGAGCGTGATTTACTTCCACACCTCTTACAGTGTCCGCAACAAGACGCATCTTTCGCGGTGAAGTGGGAATGTCATTCAACTTTGCAATAGCCGTAGCTTTTTTGGCTTCCTTGAAGCCTTCAGCCATCTGTCTTTTACGCTTTCCCATATTACTTCACTGCTTTATTGTTACCTGAATGGCCTCTGAACGTGCGGGTCGGCGCAAATTCACCAAGTTTGTGGCCTACCATGTTTTCAGTGACATAAACCGGAATAAACTTGTTTCCGTTATGAACTGCGATCGTATGGCCAACGAAGTCAGGAGAGATCATGCTTGCGCGTGACCATGTCTTGACCACTTCTTTCTTCTTGCTGCCATCATTCATAGCAAGAATTCTTTTCTCCAGAGCTTCCTGGATATATGGACCTTTTCTTAATGAACGACTCATAATCTCTAAAGTTTTATTCCGTTATTTCTTTCTTCTTTCAATGATGAACTTATTTGAAACAGCCTTAGGATTACGTGTCTTGTATCCCTTTGCAGGAAGTCCTTTACGTGAACGGGGGTGACCTCCGGAAGCACGGCCTTCACCGCCGCCCATCGGGTGGTCAACAGGGTTCATCACAACACCTCTGTTGTGAGGACGACGTCCGAGCCAACGGCTGCGGCCGGCCTTTCCGGATGATTCCAAATTGTGTTCAGGATTTGAAACTGTACCCACAGTCGCACGGCATGTCACCAGAACCATTCTGGATTCGCCTGAAGGCAGGCGGAGAACCGCATAGTTGCCTTCGCGCGCGGCGAGCTGAGCGAACGTGCCGGCGGAACGGGCCATCGCGGCTCCCTGACCGGGACGAAGTTCGATGTTGTGGATAAGAGTACCTACCGGAATTTCACTGAGAGGAAGAGCGTTGCCGACCTCCGGCGCAACGCCGGAACCGGACGCTATCACCTGACCGACCTTGAGCCCGTTAGGTGCGACGATATATCTCTTCTCTCCGTCTTCGTATTCTACAAGCGCGATACGGGCGCTGCGGTTAGGGTCGTACTCGATTGTAAGAACCTTTGCGGTGCAGCTGTCCTTGTCGCGGCGGAAATCGATTATACGGTACATTCTCTTGTGGCCGCCGCCGATATAGCGCATGGTCATCTGACCTGTGTTGTTGCGGCCGCCCGTGCTCTTGAGAGGTTCAAGCAGAGCCTTGTAAGGCTTCTTGCAGGTAATGTCGTCAAACGAGCTGATTACCTTGTTTCTCTGACCTGGAGTAACTGGTTTGAATTTTCTTACTGTCATAGCCTGATTCCTCCTTAGATGTTACTGTAAAAATCGATCTTGTCGCCTTCAGCAAGAGTGACATACGCCTTCTTGAAGTGATTCATGCGACCTGTAAGCATCCCTGCCTTGGTGTAGCGGGATTTTCTCTTGCCGTGGTAGTTGAGCGTGTTCACGTTCTCTACTGTGACGTTGTACATCTGCTCTACCGCAGCCTTTATCTGAAGCTTGTTGGCACCACGGTCGACGATGAAACCGTAACGGTTCAGCTTCTCGCCCATCCCCGTCAGCTTCTCGGTAATTATTGGCTTAATTAAAATTCCCATCTCTCAGACTTTTTTAGCGGTTAACTCTTGAAGAGAGGATGTCCTGTACTCCGTCGACGAGAACCAAAGAATTGGAATTCATGATGGAATAGGTGTTGATTTCGTCAACCGAAATAACCCTCACCTCAGGGAGATTGCGTGATGAAAGATAAATGTTCGCGGAGTTTTCCGGAAGAACGAAAAGCACTTTTCTGTCTCCGGCCTTGAGAGCGCTGAGAATCTCCACGAATTTCTTGGTCTTGGGCGCTTCTATGCTGAAGGGTTCGACAATCGTCAGAGCTCCTTCCTTCGCTTTGAGCGAGAGGGCTGAAACACGGGCGAGAGCCTTCACTTTCTTGTTGAGCTTAGCCCTGTAATCGCGGGGTTTGGGTCCGTGGATGGTGCCGCCGCCGACAAACGTACCGGCCTTGCGGCTTCCGTGACGTGCTCCGCCGCCGCCTTTCTGACGGCCCAGCTTCTTGGTGCTGTAGGCGACTTCGCTTCTGTCCTTGGTCTTGGCGGTTCCCTGACGCTGATTTGCGAGATACTGGACTACATCAAGATATATTGCATGGTCGTTCGGTTCAACGCCGAAAACCTTATCGTCGAGGACAACGGTCTTTCCGGACTCGGTGCCGTCAATTTTCAATACTTTCAATTCCATAATCCTAAGCCTCCAAAATCAGATAAGACCCTTTCGCTCCGGGCACGGAGCCTTTAACTACTACGAGATTGTTCTCGGGGATAAGCTTTATGACGGAGAGGTTGAAGATCTTCACCCTCTCGCAGCCCATGTGTCCGGCCATGCGCATTCCGGGGAACAC
>CAYTYL010000077.1:0-8024 GCA_964441715.1 uncultured Muribaculaceae bacterium
ACGTCCGCCTCTCCCTGAGAGGACTCCCACATCGTTCTTCAGGGAGATGTAGTGATGCTCGTCATGAGTCCGGTTCATGTCAAGCTGGCCTTTCAGCACTTCGTATGTGGCGATTGTGTCGGCTTCGGCGGTGTGTGCGTTGTCGAAGTCCTTCCCTCCGCAGTAAAACCTGTAGGCCGCTCTGAGGTTTCTGGGTTCCATGTAATGGTATATGGTCTGCACGTCAATCATCTGCCTGTCGTGCAGATCGATGTCGACCTTCTTCAGAAGCTGCGCGGCCTTCTCTTTCTTTTCGGCAGGAAGTGTCGGATCCTTCATCCGGCTTTCGCAATATGCCGAGACTCTCGCAAGCTCTTCGGCAAGCATAGGGAGGTCGAATTTGGTGGAGTTGTATCCTGCAAGGTCGCTCCCATCCAGCCATTCCGCAACTTCTTCGGAGATGTTGATGAAAGTCGGACAGCCTGTGAGGTCTTCGTCTTTGATGCCGTTTACTGCAGACGCGCTCGGGTTTATGGGAATCTGCCTTCTGTTGACATAGTCCCAAGGTTTCACCCTCCAGGTCTTTATTTTCTTTTCCCCGTCGGGAAATGCCTTCACGAAGCTCAGTTCGACGATGGCGTCGGTCGCGATGTTCAGCCCGGTGCTTTCTATGTCGAAAAACAGCAGAGGCCTTTTGAGATTCAGTTCCATGCCGCTGATTATCTGACCATTATCGGCATGACTATGGCGAACACTTTGTTCCCGTCTTCGCTTTCTTCGCCCGGAAGTATGAGCGCCGAACGTCTCTTGTCGGCGAACTTCATTATGACGTCATCGCAGTCCAGATTGCTCAGGATTTCCACGATGTGGGTGGAGCGGAATCCTATGGAAAGGTCATCCCCGTCATATTGGCATTCCATTTTTTCGTGCGCCGCGATTTCGAATCCCACATCCTGGGCGGAAATCTCTATGCTTCCCGCGGAGATGTCGAATTTGATGAAGTTAGACGCTTTCGGGGAACAGACCGCGATTCTCCTTACAGTGGTGAGGAACAGCGTTCTGTTTATGGTCATGACGTTAGTGTTGTTTTTGGGAAGTATCGTGTTGTAGTCGGGGTATTTGCCTGCTACAAGACTGCAGCTGACGATAGTCTGTCCCATGCCGAACACGGCCGTCTTGTCGTCGAAGCTGATGCTGATCTGCTCGTCTTCTTTCGGAAGTATGGATTTTATCACGTTCGCATGTCTCTTGTTGAGAATGAACGAACATTCTTCGGCGGCATTGATGCTGCGGGTGTTGAAGCATATAAGTTTCTGGAGATCCGATGCCACGAGCGTCGAACCGTCTGGCTTCACGTCGAAAAAGATGCTGTTCATGACAGGGCGGTTGTCATCGTCGGAGGAGGCATAGACCGTGCTGCCGATTCCTTCCGACAGAGTCCCGGCCGAAGTCGTTATGGTTTTTGCTCCGCTTTCCACGTTTCTCGCTACCGGATAGTCGTCCGGATTGTAGCATGGCAGGACCGATTCACCGTTTGCCCATGCGCAGGAAAAGGAGTTCTCGTTTACCGAACTTATGGTCAGAGGCTGCTCCGGAAGCTCTTTCAGAAGATCCGTCACCTGTTTGGCCGGAACGGCCATGCGTCCTTCCTGTTCCGAGCTTATGACGTCAAGCGAAGTCTTGAGGGTGATTTCCTTGTCCGATGCCGTTATGTCGAGCTTTCCGTCTTTCAGGGCGAAAAGGTAATTCTCAAGTATGGCTTCCGTGGTTTTTGCCGGAATAGCTTTCTGTGCTATAAGCACATTTCTGAGAAGTTCTGAACTTGAAACTACAAATTTCATAAAGTCTGTTTCTATTGATTGGAACAAAAGTAAAAAATACTTGTGAATCTGCCAAGTCTATTTTTGGCACAAAGTTTGACTTGATGTCAACGGTCCGGGACAGTTTTTCCCGACTTTTTGAGAGTTTTTCGCAGGTTGTTAATAATGAGTAAATTAAAATATATGAGAAAAGGATTTTTTTTAATGTTGGTTTCCGCGGCCGCCGCAGGTCTGACAGCTTTCAGCGCGGTTACCGCATTCAGTGCGTGCACGCCCGATTCCAAGAATCAGCAGGCTGCATCGGCGGCCGGAGAGGCTCAGTACAGGACGGTGAATCTGAATGAAACGGACTATCCCGATCTGACTTATGCGGCCGAATCCGCAGTCGATGCCGTCGTGTATGTGGAGGTTACGGTAGTTTCGCAGCAGCGTCAGATCATAGATCCGTTTTTCGAATATTTTTTCGGATACGGAGTCAGGACACCGTCCCAGCGTGAATCCAAAGGCAGCGGATCGGGTGTAATCATCCGTTCCGACGGCTACATCGTAACCAACAACCACGTTGTTTCCAATGCCAAGGAAATAAAGGTCACTTTGAACAACAACCAGACTTATGATGCGACGCTGGTAGGGACGGATGAAGCTACCGATGTCGCTCTCATAAAAATAAAGGCCGACAATCTGCCTGCCATCGAGTTCGGCGATTCCGACAAGCTCCGTCTGGGAGAATGGGTGCTTGCGATAGGCAGTCCTCTCGGTTCCCAGCTCAGGGGCACCATCACGGCCGGCATAGTCAGTGCGAAAGGCCGTTCGATGCCGAGCAACGACGGGAAATTCAAGATCGAATCCTTCATCCAGACGGATGCGGCGGTCAATCCCGGCAACTCCGGCGGAGCTCTCGTAAACAAAAAGGGAGAGCTTGTGGGCATAAACACTGCCATTGTGTCACAGACCGGAGCATATACCGGCTATTCTTTCGCGGTGCCGGTGAACATCGTCAAGAAAATTGTCGGAGACCTGATCGATTTCGGTTCCGTCAAGAGAGCCAAACTCGGTGTGACCATGGGTACCGTCAACGAGGAGATTGCCGAAAAATTGAAACTTTCCGCGGTAAAAGGCGTATATATTAACGAAGTTTCCGGAGGTTCGGCCGCAGACAAGGCAGGAATGAAGAAAGAAGATGTCGTGATTGCGGTAGATTCTACGGAAATCAACACTGCGTCCGATCTTCAGGAAAAGGTCAACAGCTACCATCCCGGAGACAAGGCGACGTTTACGGTCATAAGGAACGGCAAGGAAGTCAAGCTTTCAGTGACTTTCCAGAGCGATGTCCAGGAGACCGGAGCTGTGGATGCGGACGGTTCCATCGCTTTCTATGGAGCGAAGATCATCACCGCATCCAAGGAAACGCTTGCCGAGTACGGGCTGAAACAGGGTGTTGAGATCGTCTCCGTCGGCCAGGGCAAGCTGCGTGACGCCGGTGCGACGGAAGGATTCATAATCCGCTATGTCAATGACCAGCCCGTAAGCAAGGCTCAGGATGTGATTGACATCGCGAAGAAGAGCAAGAGGGCCGTCTTCATCGAAGGCGTCAGCGCCGACGGCAGGCCGTCTTACTTCGGATTCGGTAAAAATGAATAGGATTTCGGTTTCCTCCGGGAAACCGGAGGAAATTGAAATAAATTTGATATGAGACAATTAAAGATTACAAAATCGATTACAAACCGCGAAAGCGCTTCCTTGGACAAGTATCTGCAGGAGATAGGAAGAGAAGAACTTGTTACACCGGAGGAAGAGGTTGAGTTGGCGCAGAGGATTAGAAACGGAGATCAGGCGGCGCTGGAAAAACTCACGAAAGCGAACCTTCGATTCGTAGTCTCTGTAGCTAAACAGTATCAAAATCAGGGACTCAGCCTTCCCGACCTTATAAACGAAGGAAATCTGGGCCTTATCAAAGCTGCGGAAAAGTTCGATGAAACCCGTGGCTTCAAATTCATTTCCTATGCCGTATGGTGGATCAGGCAGTCGATACTTCAGGCTCTTGCCGAGCAGTCAAGAATAGTCAGGCTGCCTCTCAACCAGGTAGGATCTCTCAACAAAATCAACAAGGCGCTTTCCAAATTCGAGCAGGAAAATGAACGCCAGCCTTCAAACGAGGAACTCTCGGAGATGATAGATGTCCCGAAGGACAAGATATCCGATACGCTGAGGGTTTCCGGCAGACATGTATCGGTAGATGCTCCTTTTGTCGAGGGTGAAGACAACAGTCTTCTGGACGTGCTTCCGAACGATGATTCGCCGAGTGCCGACAGGGGGTTGGTAAATGAATCTCTGAATACTGAGATAGAGCGTGCCCTTTCCACTCTCGCCCCTCGTGAGCGTGAAATCATCAAATATTTCTTCGGCATAGGCTGCCAGGAAATGACGCTGGAAGAAATCGGCGAGAGATTCGGTCTGACGCGTGAACGCGTGCGTCAGATTAAGGAGAAGGCTATCAGGAGACTGAAAAGCCCGAACAGAAGCAAGCTCCTGAAAGCGTATCTTGGTTAGTAACAACTCTGAATCCATCTGAAATGACACCTGAACTCTTTATCCAGGTCAAGGCCGCCGAGGCCATAAAAGTTCTTTACGGTACTGAAATCGACAGCTCATCTCTGCAGGTGCAGATAACGAGAAAGGAATTCGAGGGAGATTACACCCTTGTCATATTCCCGTTGTTGCGGATTTCACACAGTTCGCCTGAAAATACGGGAAAGGCGATAGGGGACTGGCTTGTCGGGAATACCCCCGAGATATCTTCCTACGGTTGCGTGAAAGGATTTCTGAATCTGCTGTTCTCACCCGTATGGTGGGATCGTCTGTTTGCCGGCATCGTCGCCGACAAGGATTTCGGGCAGCTGCCCCCTACCGGCAAGCGGGTCATGGTAGAGTTTTCCTCTCCCAACACCAACAAGCCTCTGCATCTCGGACATATACGGAACAACCTTCTTGGCGATTCCGTATCCAGACTGCTCAAGGCCAACGGAAACGAGGTCATCAAGACCACAATCGTCAATGACCGCGGAGTCCATATCTGCAAGTCTATGTACGCGTGGGAAAAGACAGGCGAAGGAAAAACGCCGGAATCCACCGGGATAAAGGGAGACCATCTTGTGGGTGATTTCTATGTGGCTTTCAACAACATATTCAACGAGGAAGTCAAAAGTCTCGTAGATACCGGAATGCCGGAAGAGGAGGCGAAAAAGGAAGCGCCGTGCATCAAGGCTGTCCATGAAATGCTTGTGAAATGGGAACATGGCGACAAGCAGGTCCGCGACCTTTGGGCCAGGATGAACAGCTGGGTCCTGGCTGGTTTTGACGAGACCTACGGCAAGCTGGGAATATCCTTCGACAAGGTGGATTACGAGCATGACACTTACCTTCTGGGAAAAGAGCTTGTGCAGAAAGGTCTTGACATGGGCGTTTTCACCAGAGAAGCCGACGGTTCGGTGTGGTGCGACCTCACCGCAGACGGGCTTGACAAAAAACTCGTGCTGAGAAGTGACGGCACCTCTGTCTACATAACCCAGGATCTGGGAACGGCGGAGAGACGTTTCAACCAATATAATCTGGATTCTCTCATCTACGTCGTCGGAAATGAACAGGATTATCATTTTCAGGTGCTGAAACTCATTCTTGCCAAACTCGGCTTCGAGTGGGCCAAGAGGATTTATCATCTGAGCTACGGCATGGTGGAACTCCCCGACGGCAAGATGAAGTCGAGGGAGGGTACGGTCGTGGATGCAGATGACCTGATCCAGCAGATGTACGAGGAGGCGAAGGCTACTTCCGAGGAAAGCGGGAAGCTTGCCGACATGCCTGAGGATGAGAAAGAAAGGCTTTATAGGATGATCGGTCTCGGTGCGCTCAAGTACTTCATCATAAAGGTGGATCCAAAGAAGACCATGCTTTTCAACCCCAAGGAGTCCATAGATTTCAACGGGAATACCGGACCTTTCATCCAGTACACCCATGCACGTATCCGGTCCATTCTCAGAAAGGCGGATGAACTCGGCTACGTCTACGGTCCGGAGTGCATAACCGACGCTCTCGTCCCTTCCGCCAAGGAAATCCGTCTGATAAAGTTAATCAATCTTCTCCCTTCAAAGGTGGAGGAAGCCGGAGCGGCCCTTTCGCCTGCCGTCCTTGCGAACTATTCCTATGATCTTGCCAAGGAGTTCAACCAGTATTATCACGACACTACCATTCTCAAGGAGCCTGACAGGAACGTTATGTCTTTCCGTCTTGCGTTGATCGGCAGCGTGGCCAAGTCTCTTGTCAAGGCCATGGGTATTCTGGGGATCGAGCTTCCTGAAAGAATGTAGTCTGGCCGTATGCGGGGAGATGCGTATATGTTCCCTACCTCCAGAAAAGAGGTGGAGGCTTTGGGCTGGGACTATATTGACATCATATTCTTTACGGGTGACGCATTTGTGGACCATCCTTCATTCGGAACGGCAGCCATTTCCAGATGGCTGCAGAAGTTCGGCTACCGAATAGCGATTGTTCCGCAGCCGAACTGGCGGGACGATCTGAGGGATTTCAAGAAGCTGGGTACTCCGCGTCTGTATTTTGCGGTAAACGCCGGGGCTATGGATTCCATGGTGAACCATTACACGGCTGCCAAGAGACTGAGAAGCGACGATGCCTACACTCCGAACGGAGAAGCCGGGAAACGTCCTGACTATGCCGTCACCGTCTACACCAAAATACTTAAGAAACTTTATCCCGACATTCCTGTCATCATAGGAGGCGTGGAGGCGTCGCTGCGTCGTCTCACACATTATGACTACTGGCAGGATAAGCTATTCCCTTCGATTCTCGTAAGCAGCGGGGCCGACTATCTGAGCTACGGAATGGGCGAGAAAGCCATGCTTGAGCTCACGAAAGGAATCGAGGCTCAGCGGAATCCGCACGAAATCAGAAAAATACCCCAGATTGCCTTCTACATGAGCGGAAAACCCAAGATAAAGGAGGGCATACTGGAACTTCATTCATTTGAGGACTGCCTTGCGCACAAGAAGGATTTGGCTGAAAATTTCCATGAGATAGAGACCCATGCGAACATGATGCATCCCTCCACCATAGTGGAAGGATGCGGAGACGGCTATGTCCAGGTCAATCCTCCGTTTCCTCCCGCCACGACCGAAGAAATGGATTCATATTGGGATCTTCCTTATACGAAGATGCCGCATCCGAGGTACAAGGGGAAACGGATTCCGGCCTATGACATGATAAAGTTTTCCATCAACACGCACAGGGGCTGTTTCGGAGGCTGCAATTTCTGTACGATAGCCGCCCACCAGGGTAAGTTCATACAGTCCAGATCGGAAAAATCCATTCTTAAAGAAGTATCTGCTCTGAGGACTGTTCCCGGTTTTACGGGCAACATCTCCGACCTCGGTGCACCTACCGCCAACATGTACGGTATGCACGGACGCAATCTGAAGGCCTGCGACGTATGCAGGCGCAAGTCCTGTCTTTTCCCTGCAGCCTGCCCCAATCTGGACCGCAGCCATGCCCGTCTTCTGAAGCTTTATGACGATGTGTCAAGGATCAAGGGCATCAGGCACGCCTACATCGGGAGCGGCATACGCTACGATTTGTTTCTGGACGAGAAGAAGGGTTTTGTAGATGAGACGTCAGCGCCATATCTGAGGGAACTGATACTGGACCATACCTCCGGCAGGTTGAAAGTCGCACCGGAACATACTGAAGATAAGGTCCTGCATTACATGGGCAAACCTTCGTTCCGTCTTTTCGAGAGACTTCGTTCGGAGTTTGACAGGATTACGGCCGCGGCCGGCCGCAGGACGGAGCTCGTGCCTTACTTCATTTCTTCCCACCCGGGCTGCACCATGCAGGATATGTGCAAACTGGCCTCCAATCCGGCGCTTAAGGGGCTTTACATGGACCAGGTGCAGGATTTTACCCCGACCCCAATGACCACGTCATCGGTCATGTTCTACACCGGACTTGACCCCCGTGACATGAAACCTGTTTTTGTGGAGCGTAATCCCGAAAAGAAAAAAATGCAGAAGTCTTTCTTCTTTAAACGAAAATAGTCGAGTTTTTTTGTTTGAGAAATTGTTGCAATTGGAAAAATTGTTCTAATATTGCAGTCCCATTTGAAACCCTATTTGAAACAGACAATTGAAGGATCAAAACTCTAATTTTGCTATGCCT
>CAYTYL010000078.1:0-7809 GCA_964441715.1 uncultured Muribaculaceae bacterium
GCGGAATCCCGGGACGGCTCCGACACGAAAACGAAGAACCCGTCCTTCAACCTGATGTCTCTGATGCCGATTCTCCCGTTTCCCAGCAGGCTTTTAAGGGAAAAGATCGCGCTCACATGCTTAGCCTTCAGCAGGGTGTCTTCCGGGGAGGCTCCCGTACCGTGGAATGCATTCCCGTCGACTATGGCCAGATCGCTCAGAGATATCCCTTCGAAAGGGCTGACGTGCACCGAACCTATGGAGATGCTGCCGTTGATCCTTTTGTTTACCGCTGACGCAGCTTTCTTTGCAAGCATGGTCTGAACCGCCGGCAATTGCGCTGCAAGCGAGACGCAGAAAAGCAGGATGAACAGGATGCCTGTGATGAGGGCGCTTATTTTAAGAAATTTCTTTATGGCGCAAACTGTTGGGTAATCCGCAAAAATAATAATAAATTTGCGACTTAAGTAAGAGATCTTGTTTATGCCTGATATTATTTTAGGAATAGAATCTTCCTGCGATGACACCTCAGCCGCAGTGATAAAGGATGGATATCTGCTTTCCAATGTTATTGCGAGCC
Source organism: uncultured Muribaculaceae bacterium (assembly GCA_964441715.1). Classification (GTDB taxonomy): domain Bacteria; phylum Bacteroidota; class Bacteroidia; order Bacteroidales; family UBA932; genus Cryptobacteroides. Next base: position 560 of record CAYTYL010000078.1, read on the forward strand.
AGCAGGTCCACAGGGACTTCGGAGGCGTCGTTCCCGAGCTGGCTTCAAGGGCGCATGAACAGAACATCGTTCCCGTCGTGAGCCAGGCTTTGGACAAGGCAGGCGTGAAAAAGGAAGAACTTTCCGCCGTCGCCTTCACCCGGGGGCCGGGACTGCTGGGCTCCCTTCTGGTCGGGACATCCTTCGCCAAGGCATTCGCTCTGGCGCTGGGCAAGCCCCTCGTCATGGTCAACCATCTGCAGGGACATGTGCTGGCGGGTTTCGTTAAGCAGTACGGCAAAGAAAACCGTCATCCGGCTTTCCCGTATCTGTGCCTGCTGGTGTCGGGAGGAAACTCCCAGATAGTGAAGGTCTCATCTCCTCTTGACTTCGAGATACTCGGTCAGACGATAGATGATGCCGTAGGGGAGGCTTTCGACAAATGTTCCAAGATGATGGGTCTGGGATACCCCGGAGGGCCTGTGATAGACCGTCTTGCGAAAGAAGGAGATCCTAACCGGTTCAAATTCGCCAGACCGCATGTGGACGGCCTGGACTATAGTTTCAGCGGAGTCAAGACCTCCCTGCTGTATTTTGTGCGAGACGAGCTTGCCAAGGACCCCATGTTCATGGAAAAGAACAAGGAAGACATCTGCGCAAGCTTTCAGAAAACATTGATAGACATCCTTCTGGACAAACTCATAAAAGCCTCTGTGCAGACCGGCATAAAGGAGATAACCATAGGCGGAGGCGTTTCGGCAAACAGCGGTCTCAGGGACAGGATCGTATCCGAAGGGCGGAAACGGGGGTGGAATACCTATCTGCCGGAATTCAAATTCACCACTGACAACGCGGCCATGATAGCCATAGCAGGCTATTTCCACTATCTGGCCGGGGAGAGGGCCTCGCTTGATGTCGCCCCCGTTTCCCGCATGGCCGATTTTTAACAGAAAATCACGAACTCATGAGATCATTTGAAATTACCTGCCCCATGGGGCGAGAACCACGTCTGGATGACATCCGTTATGCGGCCGCCCAGGTCCTGCATCTCAGGAACAATGCCGTAATCAATGTCATCGATCCCACAAAGTCCTATCAGCCTACCATGGTCGGCGCCGAAGCCGTATGCGTAATCGTGCATCGCTCGATCGATGCCAGAGGGGAACTGAAGATGGTCTACAGGGTGGACGCATACTACAGTGACGAAAACTACAGGGAATACAAGCTCGAAGAATATAAGGATGTGTCGGCGGAAGAGCCCGTCATCGTGGTGGGAGCCGGCCCTGCCGGCATGTTCGCTGCTCTTAAGCTGCTTACTCTCGGTCTGAAACCCATTGTGCTTGAGCGCGGCAAAGATGTGCACAGGCGTAAGGTGGATATGGCTGCCTTGTCCAGAACGGGAGTCGTGAATCCCGATTCCAATTATTGCTACGGAGAAGGAGGGGCCGGAGCCTTTTCCGACGGCAAGCTCTACACCCGTTCGTCCAAAAGGGGCGACATAAGGGAGGTGCTCTACCAGTTCGTGGCCTTCGGTGCCAACCCTTCCATCCTCATCGATGCGCATCCCCATATAGGTACGGACAAGCTTCCCAAAGTGGTGGAGAATATTCGGCAGTGCATAATCGAACACGGAGGAGAGTACCATTTCGACACGAAGGTTACGGACATCGCACCTGAAGAAGACGGGAGTTTCACGGTCACCGCATTGCACGAAGGAAACGAAGTCAGGTATCGGGCCGTAAATGTCATCCTTGCCACAGGCCATTCGGCGAGAGACATCTACGAGATGCTCGACTCCAAAGGGTGGAGTCTTCAGCCCAAAGGGTTCGCCCTGGGCGTGAGGGTGGAGCATCCTCAGTCACTGATAAACAGGATCCGCTATCGCGGCCAGTGGGAACCCGGCATGCCTGCCGCGGAATATTCCTTCACGGAACAGATTCCGGCTCCGGGACCCGACGGGGAAGAGACTGAAAGGGGAGTCTTTTCATTCTGCATGTGTCCCGGCGGGGTTATTATTCCTTCGGCGACGGAGAGCGGGGAAACCGTGCTTAACGGCATGTCCAATTCCGCGAGGAATTCCAAGTGGGCTAACGCCGGCGTGGTCGTGTCCGTGGAACCCGAAGACATTCCGGAAGAGTATGGGAAGTTCGGGGCATTCAGTCTCTTGAACTATCAGCGCGATGTCGAGAGAAAAATGTACGAATATGTGGCTTCCAGGCATCCGGCAAATCCTGAAGCGGCTCCTGCCCAGAGAATGGCGGATTTCTGTGAAGGAGAGGTCTCGGAAGATCTTCCCGAAACTTCCTACCATCCCGGAGTCGTATCGGCCCCCTTGCATGAACTTCTTCCGGAGAATGTGTCTGAAAGACTGCAGAAGGCGTTTCCTCTGGTGGGCAGCCGCGGAATGAAGGGATACTACACCAACGATGCTCTTCTTTTGGGCGTGGAGTCCAGAACTTCATCTCCCATACGGGTCCCGAGAAATCCTGAGACCTGTGAATATGAAAGTGTTCCCGGTCTTTTCCCCTGCGGAGAAGGAGCGGGCTACTCAGGCGGAATCGTTTCATCGGCCATTGACGGGATCAATTGCGCCAAGGCTGTGTACCGAAGGCTGCATCCGTCCCGGAATGAAGAAGAGTCGTCAGAATAAAAACAAAGCATTATGGAAGAAAGGAAATTTGAGCTCGCATACAAAGTTTATAAATCTTTGGATGAAATGGACGCAGATGACCGTGCGCTTGCCGTTGCTGCCATCGGTGCGCAGAAATCTTCGTATGCCCCTTATTCCCGTTTCAATGTCGGGGCTGCCGTGCTTTTGGCTGACGGCAGTGTGGTGACGGGTTCGAATCAGGAAAATATCGCCTATCCTTCAGGTCTGTGTGCGGAGAGGACTGCCATGTTTGCCGCCTCCGCCGCCCATCCCGGTGTTCCGTTCGTCGCTCTTGCCGTTACAGGCGGTCCTTCCCAGACGATCTGTGACGATCCTGCTGCTCCATGCGGAGCGTGCAGGCAGGTCATGGCGGAGTATCAGAGCGCTTCCGGGAGGCCTATGGCCATAATTCTTATAGGTGCCAAGGAAATTTATAAATTTGACAGGGTGGAAATGATTCTTCCTTTCCTTTTTGACAGTTTGAAGTAAAATTCATATATTTGTGCCGGGGAAAGTCGTACACGACCAGCTCCCTCTGAATTCCCCCAGGACCGGAAGGCAGCAAGGGTAGGAGGTTGTAGCGGTGCGATGTGCTAAGCTTTCCCTTTTTCCGTTTCTTTTTGTGCTATGAAAATCTGCGTAGGATTGTCGGGAGGAGTAGATTCCAGCGTGGCGGCTTTGCTGCTCAAACGGCAGGGTTACGATGTTTTTGCCATGTTCATGCAGAATTGGCATGATGCCGGCTCCACTCTTCACGGAGAATGCGAGTGGGAAGAGGATCGCTTCGTGGCCGAACTTGTAGCGCGTAAAATAGGCATTCCGTTCTATTTCGTAGATCTCTCGGAGCAATACAGGAAAAGGGTGGTTGACTACATGTTCAGCGAATATGCCCATGGCCGCACCCCAAATCCCGATGTGCTTTGCAACAGGGAAATAAAGTTTGATGCTTTCCTGAAGGCTGCGGAGAAGCTTGGGGCAGACATGGTGGCTACAGGACACTATTGCCGCAAGGACGAGTTTGCCGGAAGTGACGGCAGCCGCATATACAGGATATTCGCCGGTTCGGACCATAATAAAGATCAGAGCTATTTTCTGTGCCAGCTCACTCAGGAGCAGCTGTCCAAAGCTATGTTTCCGATAGGAGAGCTTGACAAACCGGAAGTCCGCAGGATTGCCAGGGAGGCCGATCTCCCTTCGGCCGACAAAAAGGACTCCCAGGGAATATGTTTTGTCGGCAAGGTGGATCTTCCCGTGTTTCTGCAGCAGAAACTGAAGTCTGTGCAGGGGGATGTCATAGAGATATTTGACTCATACTACGATACGGATGAACTGTATCTGAAAAAGAAGGCGATTCTCGGACGGCTGTCGGCAACGGGGCATGAGCCGAAAATGGTTTCGGACTATATCTCCGAAGACAAGAACTCTCCCGTTTCAGGAAAAAACGAATTCATTCCCGAGGCTGTCGCATCCCTTACCGATGCGGAACTGGACATTCTCTCCGAGCCTTATTCCTACAATCTCACTTTCGAGAAGGAGACATACAAATCGGGCAGACATCATGTAAAGAAAACCAGATGGAAGCCCAATCCTTCCGGAGCCGTGCTCGGACATCACGAAGGGGCTCAGTTCTATACGATAGGGCAGCGTAAAGGGCTGGATATAGGGGGGCATAAGAATCCTCTTTTCGTAATTTCGACCGATGTGGACAAAAACATTGTCTATGTGGGAGAAGGACATAGGCACAGAGGTCTGTCCGGGTATTGCACGAAAATTCTTCCTGAAGACATCCATTGGATACGGTGCGACCTCGCCATGAAAGAAGGTGAAGTGCGGCGTTACGATGTCCGTGTGCGTTACCGTCAGCCGTTGCAGAAGGCAACGCTTCTTATGCGCGGAACGGCGCTTTACATTCTGTACGATGAGCCCCAGAGAGGGGTGACACCGGGGCAGTTCGCCGTCTGGTACGGTTCCGCAGAGGAAATGCTCGGCTCCGGCGTCATCTGAAAGCTTCATGCCCGAACACGGGCCTTGTCCGGATTCGTTCCTTATTCGAACAGTACTGTCCTTTCTGTCGAGCAGGACTTTTCTCCTTCGTAGAAAGTGACTTTTATCTTCTGTTCCTTTATGCCGGGGCTCTCCGTGAATTTAAGAGCCAGATTGTTTACGTTCAGCAATGCGAGGTCTTCCTTTGTGAGCGATGAAAGAGACTTGTTGACGGGGAAATTCTCCGGGCATAAGTCCTCTTCAGAGCATATGCTGACATAATCCTCCGGAATTGTCGCCCAGGCTTTCACCGGCGGGAATGCCGTTGAATTCCGAGCCGCTGGTTACCGCGATGGCTGTGAAACCCGGCGCGTAAATCAGGATACGTTTCATGGTTTTCGACTCTCAGTGTTGGTTAATATAATATGGTAATACCTTTTAGCGAATGTATGGAAAAATCCTGAAAAAATAAAACCGATATGAACGCATGTCAAAGTCAAATGAATCAGACGGAAATCCGGTCGCCATCTGCATTTGCGGCGGCGGACCGGCCTGCAAGCAGGCCTGTAGAGAATGCCGTCTGGAGGTTGTATCCGCCCGTGTCCGAGTCTATGTCAAGCACTTCTCCGCAGAAATACAGCCCTTTGACGAGCCTTGATTCCATGGTTTTTGGAAAGACTTCTTCAGTGGATACGCCGCCTGCCGTGACGACGCACCTTTCATAGCCCACATAACCCTCTATATCAAAGCGCCAGCCCTTGAGAGTTCTTACCACTTCGTCAATGTCCAGACGGGGCGAAGTTTTTTTTCCTTTGAATATGGCGGAGTTCCATTTCATGAATCCCGGAACGAGTTCCCACGGCATGAGTTTTCCGAGCAGAACTCTGGCCATTTCCCTTGTGGAAAGCCTTGAACTGCGGCGGTCATTCCTAACGCTATCCCACAGGGCGGAAATCCTCGAAGCAAGCTGCTTCTCATCCACGGCCGGTTTCATGTCCAGGACAACTGCGGTCTTGTTTCCGTCTATCATAGCTTTGACGCAGTCCCTGCTGATGCGGAACCCCACGGGGCCTTCCATGCCGCCGTCAGTGAAGTCCACGTCTCCTTCGCATTCTTCCGCCTCCCTTCCGCCGGAAATGAGAGTTGCTCTTACGTTTTTGAGCTGAATTCCGTTGAGCGCAGCGCCCATTTCCGAAAGAGGCGTGTCTCTTCTGATGAGTTTCGCCAATCCTTCTCCGGAAATGTCTTTGACTTCTTTGCGGAACATGCCGCCGATGTCATTTTTCTGCTCGGCGGACGCGGGGATGTCTGTCATTTTGTACCCTTTGGGTACGAGGGCGGTGAGTGAAGGGAAGAGCCGGCATATTTTATGTCCGAATTTTTCGGCGATCAGATACCCGTCTCCTGAGCTTCCGCTTGCAGGGTAGGAAAGTCCTCCCGTCGCTATGATCAATGCCCTGCAGCTGAATCCGCCGCCGTCTTTGCACTTTATGAAGAACTCTCCATCTTTTTGATCGACGGAGACGACTTCGCTGCCTGTCCTTATCACGGCTCCGGCATCTACCGCCGCCTTTGTCAAAGTGTCCACGACATCTGAAGCTTTGTGTGATGCCGGAAACGCCCGGTCACCTCTTTCCACAACCGTATCCAGTCCGTTGTCATTCAGAAATCCTATCATCTTTTCCGGCGGGAAATTGAAAAATGCCGGTTTCAGGAAGTTTTTTTTGGTGCGTATATGCGTGGAGAAGTCGTTCCATTCTTTTACGTTTGTAAAATTGCACCTGCCCTTGCCGGTAATCATGATTTTTCTGCCGGGGCGCGTCATCTTTTCCAAAACGAGCACGGCCGGTTTGGGGAGTGAGGCGGCTGCTCCATATGCCGCCATAAGTCCGGCTGCGCCTCCTCCGATGATTATTATGTCGTAAAACATGGTCTTTTTGAAAAAATATCTTATATTTGTGGACTAAAAGAAAGAAATGCCGCTTTAGCTCAGTTGGTAGAGCAGCTCATTCGTAATGAGCAGGTCGCGGGTTCGAGTCCCGTTCGCGGCTCTTTGTGAAGCGTTCCGATTTTTCGGAACGCTTTTTTATGCTAAATCGGATATCTTTTTTTCTATCTTCCTGAGGGTGCGCACGGACCTGGCGCTGGGAGTAATCCATGCGTAAATTATTGCAAAGCATAGAATTATGCCGATGATAGTCAAAAAAGTTTCTGACAGGTTGTCGAGCTTGATATCAGTGAAAACCGTCAGTACAAGTACGGCTGCCGCTGCGGCCATATGCGTGACTGCTCTTAATGCCGTGCTCCGGTTTCCTTCCTTGAACACTGCCGCGTAGCGGTGCGGAGAACTTCCTCCGGCATCTTCAAGCCGGCAGGAGATGAATCTTTTTCTCCACGGGGTGGAAAAATCCAGAATCATTTCATCGTCCTCATCTTCAACTTTTCCGAATTCTTTCAGTTCCGCCCTTACCTGCCCCAACGCTGTTCCGAACTCTTCATCCATCGTAAACAGCGCCGTGCCGGCATCCATCATCTGCACTTTTCTGTCTTTCATAAACATTATCGATTACTGTCTGTCGCTCTTATTCCACGATCCAGTTCAGGACGGTGCGCTTTTCCCTGTCCACGGCCACGCCGA
>CAYTYL010000079.1:0-6664 GCA_964441715.1 uncultured Muribaculaceae bacterium
CGAGCTTTTCGAACACGGCAAGCCATGAACCTATCTGGGTCATGAGCTCGGAAACGGTGGCGTAAATCTCATTCATGTTCCGTTCCTGGTCATGGCGCTTCCAGCTCATCTGTATCATATTCAGCACGATAAGCAGAGTCATCTGGCTGACGATCAGCACATTGTGGTCTTTAGCCTCCTGCCACAGCCTCGGAGCTTCCTCCAGCATAAGCCGGAACGCTCCTTCCATGGGGATGAACATGATGTTGTAGCTGACCTTCCTTTTTTCCGGGTCCAGATAAGACGCATAGTCTTTGTCCTTCAATTCGTTGACATGCGCCATGATGCTCTCGACATGGGCCTTTGCATACTTTGCGCGTTCTTCGGCGGTGACGGCCGAACTGTATCTGACATAAGCCTTGAGGCTGACTTTCGAGTCTATTATGACCACGGTGTCATCCGGATAAAAAACCTGTACGTCGGGAATCATCGCTCCGCCGTCCGCGTTCCTTATCTCTCTGCCTTCGGAGTCCGTCATGACCCCCTGGGAACGGAAATGGATTCCTTCGGTCAGCCCGGCATTCTTCAGCACGTCCGTCAGCAGCATCTCGCCGAAATCTCCCTGCACCTTGGAATATCCGCTGAGGGCGTTGGCAAGGTTTCTGGCCTCATCTCCAACCGTCTTCGACTGTCTGTCCAGGTCCTCTATTTTCTGTTCCAGCTTGGAATGTCTCTCTATGGAATCCTTGCGTGAGGCCGCCATGCTTTCCGTCAGTTCCCTGAATTTTTCCTGTACAGGCTTCAGCAGTTCGGCTATGTCCCTGGCGCTGCGCATCCTGAACTCTTCGCTGTTGCTGCCGGAAAGATTCTCAAACGCGGTTTTCATCTGTTCGAGATCCTTCTGATGCCTTTTGTCCTGGTCTTCACGCATTTTGGATTCATACTCCCGGCTGATTTCAAGCCTGCTTTCAAGCGATGCCTTTTCTGTCTCGGACTCTGCCAGTCTGCCGAGGAGCTGTTCCTTTTCCTTGCCGAATTCCGCTTCAAGCCGCCGTTTTTCTTCCGCCATCTTAGCTTTAGACGACAGAAGTATAAAGATGCAGGCAACAACGGCGGCCGCCAAAGCTGCAATAAGGACAATATATGCAATTACCATATCTCTAATCAGATTCTTTTCAAAATTAACACAAAAGACCGAAGAATCGTATCTTTGCCAAGATGAAAAACCGACGCGGAAGATACATAGCCTTTTTTGCCGCAGGCAGCGCCTTGCTGCTCGTGCTGGGCGTCATTGACATCCTGTGCGGGAACATTGGCCTGAGAACCGTCCTGGACGGGAAAATGGCCGAAGACATCCTTGTGGGCATCAGGCTTCCGCGGGCTCTCGGTGCGGTCATCTCCGGTGCCGCGCTGGCCCTGTCCGGTGCGCAGATGCAGGCAGTGTTCAGAAACCCTCTTGCCGATCCGCACATCATGGGAGTGAGCGCAGGGGCCGGAACAGGTGCGGCAATCGCCACCATCGCCCTCCCGAAGATTGCGCGGAGCGCAGGCGGCATGACGGTCGCGGCAGCGGCTTTTGCCGGAGCGCTTCTGGCATCGCTGCTCATCATGGCAGTTTCTTCCAGGACCAGAAAAGGGACTACGCTTCTGCTGTTCGGGGTAATGCTGGGGTTCATTTTCAGCGCCGTCACGTCCATCGTGGAGTTCTCAGCCAACGAAGAAAGCCTCAAGCTGTTCTATTCATGGTCGGCAGGCAGCTTCTCGAGAAACGGCTGGAGCGACCTGGCCATCATGTCCGGAGCCGCGCTGACTGGGCTCATTTTTGCTCTGTTCAACTGCAAAGGACTGGATATCATCCTTTTCGGAGATGATTATTCGGAGGCTTCAGGAGCGGACCTCAGGAGAATCCGGCTCGTCGCCATGCTCAGCTGCTGCATAGCGACCGGGGCAGTTACGGCTTTCTGCGGGCCGATAGGATTTGCCGGCATAATAGCCCCGCACATAAGCAGATGGCTGACAGGGAGTTCCGTCCACAGACGCCTGATTCCTTCATGTATGCTGACCGGTGCCGTCATCTGTCTTGCCGCCGACATTCTCTCCCATGCGGGAGGTCTTGTACTTCCGGCAGGAAGCATGGTCGCCATTCTGGGAATTCCTGTCATTTTCGTAATTCTTTTAAAATAATCCTTCCATGATACAGGCAGATAATCTGAGCATAGGCTACAAAGGCGCAACCCTCGCCGAAGGCATAGGATTTCGGGCCGACGGATGCGGATGCATACTGCTTTGCGGAGCGAACGGGAGCGGCAAGACCACTCTGCTGAAAACATTGGCCGGATTGCGGAAGCCTCTGTCCGGATCCGTGGACACCGACGGAGAGACGGTACTGATTCCTTCCTCGGTACCCAAGGTCAAAGGATTCTCCATGACGGAGTTCATTCTTTCTGCATGTTTCAGCGAGACCGGCATGTTCGGAAGGGCCGATGCAAAACTCATGAAAGCCGTCCATGAAGCATCGGAGCTGCTGGGAATCGCCCAACTCCTGGACAGGGACATTTCCGAGACCAGCGACGGGGAGTTCAAGAAGGCATGCATAGCCCCTGCTTTCGTAAGGGATGCCGGAAACATCCTGCTTGACGAACCCACAGCCTTTCTGGACGTGGACAGCCGGGCAGCCATCCTGGCATTGCTGCGCCATATAGCCGAAGAAAGGAAAGCCACGGTGATTTTCTCTTCTCACGACATAGCGGAAAGCCTGCACGTCTGCACACGCATATTCGGATTCACCCCGGAACACTCATTCCTGGATTCGGCCGCATCTTCCGAGGACGAGATTCTGAGGCAGTGTTTCAGGAGTTTTCAAGGCAGGCGGCAAGCACTCTTGTAAGCTGATCGGAGCACGAAGTTCCTCTGCCATGGCAGTTTACGCCGTGGAGTATTTCCACCGCCTTTTTCGCATCCATCCCTTCGAGCAGCCTTCCTATGGCCTGCAGATTGCCGTCGCAGCCTTTCTCATATTTAAGGTTATGGATTTTGCCGTCCGCAAGATCGAAATCTATCCGGACGGAACAGACCAGACTGCTGGGAACTGCACTGACATGACGGACTCCGTCCGCAGAAGTCTTGTCACTTAAAATCTTGTAGTCATCTCCGATCATACTCTTTTGGATTTAAAAAAATTCACTATCAGTTCGCCGCATCTGTCCTGTTCCACCCCGGACACGACCACGGTGCGTGGATGGAGCAGGGAGGGGGTGAACAGCGAGTACCCCCGTTTCGGATCGCCGGCTCCATAGACAAGCCTTCCGAGCTGGGCCCAGTTCAAGGCGCCGGCACACATGGGGCAAGGCTCTACGGTCACGTACAGCGTACAGTCGTTCAGATACTTGCCGCCCAAGGCCTCGGTCGCCGCCGTAAGAGCTATCATCTCGGCATGTGCCGAAGGATCATGCAGTCTTTCCGTCATGTTGTGTCCGCGACCGATTATCCTGCCTCTGCAGACAACAACCGCCCCGATGGGGATCTCTCCCTCATCGCCTGCGGCACGAGCCTCTTTCAAGGCTTCCTCCATATATCTGGCATCATTTTCCATAGCGTCGTCTGCACAAAACAAAAAACCGGACCTTTGGAGTCCGGCTGTCTGTCAAACAGTTGGTTATTACCAGCGGTCTTCCGAAGAAACTGTCAGTTTCTTGCGGCCATGGCGACGGCGTGAAGCCAGTACACGGCGGCCATTGGCAGATGCCATTCTCTCGCGGAATCCGTGCTTGTTCACACGTTTACGCGTTGAAGGTTGAAATGTTCTTTTCATTATTTTTTTATTTTATTATTTTCCAATCAGGTCTGCAAAGTTAGACATTTTGTAATGAATTGCAAAAAAATCAGAATGCAACTACGAATTTTCCTTGAAAAAATAGGTCGGTCAGCCACTCCGACACCGGCCACACATCGGTTTTTCCACGGAATGAAAACTTCTTGCGCATGGCTGCAAGCTCGTTTTCCACATCTCCTCCCTTGAGGCATAACGTTCCCCGGGAGTACTTTCCTTTCACCCAGGGATAAAAATCTTCCAAAGAGGCCACCGCCCTGGACACGATGAAATCGAATTTTTTATCCAGAGTCTCCGCACGGGCATTGACCGCCGACACATTGGCCAGTCCCAAAGCTTCCGAGACCGCAGACGCGACCTTTATCTTCTTGCCGATGGAGTCGCATAGCGTGAAGTGCGATGCCGGGAAAAGAATCGAAAGAGGCAGCCCCGGGAATCCTCCTCCGGTCCCGAGATCAAGCACCTCCGCCCCTTCGGAAAGCAGCCGGTAATCTTCCGCCCTCCGGCTTTTAAGGTAATACGCCACGCACAGGGAATGCAGCACATGGTGAGAATACAGCTGATCGATGTCCTTGCGGGAAATCACATTGATCTTCGAGTTCCACTCGGCATAAAGAGGGCCCATCTCCCGGAATTTTTCCATGGCGGACGAGGGCAGTCCGGGAAATGCCTCCGACACTATGTCCTTAAATTCACCGAATTCCATAATCTTCACCGAATTCCATAAACGTTCATTCTTCAGCGCCCTGCATTGTCTCCGAAAGCATGTCCTTGGCTCTTCTTATCCTTGTCTTGACGGTGTTCAGAGGGATTCCGGTCTTTTCCGCTATCTCCTTGTAGCCCAGATTGTCCACGAAACACAGTCTGGCAATCTCCTTGTAGAGGGCCGGAAGTCCGTCTATGCTGTCAATGAAGCTCTCGTGCAGCTGGCTTTTTATTATCTCGTCTTCAGGGCTTATGGACGGATCTGCCACCCTTGACGCATCGCTTTCTCCGCTGTCCATCGAGGAAGTCTCAATCCGCTTGACCCTGACGTTCTCCTTGTCCTTGTAATCAAGGGCGGTGTTCCTGGCAATGGTCAGAATCCATGTCGAGAAACGGGCTTCCGTCCTGTATGACGCAAGCTGTTTGAAAGCCTTTTCAAAGGTTTCCATGCAGATGTCCTCTATCTCGTTCCTGTTCCTGATGATCTTGGATATCTGGGCACAGACGCCGATGTGGTAACGGGCATAGATGGTGAAGTATGCCGCCTGGGAATCCTCGTCAAGAGCCTTCCTGACGAGCTGGGCATCATTGAGATCAGTGAGCTTCGAGCCAGTTCTTTCCATATCCGCATTCTACTGTCAACGGAACAGACAAGGCGATTACATGTTCCATCTCATTCACAACCATTTTCCCAAGAGCCTCTTCCTCGCCCGGAAACGTATCGAAAAGCAGTTCGTCATGAATCTGAAGAACCATCTTGCTCTTGAAACCGCCCTCCCTGATCTTGTCGGCGACACTTATCATGGCAATCTTTATTATGTCCGCCGCAGTCCCCTGTATGGGGGCGTTGACGGCATTCCTCTCAGCCAAAGACCGGAGAGTGGCGTTTTTCGCCTTGATGTCCGGCAGATAGCGCCTGCGGCCGAAAATGGTCTCCACATAGCCGTCTTCACCGGCTTTGCGCACGGTTTCGGCGATGAAGTCCCTTATGGAGGGGAATGCTTCGAAATATCCGTCTATTATGCTCTTCGCCTCGGAGCGGGAGATTCTGAGCCGCTGGGCCAGTCCGAAGGAGGATATTCCGTACATTATGCCGAAGTTGGCGGTTTTTGCCACCCTGCGCTGTTCATCCGTCACATCCTCGGGGTTCACTCCGAAAATCTTGGCCGCGGTGGCACGATGCACGTCCACCCCGTTCCTGAACGCTTCCGTCATGTGGGGATCTTTGCAGAGATGGGCCATGATTCTCAACTCTATCTGGGAATAATCGGCCGACAGGATGAACCCGGCAGGATCGGAAGGGACGAATGCCTTTCTTATCTCCTTGCCCCGCTCGCTGCGGATAGGGATGTTCTGGAGATTGGGGTTGGACGAACTCAATCTGCCCGTGGCCGTAAGCGCCTGGTTGAAAGTGGTATGTATCTTGCCCGTAACCTGCGACACATAGGACGGGAAAGGCTCCACGTATGTGGAAAGCAGCTTACGCACCTCTCTGTATTCCAATATCTTGTTTATTATCGGATGCCGGTCGGCTATGGCGGCGAGCGTCGCTTCGTCCGTCTGCCACGCTCCTCTTGAGCTCTTCTTGGCATGGGGGTCAAGGTGCAGTTTGTCGAAGAGAAGATTTCCTATCTGTTTGGGGGAGGCTATGTTCAGGTCGGGTTCCCCGGCCATTTCCCTTATCTCCTTTTCACGGGCCGCCACTTCCTTTCCAAGTTCATCGGCATATATGCGTATCTGGGCAAGATCTATTTTCACCCCTTCGTACTCCATGTCGGCAAGAACCCTCAGAAGCGGTTCCTCCATGCTGTCGTAAAGGCAGTCTGCGGAGGTTCTCTTCAATTCTTCCTCAAGCACAGGCCTGAGCAGGACCATGGCGGATGCGGCAAGAGAATCGTCATGCAGATCCGGCTCTCCGCTGTCGAACAGTGAACGGGATTCTTCAACCGGACCGTCCTGCTCTTCCAAATCCATGTCAAGATAGCGTTTGGCCAGAACGTCAAGCTTATGGCTTTTCTCCGGATCGGTCAGATAATGCATCAGCTCCAGATCCTCCAGTTTTCCGTTCAGAGCGATGCCGTTGTACCGCAACAGATTCAGTATGCGCTTAAGATTGTATCCGCATTTGCTCAGAGAGCTGTCCTCCAACAG
>CAYTYL010000079.1:6674-7787 GCA_964441715.1 uncultured Muribaculaceae bacterium
GATTTCTGACCTCCGATGCGGCAGCCGTCACTGCAAAGCACCGCCCGTCTTCGGCGGCGGCCAGCGTAAGACCGTCCACCTCGGTAAAAAAGCTTCCGCTTCCGTGCGCGGTTACGGCAAACCTGCCTGTCCGTCTGACAACGGCCTCGAATTCATCTGCGGAGACCTTTGCGACTTCGACACGCTTTTTCGGCGAAGGATTCTCCGGAGCTATTTTTCCGAGATATTTCTTCAGCGAATTGAACTCATACTTCTCGAACAGATCGGCCGTTTCGGCCCGGTACACCTTGTCGACGGCCATTGCATCCAGCGACAGCTCCATCGGCACGTCGGTTTTGATGGTCACAAGCTCATGGCTGAGCCCGATATGGCTTCTGGCCTCTTCGAACATGGCCTGCTGCCTTGCGGACAGCTCGTCCAGATGGGCATAGATATTCTCCACGCTGCCATATCTGGAAATGAGCTTCGCCGCTCCTACCTCACCTATTCCCTTGACTCCGGGCACATTGTCCGCCGTATCCCCGCACAGGGTAAGCATCTCTATGACCTGAACCGGATCGGAGATACCATATTTTCCGCATACGGCTTTCCTGTCCAAAAGCACCCCGGGTTCACCTGCCTTCCCCGGCTTCAGCTGGAATATGTCATCCGTAATAAGCTGGCCGTAATCCTTGTCAGGGGTCACCATGTACACCTTGACTTCCGGACTGCCGAAACGCTTGGCCACGGTGCCTATGACATCGTCCGCCTCAAAGCCTTTTTCCATCAGCACGGGAACATTCAGCGCACCGCACAACTCCTCAAGAGGCCCGAGCGCGTCTATCACGAGCTGGGGCGTCTCGGCCCTGTTAGCTTTATATTCCGGATAAAGCCTGTTCCTGAACGTACCTCCCGGAGGATCGAAAGCGACCGCGAGATGTGTGGGATTCTCCTTGTCCACAAGTTCCAGCAGATAACGTGTAAACCCGTAAAGAATGGACATGTCAGCTCCTTTGGAGTTGATCATAGGTCTTCGGACAAAGGCATAATACATCTTGAATATCAAGGCATGCCCGTCAATGAGGAATAATCTGCCATTCATAAGGAGAAAAATATGAAAAAAGAGGACCCCTT
>CAYTYL010000080.1:0-7541 GCA_964441715.1 uncultured Muribaculaceae bacterium
ATCCCACAAGGAAACTTGCCGCACCATTTTCATGCTATCTGGTTTTACACCCCAAACCCATGCTTCTGTTGCGAGCTGCTGTGCTTCTTTAGAAAGAGTTTCGTAGTCAAGAAGTCGAGGATTGCGCCTCACTCGTCCCACTACTTGCTCGTCAAGCTGTGTGCTTTTGGTATCACGCACCTGATAGAGCATGCACGCCCGTGGTATGTCCCAACCTTCTGAAATAACCATCTTGAATACGATGATGTCTATGGTAGAATTATTTCCACGTGCATAATCTTTCCATCGGCTTACTGGCAACCGCCTCTTTACATCGTCATTGGTATCACACTCTTTTTCTTTATTGACGATAAGCATCCATTTCAATTCCTGATGCTTGTCGATAGCAGGCTTTACCTTTTGCACCCACTCTTCCTGTGCCTTTACATTGTTTGAAATTTGGATGATGAGGCAAGGATGCGTTGCAAGAAGATTGTTGTAGTCATGTCGAATCTCCAATAATTTATCGATGGCCGTATCTACGGGCACGGTGGCATCTTCGTTCAGGGATACACGTTTTATGAGATGAGCCCCCACTGCTTCCTCGTCAGTTATCTGTACGTCGGGAACCTGCCCGCGCCTCAAATTGGGCGTAGCTGAAAAGTTAAACACTTTTTGAAAAAACTTAACCGATATGTCATCGAGGTTGTTAGTCGCCACATGACACTCGTCTTTTATGAGCCATATTTTTTTATTCATGCCCCATTGGAAAAACGTCTCGGTCATAGTCTGTAGAAAACTGAGCATGACACCTTGCATTAGTTTTCCGTTTTTCTTATATAGGTCGCGAGGCAACACATAGACATTGTAGTCTGTGGAGATGAACAGTGTTTCCTCGCCACTCGTCTCTGTGTTGATGAGATAAGGATTAAGGTTGACGAACTCACCGCTGTCAACGCAGCTTTTGAATGTATCATAGTTTTGCTGTGCCAGTCCGCCTTTTGACAGTGTGGATACGAGAAACACGACATCCTTATGTGCTTGTATTACACGGTTCATAAAGTCGGCCATCATGTGCGTCTTTCCGCTTCCTGTCGGTGCACGAAAAGTCAGTTCACGCTTGCTGCCATTCGCTTTCTTCAAAAGTTCCGCAACAGCACGTTGTTGTAAATCTTTACTCTCCTGTAGCATTGTCAGCCTCCTTCTCTCGTTGCTCCCACTCCTTGTCGCTCTCTATGTATTTCTGCGTATGCGAAAAGTTTGAGCATACCCATGCCACTTTTTTCCTAAGTGTGGCGAAACGCTCTTGTCCATACAAGGTCTCGTCTATGACATCAAATGGAGTCTCGCCCTCAGTAGCATTGTCGTTGGTAACTCCTTCAATCTCATAGACATCAAGATTACCGCCATAGGGCAGATTATCCTGTGACCACTTGAAATTGCGGCTTCCGTCATAACTTTCACCCGTCATAATGCGCTTCAGCCGCTCTGCTGTAACGTCATATGCAATGCCTTTGGGCGTACTGTCGGTCTTTTCGTTCAATTGGCAGAGTATAAACTGACGTGTGCCCCCGTCCTGCTCATTCAGTGCGAGCACAGCATGACCAGTAGTGCCGCTACCGGCAAAGAAATCAAGGACGATGGCATCCTTTGGAGAAGAATAATCAATAAGCTTAGATATAAGTTTTACTGGCTTGGGGTTATCAAAGATTTTCTTTGTTCCAAACAAAGACTCTAATAAAGACGTGGCAACTCGACCATCCTCATAATATATGCTTTTTAGAAGTTCAGTAACGGTATTGATTCGCTTCTTTATATGTGGTTGAGTAGTTTCATCTTTGCCCCATTTTACATCTCCTTTGTGAGCATAATTCCAGAAAGTTTCTTCTTTCCATCGCCATCCAAATGCAGGTTTTGCACATGGCTTACCTGTAATTGGGTGGATAATGTCATACATATAGCCACCGGGCTTTGTATTTGATGAATTTTGAGAACTACTATATACGCCCTTGTCGTCAACATTATTATATTGGGTTACACCTTTTAGTTGTTCAGCGTTTTCTTTAATCCATACTCTCAAAGCCTTTTCAATGAACTCTGCATCTGAGTACTGTCGCTTAAGTTGCTCGTACTGCTGTTCTATTAATAAGGCTTTATCCGACTCTCCTAGCCACGGAAGCAAAGAATTGATATTACGACCATAACATAAAATATATTCATGCTCTGTTGCTATTTGAGTGGGGTTATTGTCAGTTGCAGACTGCCATATTATGGTTCCTACAAAATTTCTTTCCCCAAACACTTCATCGAACAAGCACTTTACATACGCTTGATTTCTATCGTCTATGCTACAGAAGATGACGCCGTCATCAGCAAGCAGTTGTTTTGCAAGCATAAGTCGTGAAAAGAGCATAGAAAGGAGGTTGTCGCGTGAGATTGCATTCTCATAGTTGGTCTTGGCGAATTCACCCATACTGTCCTTTCCGTAGGGTGGGTCTATATAAATAACGTTGATGCGTCCACGGTACTCGATGAGCAGATTTTGCAATGCCAGATAGTTGTCGCCAATGATGAGTTTGTTGACAGGCCGCGTTTCATCAGTGCGGACGCTCAACTTTCCGTTTTTTCGGAAGTAATGGATTTCTTTATCCATTTTCTCTATTCGTTTGTCGAAGTGAAATCCAGTGCGCTTGTAGGTGGTGCCGAGTGCCGCTATCATGTTAGCCTCGTCAATGTCATCAGATTTCAGGATAAGTTTTCTGAGTAGTGCGGCATTGGTGGGCTCGAGGATATGGTCAGCCACACGGTGGTCAATGTCAGCCAATAGGCTCTGCCTGCTGGCCTCCAGTGTCTCGTTTTCCATGGATTATTATGTTTGATGGTGATGTGCGTCGGGCCATCAAACAATAATTCTGCAAGTGTCTGAACACAAAACGTGGACGAATCCCCGTCTGTGTTCCAGGCACTTGCAGGAGCCTATACATCGTAAACAGAGAAACGTCCACTATGACAGCGGACGTTACCATTATTACGATGTATGTTCTTTCTACCTGCAAGTTTCGGAACACTTGAATAATAGCCAACGCCTATAATTAATTCGCGAAAGTCTTACCGACTGGCGATAATTATGTGCAAAGTTAAAGAATAATTTTTTATAGGCCAACGCTAATTCTAAGGTCTATGTCTTCTGTGATATCGGAGAAGATACCCTCGAGACCATTGTTCGTATTGGGTATAACCTTATCCCTGTACTTTTCATTCCGCTCGTTAAAGGCCCCGACAAAACTTTCTTTATCCATCGCTGTTATGACGTTCACAAGGTCAAGCAAGTCCCTGGCAACATCCAAGCCCGGATCTCCTGCCGGATACCGGCGGACAGTTCGGCAATGTGGCCGCCAATAGTTGATGAAAGTGACGGAAGTAACTGTGAAACAGCTGCTTCCGTCACTTTCCCTTTTTCATCTGCGAAGCGGAGAGCTCCTCGGAGGCTTACATATGTCAGAAGCCTTTTTTGTCTCTTCGCCTTTGAAAAATCATCAATATTTCAAAGGTAGTATGACTGATGAATAGTCAACAGATGGTACGACCCTTTGGCAACGTATGGAAGCGATGCCTGAAGATTGCATTTTGTTTCGTCGGGATTTTGAAAATGAAGGTGCTGCATAATTGACGGCACTTTCCTTCATCTATGTTTCACCAATTAAAAGATATAGCCCCATAAGTACCTTATCTTCAGTAACTTATGGGGCTTGTCATGTGATTCCGTAGGGATTCGAACCCTAGACCCACAGATTAGAAATCTGTTGCTCTATCCAGCTGAGCTACGGAACCGTCCGCCATCCCGGCCTTGGCAATGAGCCTTGGCTTTGAATGGACTGCAAATATAGCAAAAAATAATGGACTTCCGCAAGTTGAAAGTCCATTATTCTGAAAACTCTCTGTTCTCTAAGCTTCCTGACTGCCGTTCTTCCCTCCGAGGTATTCAAGGATTCCGACGAGGACGACTCCGAGAAGACCGAAGATTATGGCTCCGTTCACATGGTAGTCGCTGATGAGCTGCTGAAGGCTCTGTCCCGTGTCCGTGAGTGTGGAAAGAGCTATCTCGGCGGCCTCTTTGTCGGCTCCCTGCTTGAGGAGTTGGGAACGGATGATGGCATCGGTGTCGTTCCATGGCCATACCTTGATCAAAGAGCCGAGGACGAAGCCTATGAGAACCAGCATGGTAGGCCTTTCGAACCTGTCCAGAAGCCAGTGCAGCACTTTGGAGAAGGCGAGTATGCCTATGACGCAGCCGGCTCCGAAGACGAGCAGCACCGGAATGTTCATCTCGCTTACGGCCGTCATGATGTAGGCGTATTTGCCGAGAATCAGCAGAATGAAGCTGCCCGAGATGCCGGGGAGAATCATTGTGCATATCGCTATCGCTCCGCATATGAATATGAACCACAGGTCATCCGGGGTGGTGGTCGGAGAAAGTGTGCAGATTATCACGCCCAGGGCGATGCCTGCGATGACCCACACCCCGTCCATCCATTTCCAGTTGCGCAGTTTGGCGAGCATCACGGCGGCCGATGCCGCGATCATTCCGAAAAAGAATGCCCATGTCCTTATGGGATAGTGGAGGAGCACATATTCCATGAGCTTGGCCAGGGTGAAGATGCTCAGGAGCGTACCGGTCATCAGCGCGACGAGGAAACGGCCGTCGACGGCCTTCCAGAATCCTCTCCACTCTCCTTTGAACAGCATTTTCCATGTCTTGATGTCCATTATGCTGTTCAGGGCGTCCACGATTCTTCCGAAAATGCCCGTGAGGAGTGCGATCGTGCCGCCTGAAACGCCCGGAATGACGTTTGCCGCCCCCATGGCGTAGCCTTTCAGTGCGACAACAAGGTCTTTGACTAGTTTGTTCATCATTTATTGTCAGTTATTTTCAATAGGTAATTCTTGACGTATCCGAATACCTCCGCTTCCTGATGGTCTTTGCCCGGCGGGTCCGATACCACAAGGTCGAACACTTTTCCGGGCAGCTGTCTCCGGCCTATCTTGAATCGTGCCGTGCAGCATGCCGCGACATAATCCGCGGGGAATCCGCCGTCCTTTACAAGTGAGACGAAAAGGTCGGGATTGAAATCCAGGAGCAGTTTCATCTTCTCGTCCGAGGGCTTTCCGAACCAGTTCAGATCCCTGGCGAGGATGGTGTTGGTGATGCTGGTGATGAGCCTGTCTTCGCTGCCGATTTTCCTCATGTCCAGGAAGAAAATCTCCGTTTTCATGCCGTATTCTCTGCTGAAGGACTGTATGGACTGTTTGCATACGTCGAAGGAACTGTCTTCCACATCGATGATGAAGGCAGCGGTCCTGATGTCGGAAACGGGCATCATACCGGAAGGGACCTTGCTTCCGTCCCTTCTCAAAGCTTTATTTCTGAAAAAACGCTGTATTCGTCCGATAAGGTTCATTTCGAGCTGTTTGCCGCTATAAGTTCACGGATTTCCTCCTTGGCGGCTTTCCACCTTGGAACATCAATCTTCGTGCCTATCACTTCCACGACCTTTGCCGCTATTATGGAACCTATCTCTCCGCAGATTTTCAGGGGCAGCCCGAGCGAATGGGCATAGAGGAAACCGGCCGCATAGGTGTCTCCGGCGCCGGTGGCGTCTATGGTGTCGGCAGGCCATGCCTTTATGTAGTGGTACTCGTCGCCGGACTGAATCATGGACCCGTCTTTCCCTATCTTGACAACCGCGATGCGGCAGTGACGGGAGATGTCTTCCAGGGCCTCCCGGGAGTCTTTTTTGGTGAAGGCCTTGGCTTCGGTCTCGTTGGCGAACACGATGTCCACGTACTTGTCCACGAGATTGTGGAGAAACGCGTTGTTGGATTCCACGACGTTGTAGGACGCCATGTCCAGCGATATCATGCATCCGGCCTCCTTTGCCATCCTGGTGGCCGTGCTTATGAGCTCCTGGCTCTGGACAAGGTATCCCTCGATGTGGAAATAGTCATAGCCCCGGAAATATTCGGGCTTCAGGTCCGCCGCGCTCATTTCCAGAGCGGAACCCATGTAGTCCGCGAAAGTCCTTTCGGCATTGGGGCCCGTGATGAAAACCATGCATCTTCCGGACGACTTGGTGCCGTAAAGCATGGTGGTCTTGATGCCGTATTGTTCCATTACGCTCCTGAAAAGGCTTCCCAGCTCGTCCCTGCCTATTTTCCCGATGTAGCCGGAAGGCATCCCGAAGATGGACGTGCAGGTGATGGTGTTCGCTGCGGAACCGCCGGGAACGTATTTCACTCCGCGCTCCTTGAGGACGGACCATATACGGTCTCCGGTTTCCATGTCGACATGCTGCATGCTGCCCTTGGGCAGATGGAATCTTTGGAGCAGGCTGTCGTCGGGGAGAACCGCGAGGATGTCTGTCAGGGCATTTCCTATGCCTAAAATGGATTTCATGATGATTCAGCGGTTTTTTATCCATGAATCCCGCGACAAGGACTGCGCGGGATTCGTGTCGTAAAAGGGGGATTATTTCCTGTCCATCTTCCTGAGGAAGCACTCTATGGTGTTCTCCATGAGGCAGGTGATGGTCATGGGGCCTACGCCTCCGGGAACGGGAGTGATGACGGATGCTTTCGGCTCAACGGCATCGAAATCCACGTCTCCGCAAAGCTTTCCGGTCTCCGGATTCCTGTTCACGCCCACGTCGATGACCACGGTGCCGGGAGAAACCATGTCGGCGGTCACGAATTTGGGCCTGCCTATCGCCACGACGAGGATTTCAGCCTGTCTGGTTATCTCTCCGATGTTCTTGGTCCTTGAATGGCAGATGGTTACGGTGGCGTTCCTGTCGAGCAGAAGCTTGGATACCGGCAGTCCGACTATCTGGCTGCGTCCGATAACGACGGCTCTTTTGCCGCTTATCTCCACGCCCGCCTCGTCGAGCATCCTTATGATGCCCTTGGGGGTGCAGGCCACGGTGCAGGGCTGTTTCATCCACAGGGCGGCCACGTTCAGGGGGTGGAAACCGTCCACGTCCTTGGATCTGTCGATGGCGGAGATGATTCTGTCCTCGTTGATGTGCTTGGGCAGCGGGAGCTGTACGAGTATCCCGTCCACGCCTTCGTCAGCGTTCAGCTCGGCTATGATGTCGAGCAGCTCTTTTTCGCTGATGTCCGCCGGGCGGAGAATGGTGGTGTTCTTTATGCCGACGACTTCCGAGGCTTTAGCCTTGCCCTTGACGTAGGAGTGGCTCGCCGGATCGTCCCCGACGAGTATTACCGCGAGATGGGGGACTCTGCCGTACTTCGCGGGGAATCCGGCTACTTCCTCGGCCATCTCGGCCTTCATTTTGGCGGAAAGCTCTTTTCCGCTGATAATCTTTGCCATATTGTGTTAAATATAAAAGTCCATGCTGTCAGTCTGGAGATGACGGACTGTCATTCCGAGAACAAAGATAAGGTAAAAATACGTATATTCGCACGGATGAAAGAAATGAGAACATGAGAGATATTTTTCTGACGAACACGATGTCCCGCAGCAAGGAACTCTTCAGGCCCATACA
>CAYTYL010000081.1:0-7442 GCA_964441715.1 uncultured Muribaculaceae bacterium
CGGTTCCGTAAACGCCGCATCCGGTTCCGTAAACGCCGCATCCGGTTCCGCCAACCATCACAAAACGGAGTGACTGAATCACTGATCAGCCACTCCGTTTTAATATGGAAGACATGCTATTTTATGACGCCCAGTTCTTTGCCGACCTTTATGAATGCGGCTATGGCCTTGTCCAGATGTTCCTTTTTGTGGGCAGCCGAAAGCTGAACCCTTATGCGGGCCTGGCCTTTGGGAACGACAGGATAGAAGAAACCGGTGACGAATATGCCCTCCTTGGCTATCCTCTCCGAGAACTTCTGGGCGAGAGGCGCATCGTATAGCATCACCGCACAGATGGCGCTCTGCGTAGGCTTGATGTCGAAGCCTGCGGCAAGCATCTTGTCCCTGAAGTAGGCCACGTTCTCCTGCTGCCTGTCATGAAGTTCGTTGCCCTCCTTGAGCATCTTGAACATCTCGATGCCGGCCGCGGCAATCATGGGCGGAATGGAGTTGGAGAACAGATACGGACGTGAACGCTGGCGGAGCATCTCGATGATTTCCTTGCGTCCGGTGGTGAATCCGCCCACCGTGCCGCCGAAGGCTTTTCCGAGCGTGCCGGTGAACACGTCGATTCTGCCGTAGCAGTTGAACTGCTCCGCCACGCCGTGCCCTGTTTTGCCGACCACTCCGGCCGAATGGCTCTCATCCACCATCACCAGAGCATCGTATTTCTCGGCGAGGTCGCATATCTTGTCCATGGGGGCTACATTTCCGTCCATGGAGAACACTCCGTCAGTGCAGATGATTCTGAATCTCTGGGCCTGAGCCTCTTTCAGGCATCTCTCAAGATCCGCCATGTCGGCATTGGCATAGCGGTAACGGACCGCCTTGCACAAACGCACGCCGTCTATTATGGATGCATGGTTGAGAGAATCGGAAATGATGGCGTCCTCGGCTGTGAGCAGCGGTTCGAAGAGTCCTCCGTTGGCATCGAAACACGATGCATACAGAATAGTGTCCTCGGTACGGAAGAAATCGGATATGGCCGCCTCCAGCTGCTTGTGCAGATCCTGGGTGCCGCAGATGAAGCGTACCGACGACATGCCGAAGCCTCTTTCGTCCATGGCCTTCTTGGCCGCCGCAATCAGGCGGGGAGAATCGGCAAGGCCGAGATAGTTGTTGGCACAGAAGTTCAGGGCCTTGCTCCCGTCTTCGAGAGTGATTTCTGCCGACTGGGGAGAAGCGATGTTTCTTTCTGCCTTGTAAAGACCAGCCTCCCTGATGGCCTCCAGCTCATCAGAAAGGTGTTTTTTGAAGTTGCCGTACATACTTAGTTAATATTTTTTTGTTTTTTGCGTTTTTAAGGTTAAAATCTGTCGCTAATTTAGAAATAAAGTATAAATTTGCAACGCAAAAACGTAAAATAACTTTTTACCCACAACATAATTGCACGAATAACATTCATTCTACCATGAAAAACGTTCTGGTTATAGGGTCTACAGGACAGATCGGATCTGAACTCACCATGAAACTCAGGGGCATGTTTCCCGAAGGACAGATTGTTGCCGGCTATATTCCCGGAGCAGAACCTCACGGCGTTCTGCTGGAAAGCGGGCCGAGTGCAAAAGTCGATGTCTGTGACGGAAATGAAATCCTTGAAACAGTAAAGAAATACAGGATAGACACCATATACAATATGGCCGCCCTCCTTTCCGCAGTGGCGGAGAAGAAACCCCAGCTCGCCTGGCACATCCAGATAGACGGACTGATGAACATCCTCGAAGTCGCAAGACAAAACGGCGTAGCAGTGTTCACCCCCTCTTCCATCGGCTCGTTCGGGCCTGAAACGCCTCACATGAACACACCTCAGGACACCATACAGAGACCGCTGTCCATGTACGGATGCTCCAAGGTAGCTACGGAACTGCTCAGCAACTATTACCATCACAAATACGGTGTGGACACCCGTTCGGTCCGCTTCCCCGGCCTCATCTCCTATGTGACCCTTCCAGGCGGCGGAACCACAGACTATGCCGTGGAGATATACTATGCGGCCGTAAAAGGCGAAGAGTTCACCTGCCCTATCGCAGCCGGCACATTCATGGACATGATGTACATGCCTGACGCGCTGAAAGCCGCCGTAGATCTCATGCTTGCCGACCCGAGCAGGCTCAAACACCACAACTCATTCAACATCAGCTCCATGAGTTTCGATCCTGAAATCATCCGCAAGAAAATTGAAGAGCACGTCCCCGGATTCAGGATGAAATATGACGTCGATCCCGTACGCCAGAAAATCGCAGAATCATGGCCCGACAGGATGGATGACTCCTGCGCACGTGAGGAATGGGACTGGAAACCGACGTACGACCTGGAATCCATGACCGTCGACATGCTCGACAATCTGCGCAAGAAGCTTCTCGGCGACAGATAAAAACAGATAAAAAAGAAAAACGTCCGAAGTTCCGCATCTCGCAGGCTTCGGACGTTTCATTTTCGAAAGAGTCCCTATCCTATTTCTTCAGCATCCCGAACTGACGCATGAACTGGACCGGACGGTCCGTAGCCACGACATCCACTCCGAGCTCCACCGCTTTCCGGTTTTCAGCTGTCTTGTCTTCAAGTCCAAGCACCAATGCCAGCACTTTAAGTCCGCGGTCATGACATGCCTTTACAAACTCGGGAGTCAGATTGTCTATCCAGTTCACGATTATGTCCGGAGAATAAAGCTCCTCAGCCCTGTCGATGTCGGCGATATCGGTCACATAGCCCTGAAGCGTGTGTATGTCGGGGAACTGCCTGCGGAATGCGACGGCATCTTCTTCCTGGCTGAACGTAAAGTAGGTATGCTCCAGCATTCCTTCAGATTCTATCAGCTCCACAAGCTTCCCGAAGTCTCCTTTGCGGTAGTCGACGGTGATGTCCAGTCCGCCTTCCTTGGCACGGCGGAGCAAGGTCTGGAAACGCGGCATATGCTGCCCTTTCCACTGTTCACCGAACCATGACCCCGCATCAAGACTGTCCAGATAGGAGGAGCTGTGCGCGTAGGGGTCGCCGGTGCCGTTCGTGGTACGGTCAAGCGTCTGGTCATGAAGCAGATAGAACACGCTGTCCGAACTTATGGTGACATCGGTTTCCATTACATCCACTCCATATTTGATGCAGCTGTCCGCAGAGGCAAGGGTGTTTTCAGGGGCCAGACAGTTGGCACCCCGATGACCGCTGACCTGCGGAAGTTTCTCAGGCTGGCGCGTACAGGAAAAAAGAACTCCTGAAAGAATCAGGATAAAGAGTAATAATCGTCTCATAATGAATTACTTGTCTTTGGGTATTATTATTCGATATTCACGGTGCGAGGCATTGTTCAGTTTGTCTCCCCGCAGCCACAGATTTGCGTTCTTGAGCTGGAAATAGCTGACCCCGTGGGCCTCCGCGAAACTGACTAGATCCTCTATGGGATCCGTCACGGTAACTATTTCCTTCGGAGCGATGTATTCATATCTGTCCTTGACGTCGAAGCCGAACTGCGAAGGATTCTCGAAGAACATCTTTGCAGCCAGAATCCTGAACATGTACCGCATGGTCTCACGGGGAAGCCACAGGTTCATGGCGCTGGACTGATGCTGTCTGTCAACCCTCCGGCTCACTCCGTTCATGCCCGAGTTGTAGCTTGCCGCCACCGTCATCCAGTCTCCATATTTGGCATAGGCGTCAAGCAGATATCGGCAGGCCGCATCCGTCGCTTTTTCGACATTGTAGCGCTCGTCCACATTTGCATTGACTTCAAGTCCGTATATCTTGGCGGTGGAGGCCATGAACTGCCAAAGTCCCGCCGCACCGGCGGAGGAATATGCCATGGGGTCCAGATTGCTCTCTATCGCCATGAGGTATTTGAGATCTTCGGGAATGCCGTATTTCTTCAGAATCGGAACCACCGTCCTGAAGACACGGTCGGAACGCTTCAGCATGAGCACGGAATTGGTATGTCCGTAGGTGAAGGTTATGAGTTCCCTGTCCATCCGCTCATACAGGTCGGAGCGCTCCAGAGAGATGTTCTCTCCGGCAAACTTGACGGATTTGGGCGGCTGCGGCGGCTGTGCGGATACGGCCGTGCAGAATAACGCAATAAAAAGGGCTGTCAGAATGTTTTTTTTCATATTCGGAAGATGTCGGCGGCTTCCCGGCCAGAGAGAAGAAAGGACTTTTATTTCCCTGCCCTGTAGTCGAGTGCCGCTTTGATGAACGCTACAAAAATGGGCTGGGGATTTTCCGGAGTGGATTTCAGTTCAGGATGGAACTGCACCCCGATGAAAAAAGGATGATCTTTAAGTTCAACTACTTCCACAAGCCCCGTTTCAGGATTGCGGCCGGTCGCCTTGAGTCCCGCGGCTTCTATCCTTTCGAGGTAGGCATTGTTGAACTCATATCTGTGGCGATGACGCTCGGATATGATTTCTTTTCCATAAATCCGGTACGCCATGGAATCTTTTTCCAGACGGCAGTCATAGGCGCCCAGGCGCATGGTCCCGCCTTTGATTGTGGTGCTCTTCTGATCCTCCATGAGGTCTATCACCGGGTCGGGGGTGGCGGGATTCAGTTCCGTGGAGCAGGCGTCCTTTATGCCCAGAACGTCACGGGCGAACTCCACGACGCACATCTGCATTCCGAGACAGATTCCGAAAAACGGGATTTTATGCTCACGGGCATAACGGATGGCTATGACTTTCCCTTCCAGTCCTCTTTCTCCGAAACCGGGCGCCACCAGCACGGCATCCATGTCCTTAAGCTTCTCTTCCACATTTTCTTCGTCGATGTTCTCACTCTGGAAAGTGTGGACGTTCACCTTGCAGTCATTGGCCGCTCCGGCGTGGATAAAAGATTCGAGGATGGACTTGTAGGCATCCTGAAGCTCCACGTATTTGCCGACAAGCGCCACATCCACGGAATGGTGCGGATGATATACCCTGTCCAGGAATTTTTTCAGTCCGGACAGATCCGGATCCGGAAGGTAGCTCAGGTCGAAATGCGCGACCACCATGTCGTCCAGCTTCTCCTGTTCCATGTTCAAGGGAACCTGATAAATGGAAGGAGCGTCTATCGACTGTATGACATGGCCCGGTTTCACGTTGCAGAAAAGCGCGATCTTTTTCCTGAGTTCCTGGGAAAGAGGATGTTCAGTCCTGCACACGATTATGTCGGGATGCACTCCTGCCTGCTGGAGCTGCTGCACGGAATGCTGGGTGGGTTTGGTCTTGAGTTCCTTTGCGGCGGCAAGATACGGAACGAGCGTCAGATGGATGGACATGAAATCCTCGTCCGGCATTTCCCACTGAAGCTGACGCATGGCCTCGATGAAAGGCTGCGACTCCATGTCGCCTACCGTTCCGCCGATTTCGGTCACGATGACATCGAACTTTCCCGTCTTGCCGAGAAGCAGCATCCTGCGCTTGATTTCGTCCGTGATGTGAGGGACAATCTGCACGGTCCGTCCCAGATATGCCCCTTCCCTCTCCTTGGTAATCACCGTATTGTAGATCTTGCCGGTAGTGACGTTGTTCGCCTTGGACATGTGCACGCCGAGAAATCTTTCGTAATGGCCGAGGTCGAGATCGGTCTCCGCCCCGTCATCGGTCACATAGCATTCGCCATGTTCATAGGGGTTCAGGGTGCCCGGATCTATGTTTATGTAGGGATCGAATTTCTGAATTGTCACTCTTAGGCCTCTCGCCTGGAGAAGTTTGGCCAAGGAGGCCGCAATGATGCCTTTACCGAGTGACGAAGCCACTCCGCCTGTTACAAATACGTACTTCGTGTTCATTTTATTACATTTCTAACAGGGGTTCAAAAATACAACTTTTTCACTCAAGCGCAAAACAACTTTTTCTGTTTTTTCATTTTTACCGCCGTCCGCTATTATATCTTCGTTTTTTCGTAAATTAGCATCTGATGCTGTGTTTCGCGGAAATGCATAATCTAAAGACCGACACATGCACAAAGGAATAAAGAAAAGTCTTTTTGCCCTTGCCTCCGGGACCTTCGGCCTCGGAATAGTCGAATATGTGATGATGGGCATTCTTCCGTACATGGCGGAAGATTTCGGAGTATCCATTCCGCAGGCAGGATATTTCATCACTTTCTACGCATTGGGCGTCTGCATAGGCGCGCCTCTGCTGGTTCTGGTAGCGAGGAAATGGCCTCTCAAACGGATGATATGCATGCTGATGCTCCTCTACACAGTAGCGGCGGCGCTCATGGCCGCGTGTCCGTCTTCCGGGAAAGGGGCATTCTGGCTCATGGTACTGTTCCGCTTCATAGGAGGCCTGCCGCACGGAGCTTACTTCGGAGTGTCTTCGATCATCGCCGACAAACTGTCCAAAGGAGAAGACAGCACTCTCGCCGTGGCCATAATGTGCGCGGGCATGACTGTGGCGAATCTCGTCGGGAATCCTTTCAGCACCTTCATCACGGCCCATCTGACCTGGCGCTATGTATTTGCCTTCGCGGCTCTCTGGGGTGCGGTTACCCTCATCGCCATAAGGCGGTGGATTCCGTTCATCGAACCTCTCCCCGACCTTGGTCTCAAAGCTGAATTCAGATTCCTTAAAACCCTTGCTCCATGGCTTCTGATTCTGGCGACGCTGTTCGGAAACGGCGGCGTATTCTGCTGGTACAGCTACATATCGCCCCTCCTTACCGAGGTCGCCGGGGTCAAGCCTTCGGCCATGTCGCTCATGATGGTGCTTGCAGGAGCCGGCATGGTGATAGGCAACCTGTCAGGAGGTTCTCTCGCAGACAGATTCGGACCTGCGCACACGGGAAGGGCTCTGCAATATGTCATGCTTGTTTCACTGGCGCTGATTTTCCTGTTCGGACAATACAAATGGGTTTCCATACCGCTCATGATACTCACATGCGGCTGCCTTTTCGGAGTTTCTTCTCCGCAGCAGCTTCTGATTCTCCGCTATTCGGAGGGAGGCATGCTCATGGGCGGCGCCATGGTTCAGATAGCGTTCAATCTCGGCAACGCTCTCGGCGCATGGTGCGGAGGCCTGCCTGTGGAAGCAGGGCTTTCCTACAAATATCCGGCGCTTGCAGGATGCGCCTTCGTCATAATGGGCATAATCTGCTATACCGTATTCTGCAACAAATTCGAGAAAAAACAACAAATCAATACT
The DNA here is from genome assembly GCA_964441715.1 of uncultured Muribaculaceae bacterium. Classification (GTDB taxonomy): domain Bacteria; phylum Bacteroidota; class Bacteroidia; order Bacteroidales; family UBA932; genus Cryptobacteroides. Next base: position 7,155 of record CAYTYL010000081.1, read on the forward strand.
TTATGAGACAACATTTCCGCCTGCTTGTCGCCGCAACGGCGGCAGCGTCCCTTCTGATCGGTTGCTCCGAGGGGAACTCAACAAAAGAAACAGGTGAACTTGCATGGCCCGAAATCACAAGACAGGCCAAGCCGTGGTCGCGCTGGTGGTGGCCGGCAAGCGCGGCAAGCGAGTCCGACATGACGTATATGCTTGATGCCTATTCCGATGCAGGACTCGGAGGACTTGAGGTCACGACCATCTACGGGGTCAAGGGATATGAGGACAAGTACAGAAAATATCTTTCTC
>CAYTYL010000082.1:0-1798 GCA_964441715.1 uncultured Muribaculaceae bacterium
ATAGCTTTTGAGGTGTCGAGCATGGGAATAAGAGTCGACAGAAAGGCTCTTGAGTTCCAGCTGAAAGAGAAGGGAATGGAATGGAAGAAGGATCTTTACTTCCACAAGCTTCTTTTGTCAGGAGCCCTGCCTCAGACCATAGGGGGCGGTATAGGCCAGTCGAGACTTTGCATGTATCTGTTGCGCAAGGCGCACATAGGTGAAATACAGTCGGCGATATGGCCCGATTCCATGAGGAAGGTGTGCCGGGAACACGGGATAGAGCTGCTTTAGACAAATCAACATCATTTAAGATATGAAACGCTTTTTTTGCATCGCAATGATTGCCGCCGTGCTTTTACAAAGCTGCGGCACGTTGTCCCAGATGTCCAACACGGGCAAGGGGACTGCCATCGGCGCCGGTTCCGGCGCTGCTCTGGGTGCCATTATCGGAGGCATAGCCGGTGATTCCAAAGGTGCGGCCATAGGCGCGGCCATCGGAACTGCGGTGGGAGCAGGTACCGGTGCTGTCATCGGCAAGAAGATGGACAACAAGGCCGAGGAACTTGCCCGGATAGAGAATGCCAAGGTGGAGACGGTCACCGACAAGAACGGCCTTGAGGCTATAAAGGTGACTTTCGCCAGCGGAATCCTTTTTCCGACGAACGGCATAACCTTGTCCGAGGCATCCAAGAATAATCTTTCCGAGTTTGCGACCAAGATGTCCGACTTTCAGGACACGGACATCACCATTTACGGACATACGGACAATACCGGCGGGTCGGAAGTCAATGACAGAATCTCCCGTCAGAGGGCCGAGGCCGTCAAGGCCTATCTCGTCAGCTGCGGCATAGCGTCTTCCAGGATGACGGCCCAGGGACTTTCCTACAGCGACCCTGTGGCGGACAACTCCACTGCCGAAGGCCGTTCCCAAAACCGTCGTGTCGAGATATATGTCATGGCCAACGCGGCCATGATACAGGCTGCCGAAAACGGCACGCTCAAATAAAATCCTTTCCGCTGCTGAAAGCGGACTTTCAAGAATAAGGGTGACTAAGAGTTATTTTAGTCACTCTTTTTATATATGGCTATGATGACGATGCCGATAGGGTAGGTTTGGCCTGGTTCGTAGGAATAAGGACCGACCTCATTCCTCCCACGGCTTCGCCGCGGGCCCTCCGCAACCGTCGATGTCTGCATAGTACGCTGCTTAAGAATAAAACCCCTCAAAATCAATGGATTAAGAGGAGTTTTTCGTGCTTCGGACGGGACTCGAACCCGTACAGGCATTTCTGCCCAAGGGATTTTAAGTCCCTCGTGTCTACCATTCCACCACCAAAGCAGCCTGTTGCAAAGGTAAGAATAAATCCCCGATTATTATCCTGCAAAAGCCAGACTCGCAACGCTTATCCTCAGTTCGTCCGCCGGTATCCCCCGGGAACGGAACCATCGGCGCAGAACCTTATGGCACTCTCCGAGGGTCGCTCCGGTCGTAAATACGTCATCGACCAGGAGGATATGGACATGCGGGACCGCGTATCTTTCCGCAATGCTGTCGGCAACGGAAAACGCTCCGCTGACGTTTTCCTTTCTGTCTTTCGACGCAAGTCTGGTCTGGCTTTCCGTTTTTTTTACCCTTCTCAGCATCTTGCTCTCCAGTCTGCAGTCCAGCGAGGCCGCAATTTCCGCTGCGATAATCTCTGACTGGTTGTATCCCCTTTGACGCAGCCGTGCCCGGTGCAGCGGAACGGGTACTACTGCGTCCACGGGCCCCATGTAGGCGCATTTTCTTATCTTATCCGCAAGCATCCCGGCAAAT
>CAYTYL010000082.1:1808-3669 GCA_964441715.1 uncultured Muribaculaceae bacterium
AAATTTCCGTCCGATGGAAAGGTTTCCGTGGTATTTAAGGCTTTTGCTTATGTTGCCGTAGGTGTCCGGGGCGGAAAAATGGTAAAGCGCCATCGCAAATGAATAGGGCTCCTGAGGTGCCGTACCGTTCACCATGTTGTCCTGGATTATGGCGTTCAGCCTGTCTGCCATGGGGTTTCTGCTTTCGAGCCAGAAATAGGTAAGGGGCAGCCCGTAGCTGCACCATATGCACAGGTGTTTCTCGTTGGTGAGCAGTTTTCCGCCGCAGACGGCACAGTGCCTGGGCATGAGCAGATCTGCCGCCGATGCAAGGCAGAAAAGAATCTTCCTCTTCATTGTCGGATCTTTTTCGGACATGGAAATCCAAAAATAGAATCCTGAAGGAAGAGGAAGGTTAAGATTCGGTAATTTTTCCTGACAAGCCGGAAAAAATCACATGTTCATGCCGCCGTCGACCTGAATGACCTGGCCTGACACATAGGAAGACATGTCGCTTGCAAGGAATGTCGCGACATTGGCTATGTCTTCCACGGTGCCGCCTCTGCGGAGAGGAATCTTTTCGATCCACTCTTTGCGGATGTCTTCGGGGAGAGCCTGCGTCATGGGCGTGTCGATGAAGCCGGGGGCTATCGCGTTCGCGCGGATGCCCTTGCGCCCCATCTCCTGTCCGATGCTCTTGGCAAGGGCGATGAGCCCTGCTTTGGAGGCCGCATAGTTGCACTGTGCGGCGTTTCCGTGCACTCCGACGACGGAAGACATGTTTATTATGGATCCTCCCTTCTGTCTCATCATTATGGGAGTCAGCGCATGGATGAAGTTGAATGCCGACTTGAGATTGACGGCTATGACGGCATCCCACTGGGCTTCAGTCATTTTCAGCATGAGTCCGTCTTTGGTGATGCCGGCGTTGTTGACGAGGATGTCTATGTGGCCGAAATCTTCCTTTATCTTCTCGACTACTTTGTGGGTTTCTTCAAAATCCGCGGCGTTGGAGGCATAGGCGCTGACTTTGTGTCCGTACGCCTTGATCTCCGCGACGGTTTCTTCCGCGTCCGCGTTGATGACCAGATCGGTGAAAGCCACATCAGCTCCCTCCGAAGCAAATTTAAGAGCAATGGCTTTGCCTATTCCTCTTGCCGCTCCAGTTACGAGAGCGACTTTTCCTTCTAAAAGTCCCATTTGTTTGAAATGTATGTTGCTGCAAAAATACCGCCTTTCTGACTTTTTGCAAAATATATCACTATCTTTGAAAGATTGCAATCATTTTGGGGATAAGTTATGGACTCGGAAATACGTGACAAAGAACTTTGGAAGGACGGTGAATTGAAGATAGAATGGGTCAGGCGGCACATGCCTCTCCTGTCTGTCCTGGAAAAGGAATTCCGCGCGGACAGACCTTTCGAAGGGTTGAAGATAGCGCTTTCCGTACATCTTGAAGCCAAGACCGCACATCTGTGCGAAGTGCTTGCCGCAGGCGGGGCCCGGATGTTCGTGACAGGCAGCAACCCTCTCAGTACCCAGGATGATGTCGCCGCCGCTCTTGTCCATGAAGGGCTGAACGTTTTCGCTGTTCACGGAGCAAGCCCCGAGGAGTATTCGGAGGGCATCCGCAAAGTGATAGAAGCCGGTCCGGACATAATCATAGATGACGGCGGAGATCTCGTGGACATGATACATACGCATTACCCTTCGCTGATTTCTTCCGTCATAGGCGGTTGCGAGGAAACCACCACCGGCATTCTCAGGCTCAGGGCCATGGACAGGCACGAAAAGCTGATGTTCCCCATGATGCTGGTAAACGATGCGGCCTGCAAGCACTTTTTTGACAATCGTTACGGGACCGGTCAGTCCGTATGGGACG
>CAYTYL010000082.1:3679-7396 GCA_964441715.1 uncultured Muribaculaceae bacterium
CGCACCACCAACTTGATAGTGGCCGGAAAAACCGTCGTCGTGGCCGGCTACGGCTGGTGCGGCAAGGGGGTGTCCATGAGGGCAAAGGGACTGGGAGCGAAAGTCGTCATCACCGAGGTGGACCCGATAAAGGCGATGGAAGCGGTTATGGACGGTTTCACCGTCATGAAGATGGACGAAGCCGCCCTGTGCGGCGATATCTTCATCACGGTCACCGGATGCAGCGATGTGATTACGCCGGCACATTTCCTGAAGATGAAGGAAGGTGCCATACTCTGCAATGCAGGGCACTTCGACGTGGAGGTCGATGTGGCCGGCCTCAAGAAAATGGCCGTCTCTTCCGCGCCCGCCCGGACGAACATAACGGCCTACACTCTTTCCAACGGAAGGACTCTCTATCTGCTTGGGGAAGGGAGGCTTGTGAATCTGGCCGCAGGCGACGGCCATCCGGCGGAAATCATGGACATGTCTTTCGCTATACAGGCTTTGAGCGCAAGGTATCTGGCGGACAACAGGGATTCCATGCCCCGTGTTCCCGGCCGGATGATTCACAATGTTCCGGCCGAGATAGACAGAAAGGTAGCCTGTCTCGAGCTCGGAAACTGGGGCGTGGAGATAGATGAACTGAGCGCGGCTCAGCATGATTATCTGTACGGAGAATAGTTGTCGTCCATGGAAGCTCCGGGAGATAAGCGGGTATGGTTCGCCATGAGCGCTCCGTACCGCAATGAAATGAAGGCCAAGGAGAAGCTGGATGACATCGGGGTCGAGAATTTCGTGCCGATGCGCTACGTCGTGACGGAGAGAGGAGGAGTCAAGCGCCGCAGTTATGTCCCCGTGGTCCGGAATCTTATCTTCGTGCGGGAAGAAGAGGCGAAGATGGCGGCTCTGAAAACGTATGTGCCCGCGCTGCAGTACAAGATGTACAAAGATGGAGACGGCATGATGCGCAAGGCTATCGTGCGGGATGAGGAGATGGCTTCCTTCATAAAGGTCTGCAAAGAGAAAGCGGAAGGGCTGACCTTTTATACGCCCGATGAAGTGGACTTGAAGAAGGGACAGCACATAAGGATTTTAGGAGGTCCGCTTGACGGGGCGGAAGGCTATTTCGTCAAGGTCAAAGGTTCCCGCAGCAAAAAGTTCGTCGTGTCCGTCTCCGGATTCATCACCGTTGCGGCGAGCGTGTCCGTAGATCTCATAGAAGTGATTAAAGATTAGAATAATATGGTAGATATAGTGCTGGCCGCCGGATATGCGACGCGTCTGTATCCGTTGACTGAGAATTTCCCGAAACCGCTGCTTCCCATAGGCGGCGGAACGCTTCTGGACAGGATAATGGCGGATTTGGACGGCATTCCAGGCATAAGCCGCCATGTAATCGTGTGCAACCGCAAGTTCGTCTCCTTTTTTGAAAAATGGAGAGAATCGGCCCGCTGTTCCAAGCCGGTCGCGATTGTGGACGACGGCTCCACCGACAACGAGCACAGGGTAGGCGCCGTGAGGGATCTGCTGCTTGCCATGGACAGGGAGTCTGTGGACGAGGACATGCTCGTGGTGGCTGCCGACAATGTCCTTGATTTTTCCTTTTCAGGATTCATCGATTTTGCTGAAGAGAAAAAGGCCTCGTCCATAATGTGCCACTATGAGCCTTCAGTCAAGGCTCTGCGCAAGACGGGCGTGGTCTGTCTGGATGACTGCGGAAAGGTTGTCCTGATGGAGGAGAAGCCCCGGACGCCCAAATCCAACTGGGCCGTGCCTCCTTTCTATGTCTATCTTAAGAAAGATTTTCCTCTGATCCGCTCAGCCCTTGAAAACGGGTGCGGATACGATGCCCCCGGAAACCTTGCCCATTATCTTTGCGGGCATACGGACATCTATGCTTACAAGATGCCCGGCAGAAGGTATGACATAGGAGATCTGGAAAGTTATGAGGCCGCGAAGCATCAATTCGGGAAATAATTCATATATTTGAAAAGAAGAGATAAAACGATAATAAACGTGTATTATTTATGTCATGGGGGGGGGTAGCAGATATACTCGTCTAATCAACTGGAAGATACTTGTTATCGACATTGTCGCGATGAATCTTGTGTTCTGGGGGTTGTTCCTTCTGCAGGTGCATCTCGGCAAGGAAGTCTGGTCGAGCAGTCCGCTTTGGCTGGCGCTTATACTTACATTGTCTTTCCTGTTGTCGATAGTTTCCGGGAAAATGGTGTTCCTGGAAAGGGGCGTGCGTCCGGAAGCGGTTCTTGCGAATGTGTTCCGGATTGTTCTTAGATTCGCGGCTTACTCGGTGTTCACGCTGGTAGTCCTCAAGTTCAGGATCAGTTCATCGCGATGGCTGCTGCTGATGTACATTCTCACTTTTGCCGTGGTGTCGGTCGTGCATCTTTATGCCAGAGGACTGCTGCGCAGCCGCAAGATGAATTCAGGCTCCAGGTTCTCGGTAGTGATAGTCGGAATCACCGATGCTACCAGAAGACTGTGTACCTATTTTGCCGGCAGCATTTCCATGGGTGTGGATCTCGTCGGCTATTTCAATGACGAGGAGGACGAGGAACTGTCCAAGATATGCCGTTATCTCGGGAAAAACGAAGATGCGGTTCCCTATATGGAAGAGAATGAAAAGCCGAGCCAGGTGTTCTGCGGGTTCGTCAATACGTCATCCCCTACGGCGGCCGCCATCATGAAGTGGTGCAGGTGCAATGTGGTCCTCTTTTCGGTGGTGCCGGTCGTTCCTGATTACATAAACAACAAGATTTTCCTTCAGGAGATAGGCGGAGTCTACACTTTTGCTTTCATGAACGATCCATTGTCGGACCCGGTCAAGAAGGCGGAGAAGAGAATTTTCGACATTGCGGTCTCCTGCATTTTCCTGTGCACGCTATATCCTTTCATCTGGGCTTTCGTCGCCGCAGGCACAAAGCTTACTTCCAAAGGCCCTATATTGTTCCGCCAGAAGAGGACGGGCCTGGACGGGAAGGAGTTCACCTGCCTGAAATTCAGAAGCATGAAGGTTAATGACCAGGCCGATACCTTGCAGGCTACGGAGCATGATCCGAGAAAGACCAAGTTCGGTGACTTCATAAGAAAGACTTCCCTCGATGAATTCCCCCAGTTCATCAATGTGTTCAGGGGTGACATGTCCATCGTAGGTCCCCGTCCCCATATGGTGATGCATACCGAAGAATACTCCGCCCTGATAGACAAATACATGTTGCGGCATTTCGTAAAGCCGGGCATCACGGGCTGGGCTCAGGTCACAGGCTACAGAGGAGAGACCAGAACCTTGGATCAGATGGAGGGCCGCATAAAAGCTGACATATGGTATATAGAAAACTGGTCGTTCTGGCTGGACATGGTCATCCTGTACAAGACCTTCGTGCAGGTCTTCGTCAAGGGCGATGAGCAGGCCTATTGACTGAAAACGGGGTGAGCTTTCTCAGAGCCTGGCTCATCAGTCTTGCCTGCAGCCCGACCTTGTTGTCTCCCATCTCTCCCTCGATCTCGGCTTTAGGCGTGAGGGCCGCCACGGAGCCTATGACTATGATGTCGATGGCGCCGGACCTGATGAGATTGTCGGCTATTTCAAGTGCCTGCTCGCCGTTGTCCGGCTGGGAAATGAGCAGCGTTTCCAGATCCACGCCGAGGGCTTTGGCGTAGCTGCGGTCGAAGGCGTGTTCCGCATCTATCATGGCTGCGATTCCTCCGAGCTTC
>CAYTYL010000083.1:0-7281 GCA_964441715.1 uncultured Muribaculaceae bacterium
CAAAAGCTATGCCCAAAACATCATCCCACAGGAGGATGTCACCGTTAAGACCGTGGAATCCGTCGGAATCGGGCGTGCTCCAGTCATCATAGTCGGCGGCCCTGCCGTCATGGACAGACCCGTCGGAAAGCTTCCCGCCTATGCCTATCACGAAGACTGCCTTGTGTTTGCGCACGATCTCGTTTTCCCTCTCCTTCGGGGTCTTGTCGGGATACATCTGCAGAAGTTCCTCGGAATGGATGAAAAAGATGTCGTCCGGCAGCTGCGGGACAATCCGGGGGTATTCCACATACAATTTGTTCTCCGTCACCTTGATGGCCTCGTATATGCGCCTGACGGTCTTTTTCAGGAATTCCAGATTACGGTCCTCCTCCCTTATGACCTTCTCCCAGTCCCACTGGTCCACATATATGGAATGGATGTTGTCCAGTTCCTCATCGGGGCGCAGCGCGTTCATGTCCGTATAGAGCCCCCTTCCCGGTTCCGTGCCGAGCTCGGCAAGCTTCATCCTCTTCCACTTTGCAAGCGAATGCACGACCTCCGCCGGAGCGTCGCCCATGTCCTTGACAGGAAAACGTACGGGTCTCTCGACACCGTTGAGGTCATCGTTTATGCCGGTTCCGCTGAGCACGACCATGGGCGCCGTAACCCTTAGAAGGACAAGCTGCGCCGACAGATTGTCCTGGAACATTTCTTTGACGGATTTGATTGCACGCTCGGTAGTCTGTACGTCTCCGAGGAGATTGCGATAATTTTGAGGGATGATCAGGGACATAGTCCAAAAGTTAAGTTCATAAAAAAAGAGATGACCTCTCGATCATCTCTTCCTGGAGCGGAAAACGAGACTTGAACTCGCGACCCCGACCTTGGCAAGGTCGTGCTCTACCAACTGAGCTATTTCCGCATTGGGATAGCAAATATATGCACAAGTTTTTTTATCTGCAAATGATTTGGCAAAAAAATGGGGAGAAGGCTGAAAAATCTTCCCTCTCCCCTGGTCTTTTCGTGCGGAACAGCCCGGATTATGCCAAAGCTGCCTTTATGGCAGGTACCCATGCGTCAATCCTGCCGTCAGTCTTGTCGGACTCGTTCACCTCGTCAAGCGCAAGACCTACGAACTTGCCGTCAACGACGGCGTCGGATGCATCGAAGGTGTAGCCGGCGGCATCCACCTGACCTATGACATCAGCTCCGGCGGCTACGGCCGCATCGTATAGAGCCTTCATTCCGCCGCAGAACGTGTCGCTGAATCCCTGAGAGTCGCCGCATCCGAAGATTGCCACAGTCTTGCCTTTGAGATTCATGGATTTGAGACTGTCTACGGCAACGGCCCAATCATCCTGCAATTCACCGGCTCCCCACGTGGAAGTGCCGAGAATCAGCACATCGTACCCTTCGGCGTCAGCGCCGAAATTCTGGACATTCTTTACATCGGCGATGCCGAGTTTTTCCGCTATCCTGTTTGCGAGGTCCTCGCAGGTTCCTGTCGTGGAGCCGAAATATACAACTGCGTTTTTCATGATATCAAGTTTTTTCAGTCATTATAACTAAAACCGACCATGCAAAGTAAAGCAAATTGCATACCCCGAACCATACCCATTTATTGGGATTCAGGCGGTTAAACTTCCACCGCGGAGCTGAATTCCTTCAGGAAACGCATGTCGTTCTCGAAGTAATGGCGAAGATCGTTGACCTGCCATTTGAGCATGGCTATGCGTTCGATGCCCATGCCGAAAGCGAATCCGCTGTATTTGCGGGAGTCTATCCCCGATGCTTCAAGGACGTTGGGGTCCACCATGCCGCAGCCGAGTATTTCCAGCCATCCCGTGCCTTTGCAGATGTTGCAGCCTTTCCCGTGACAGATGTTGCAGCTGACATCAACCTCCGCGGAAGGTTCCGTGAACGGGAAATAGGAGGGTCTCATGCGGATGCGTGTCTCAGGGCCGAACATTTCCCTGGCGAAAAGCAGAATCGCCTGCTTAAGATCAGCAAACGTGACATTTCTGTCGATATAGAGACCTTCCACCTGATGGAAGATGCAATGCGCCCTGGCGGAAATGGCCTCGTTTCTGAACACACGTCCCGGACACACGACCCTGATGGGCAGAGACTGAGTCTCCATGGTGCGGACCTGCACGCTGGAGGTGTGGGTACGCAACAGAATCGGATCAGGATGGCCTGCAGACACGAAAAAAGTGTCCTGCATGTCACGGGCAGGATGGTTCGGAGGAAAATTCAAGGCCTCGAACACATGGTAGTCGTCCTCGATTTCCGGACCTTCGGCCACATCGTAGCCGAACTTCTTGAAAATGTTCACGATCTCCTGGCGGGCAATGGATACAGGATGACGGGACCCGAGCGGAAAAGGATCTCCCGGCAGGGTGACATCCTCTTTTTTCTCCGGGGACGCGGACGCGGATGCCGAAAGGTCCTTAAGCTGCGCTATCTTTTCAGCAGCGTTTTTCTTGAGGATATTCAGCTTCTGTCCGAATTCCTTTTTCATCTCCGGGGAAACCGTCCTGAATTCTTCAAACAGTTTCGTTATCTCCCCTTTCTTCCCGAGGAAATGGACGCGAGCCTCTTCCACCTCTTTTTCGGTACGGCTCTTGAGAGCTTCCAGCTCGGCGGCCACTCTCTCTATCTCATCCTTCATTGACATAGTTTATTCCGTATAATATGTTATTTTCCTGATTTGGCTGCTCTTTTGGCCCTTGCCTTCTGCTGCCTGGCAGCTCCGCTTTTCAGATACCGGCTCCACTGTTCAGGAGTGAAATACTTCATGAAAGCGGAATCCGTCTTTTCGAGCCATTTGTCCTGCACGGACAGATAAAGGTTGTAATTGTCGACCTTGGCCGCCCTCATCTCGTCTATTTCCTCCTGCATGGCCACATAATTGTTGCGCAATATGGAATCGACATAGAATGTCTGCCAGCCTTCAAGCCCGAGCGAAGCCTCCAGCCTTTCCGTCTCTTTCTCGGCATAATCTTCCGGATCCATTCTTTTCTGCCCGTCCGTCTGCGCGGACGCGATACCCTGCGCCATGGTAAACGCACCGATTGTCAGCATTATAAGCATCAATATCCGTTTCATACCGAAAAATTTCATAAATTTGTTTCTCAAACTCACAAAAGTAACCATTTATGCACGGAAAAACAATAATTTGCTCGGCTATCGCAGTCCTTGCAACTCTCCAGTTCCCGTTCTCAGGAGACGCCTGCACCAATGTGATAGTCACCAAAGGCGCAAGTGCCGACGGGTCCATTCTCGTGTCCTATGCGGCCGACTCGCACACTCTCTTCGGAGAGCTGTATTTCGCGCCCGCCGCCGACTGGAAACCCGGAGACACGCGGAAAATCTACGACTGGGATTCCGGAAAATATCTCGGCGAGATTGAGCAGGTTCCCCATACATACAAAAGGGTCGGCAACATGAACGAGCATCAGCTGATCATCGCCGAGACCACCTTCGGAGGACGTTCCGAGCTCTACGACAGGAGGGGGTCAATCGATTACGGATCTTTGATATACATCGCTCTGGAGCGCTGCAGGACCGCACGCGAGGCGATAGAGCTCATCACATCTCTCGCCGATGAATATGGTTACGCCTCATCCGGTGAATCGTTCACCATAGCCGACAAGAACGAGGTATGGATAATGGATCTCATAGGCAAGGGCACTCTCATGAAGAACGGGCGAAACCTCAACAAAGGAGTAGTGTGGGTGGCCAGACGCGTCCCGGACGGATACATTTCCGCCCATGCCAACCAGTCGAGAATCAGCGTATTCCCGCTGCACGACCCTGAGAACTGTCTGTACTCGGACGACGTGATTTCCTTTGCAAGGAAAAAAGGCTATTTCGAGGGAGAGGACGATGAATTCAGTTTCTGCGATGCCTACGCCCCCCTGAGTTTCGGGAGCCTGAGAGGCTGTGAGGCAAGAGTCTGGAGCGCATTCAACATTTTGAGCAACGGCTGGTTCAGCTATGAGGACGAAAACGGCAGAATCCTTACGAAAGATGCCTACAAGTTCATAGACTACGCCATGGGATATGACAAATCCGACAGGCTTCCTCTTTTCATCCAACCGGCGAAGAAGCTAAGCGTCAAAGACATAGCCGATGTGATGAGGGACCATTACGAAGGCACGCCCATGGACATGACCCAGGACATAGGCGCAGGCGGAAATGCACTTCCCTACAGATGGCGTCCCATGGACTTCGAATACGAAGGAAAGACCTACACCAACGAGAGGGCGATTGCCACGCAACAGACAGGCTTCTGGTTCGTGGGCCAGTCCAGGGGTGCGTTCCCCGACGTGATAGGAGGAATCCTGTGGTTCGGAACGGACGATGCCGCGACTTCCTACATAACTCCCATATACACGAACACGGACAAGGTTCCGGAATGCTTCAAGGAAGGGAACGGAGACATTCTGACCTATTCCGAAACTTCCTCGTTCTGGATCAACAACAGGATTTCCAACGCCTGCTACAGGATGTACAACCAGATGGCCCCGTACGTGAGGGAGCGGATAGACGCATTCGAAAAGAATCAGCTCGAACAGGTTCATCTCAATGACAACAAGGCTCTCGACCTGTACCAGGCGGCCGCGGACAAAGAGATTACAAAAGCACGGAAGAAGGGTTACGACTACGACCCCAAGGAAGATACGGGCAAAAGCTTCGCCGCCGTGAAGAGACTTCTTACCAGGTATTCCGTAAACACTGCGCAGAATCAGTTCAAAGCATGGTCGGAACTGGAGAGGACCCTGACCGTCAAGTTCATAGACGGAAACGTGAAGCCGCAGGATGAAAACGGAGATTTCATCCACAGCGAATTCAGCAGACACATGCCGGAAAGCGTGGAACAGCCCGGATATACCGATTTCTGGAAAGAGGCCGTGGTCCGGTTCCACGGAGAGGTGATTGAAGAAAAAGAACTCCCGGAAAAATAGGAGCTCTACATATCTTTCAGCGTGAGAAGCCTTGAATCGACGAAATATCCTTTCAGGGCTTTTCTTCTCAACGCTATGATGCGGCCGAGGAAAGAGTCCTTGTCAAACAGCGACGGATCGGTCTCCACATCGGCGACCAGCGCACGTCCCGATTTTGCATCCAGTCCTACGACATCCAGTTCGAAGACCTGTTCTTTGCCGGAACGCCAGTCTCCGCCGATCTCTCCGATACCGTTCTCTTCGCAGAAAAGCTGTCGGAAATAGCGGGTCAGGACTTTTTTCATATATGCGGAATCGTTTTCGATGACAGAGCGGATGAAAGCGAAGCCGCCTCTCTCCGCGTAATCCCGGTAAGACTCTATATATCTGAACCAGAAATCCATATATTGGTCGGCAAAGGTGTACCTCACCACATTCCTTTCTTTTCTGTCGGCAAGGACCGGACGGGTCTTCTTAAGAAATTCATAGTCTTCCTCCAGTTTCGCCAGATGGCCGCCGACTATTATCTTGCCCAATGCGTCCTGCATGGAACCGAGCGTCGTACATCCCTGCGACACGAGCTGGAGCAAAGAAATGTAGACCTCCCTGTTGTGTCCGAGAGCACTGTCCACCCTCATCCGGCCGGTCTCCGCCAGAGGAGATTCCTTGCGGAGGAAATAATCCAGCATTCTGTCCCTGACGGTAGCCTTTTCTGAAAGCGCCGCAGCAACGAGTTTCTGACATCCTCCCGTGAGCATGTACAATGTCAACAGGTCAATGTTTTTCCACTCGGCTCCTGTAGAATCCAACAGAGCTTTCATTTCCGATATTTTAAGGAAGGAAAGTCCTATCTTCATGTCGAGACAGTTGTGCAGCGGAGCATCCGGAGCATGGAATATCGCCTCCTCGGACGCCTGGTTGTACAATGTGACCACAAGGTTCAGGCGGGTGGAGCGTCTACGCCCGCGGATGATCTTTTTCAACCGCTCCCCCCTGTCCGATGACTTGCGCACCAGCTCGTCAAAGCCTTCTATCACGACCGTCAAGGCCCGCTCCGAGGACAGGCCGTAAAGGCTGTCAAGCAAAGCGGCAAAATCGCCGGGCGCGGGCATTGCGACATCTGCTCCGAGCATGTTTCCGCACTGTGCTACAGCCTCCTCCATCTGAAGGATATCGCACCTGCCGCCGATTCTGAAATAGAGAAAAGGCTCATCGGAATATGCCTCCGAAATCAGCGTTGTCTTGCCGGACAGATGGCGGCCTCCCACAAGGGTGAATCTGCTGAACTGTTCTTTGGACAGCCACCTCTGCCTTCTGAGCAGTTCAGTCTCGGCGTCCCTGTACAGCATTCTCATCATTCTTTCCTTTAAATGCGGATACTCCGGCTATGCTCAGCAAAATGAGGACGAAAAGGGCGGCGGATGAAGCCCTTGAAATGTCGGAACTGACAACGTATGACCTTGGCTCGAAACGCATGGTCAGAGTGTGCTTGCCGGCAGGCAGATGTGCGGCCCTGAGGGTCCAGTCGGCCCTGAACAGATCCACTTCCTGTCCGTTGTCAAGAACTGCCGTCCATCCGTCGGGATAATATATCTCGCTGAAAACGGCCGTCCTGCCTGACGAGATTTCGTAGCCGTAACGCAGCTCGTTGGGCGCATAGCTCTCAAGCCTGATGAAATCAGCTTCCGAACCGCCCGCGCGGACTTCTGCAAAATCCTTGAAATCCTGCCCTATCACAGCCGTGCTGCGGAGATCAGTGCCGCCGAGTAGAGCTATTTCTTCATCGGGCCCCGATGCCACCACGGCGGAATCCACCAGCCAGCAGTTGCCGTTGGCGTTCTCATTTACCAGAGGCACCGTATCGGGATCTATGATTATGTACTTGTCATTGAGCATGGACAGGACGGGAATCTCAGGCATCGCCGCCTGTGCCTCGCCGATGGTGGAAAGGCCGGTCAGAGATCTTATCACCGCATTGATTTCGGGGACAAGATATCTGTCTATCAGGTCCTGATAGCGCTGAAGTTTCACAGGACTGTAGCCCCCGATGCTCTTGTGGAAATAGCTCGAATAGGAATCGTTGAACACATTTACGGAAAGGTCGAGAACCCTGTAGTCCGGAGACTTGTCCTCAAGTATCAGCTTGTCCACGGGCCTTTCCGTGAACTGATGTTCAAAATCGTGTTTGGCCACGAAATGGCTGCCGTTCAGGTAACGTTTCCCGGTGCCGAACATGTTCACCAGCACAAGGACGCATATCGCCAGAGCGGCGGCGACCCTCCTTTCCTTGGAAGGTCCCTTTTCCCTGCGGAAACCGAAAACACCCCACCACAGGAGGCAGAACGATGCG
>CAYTYL010000084.1:0-7243 GCA_964441715.1 uncultured Muribaculaceae bacterium
GGCAGAGGCATAATTCTCTTTCGCCTCCATGTCCTCGGGATCGGCCAGCATGGCCTTCTTCAGGGCGTCCACGGCGGTTTGCCAATCTTTTTTCGCAATGGCTACATCACCGGCATTGAACGCCGCATCTCCAATCTCCTTATCCGACCCGGCCGCCTCCATAGCTTTGGAAACATACCTGCCTGCCTCATCCATGTTCTTTTCCCTGAACAAAGCATTGGCAAGATTGTAATTCGCAGCATAGGAGAGCGAATCCTTCAGCAGTGCCTTGCGGTAACTCACATCCGAATCAGCCCAATTCCCTTTACTGAACTGGCGGTTCCCACGGCGCACGTCATGTCTGTCAGCCTGGGCCGAAACGCTCAGACAAAGCAGCATGACGGGCAGCGAGACCAATATACGACAAAAAATGCTTTTCATTCGAACAAATGTTTTTTTGCCTTTCTCTCACCGATGAGCAACTCCAGTACAAGCAGGGCCAAAGCTATCGCGAAGAAATACATGTACTGTTCCTCATAAGCCTCGAAAACCTGTGACGAAAGCTCCTCACCTTCCATTTTTCTTATGTCATCTATCACGGGGTTGAGACCGAACTCATCGTTGCCCGCATGGATATAGGCTCCTCCTCCGGCGGCAGCCGTTTCCTTCAGAGTATTCTCATCCAGTTTTGTCACGACTATGTTCCCGTCCTTGTCCCTGAGATAAGATCCTCCCATGGGAATAGGCTGACCTTCAGAAGAGCCTACGCCTATCGCATAGACCTTGATCCCCATTTTTGAAGCCTCCGCAGCTGCAGAGACCGGATCGTCCTCATGGTTTTCACCGTCGCTTATGACTATTATCGCCCGGCTTTTTTCACTCTGCGCGCTGAAACTTCTTATGCAGGTCGTTATGGCATCGCCCATGGCCGTACCCTGCACAGGCACCGACTCCGTGGAAATGGAGTTCAGAAACATCTTGACCGACACATAGTCGGCCGTAACAGGAATCTGGACAAACGAACGCCCGGCGAAAACCACAAGACCTATCCTGTCATCCTTCAGCCTGTCGACAAGTCTGGATATGGCAAGCTTGGCCCTTTCCAGACGGTTGGGCGAGTAATCCTCGGCAAGCATGGAGTTTGAAACGTCAAGGGCTATCATGACTTCCGCCCCTTTCATCTTGCGTTCCTCCAGCTTCGCTCCAAGCTGCGGCCTTGAAAGGCCTATCACGAAAAAGAAGAATGCAAGCGAAAATAGGATTACCCTCAGCCATGCTTTTGCGCCGGACCATGAAGGCATGAGCCCGTCCACGAGCTTTTCATCTCCGAAGCGCCTGATCCTCTTCTTTCTTGCAGCTGCCGAAAATGCATAGGCTATAAGGAAAAGGGGAATCAGCAGCAAAAGCAGCAGAAATTTATGTGCGGCGAAAATAATCATGGCAACCTCCTCCACAGCAGTCTCAAAAGAATCTCAAGAAGCAGACATATCAAGGCTGCTATTCCGAAAATCGGGAAAAGCTCCTTGTAGACAGGAAAACTGTCCACGCTCGTCCTGGCCTTCTCCATGTCATTTATCTCGGAATAGATTTCAGCCAGTTTGGTGTTGTCGGTAGCTCTGAAATACTTGCCTCCCGTGCCGGAGGCTATGTCCTTGAGCAGTTTTTCATCAATCTCCACCTCTACATTCTGCATCTGCACGCCCCATGGAGTGATGACCGGATATGGAGCGGTCCCGTTGGCCCCCACGCCTATGGTATAAACTCTGACTCCATAGGTTTGGGCTATCTCGGCGGCGCTTACAGGAGATATCTCACCGGAATTGTTCACTCCGTCGGTAAGCAATATCACCACGCGGCTTTTGGCATCGGAATCCTTCATGCGCGCGACCGCGGTAGCCAGGCCGTTTCCGATGGCCGTGCCGTCATCGATAAGACCTGTCTCGACCTCCTTCATCATGTTTATCAAGGTCGCCCTGTCCGTGGTAAGAGGACATTGAGTGTAGCTCTCTCCTGCAAAGACCACTATTCCCATCCTGTCGGACGGTCTCTGCGAAATGAACTCGATGGCAATGTCCTTTGCAGCGCTGATGCGGTCCGGGGTGAAGTCCCGTGCCAGCATACTCGTGGACACGTCCATCACGAACATTATGTCAATGCCTTCAGTGTCTATTTTTTCGTAGCTGGAAGAAGACCTCGGACGGCAGATTGCGATAATGATCAACACCAGAGCCGCAGTCCTCAGAGCAAATGGGACATGACGCAGAAAAACCGACGCGCTACGGCCTCCCGCCTTCCACGGTGCGGCGGCGGATACCCTCAGATGAGGCCTTCTCTCCTTGAACTCCCTGTACAGATACAGAAGAACCAGCAGAAACGGCAGCACCAGAAGCCACAACAATTTATGATATTCAAAAAACATATCCCTATCCGTTGCTTTCTTTTTGCGAATCGGCGGAAGCCCCCGCGGCTTTCTCCGCCTCCTCATCGACAGTTTCCCTGTAAGTTTCGGTCACGAAGCGCACCGACTGGGGAATCACCTTGGAATTGTACTCGTCCGGCATCACGGTCTTGGCAAACTTCACAAGATCCGAACTCTCAAAAAGAGTTTTCATCTCATCATAAAGATCACCCGGCAGCTCCGTCTTTTTCAATTCGTTGAAGATTTCGGCCGTGGTCATCTCCTTGGCCCCGAATCCGTAACGGGAAGAAATATACTCCCTGAGCGCATCGGTAACCCCCGAGTAGAAAACTTTCTGCTTCTCCGGAGCCCATAACTTGTCGCCGCGCAGAGTGTCGAGTCTGCGCAGCGCCACAATGTGCGGAGGATCGTCCTGACGCCGTGTCTCTCCCTTCTTCCCGGAGGCGTACGTCTTGTAAAGCGCCACAGCCAATATCGTGAGGACTGCGGCAAGCCATACCGCGGCCACATAGGGAAGAACTTCCGAAAGGGTGAGAGGATAGCGTGCCTGCGGCCTTATGTCGTGAGGAACATATGCAGTGGTGTCCACCTGCATGGTCTTCACCTCCAGAAGCTGAGGGTCGAATCTGAGGGTATCCTTCTCGCCGGACGGACGGACTCTCAGCAAGGAAATGCCCTGAATCCTGTAACTGCCTTCCTCGAAAGGCACCAGATCCATCGAAATCTCGATGTCTCTTACGGTCTCCGCGCCCTTCTTTCCCTTTATTGTCCTGAGAGTGTCGGAATGCCATCCGCCGGCCACGGCGATGCTGTCCCCGGCCATGGATGCGGCCGAAATGTCAGGCATGAGGAAGGTCGTTCCGTCTTCCACTTTTTCCAGTTTCACCCCATAACGGACCCTGTCCCCGACAAGTACGGAATCCCGCTTCTGCAGATGACGCAGGAAAACTCCGTCCGCATCCCTCTCCGCTCCTGAAACGGCAGAGGAAACAAGCGAAAACATCAGGGCAACCGCCGGAACCATCAATTTCATCATCTCTCCTTTACCTCTTTTTGAAGAATCCTATCAATGCTTTGGCATAATCATCGTCGGTGGCTATGTCCACACTGTCTATGCCGCAGCGTCCAAGCAAAGCCGACGCTTTTGCATCGACTGCGCCGAACCATGCGGAATATGCGCGCCTCATCTTGGCCGAAGAAGTATCCACCCATGCGGAAGCCCCCGTTTCAGAGTCTTTTATGTGAACGAGTCCGACATCGGGAATGGAACGTTCGCGCCCGTCATGTACCTTTATCACCGACAGGTCATGCCTGGCCGCCGCGACCTTGAGAGCATCCTCATACCTCGGACTTCCGTCGGGATTGACATCCAGCAGGTCGGAAAGGAGGAACGCGGTGCATTTCTTTTTAAGGGCATTCGTAAGATATACGAGCGCTCCGCCGATGTCCGTGCCGTTGCCCTCGGGATTGAAACAGAGTATTTCACTTATGATATGGAGCAGATGGCTCCTCCCTTTTTTGGGAGGGATGAACTTCTCGATCCTGTCGCTGAAGAAAAGAGCGCCGACCTTGTCGTTGTTGATGATCGCCGAAAAGGACAGGACCGCCGCCACTTCCGCGACAAGATCCCTTTTTGTCCGCTCCTTCGTACCGAACAGCCCGGAACGGCTGACATCTATGAGAAGGACTACCGTAAGCTCCCTTTCCTCCTCGAAGACCTTCACGTAGGGACTCCCCAGACGGGCGGTCACGTTCCAGTCCATGTTGCGGACATCATCGCCCCACTGGTAGGCACGGACTTCGCTGAATGCCATGCCGCGGCCTTTGAATGCAGAATGATACTCGCCGGCAAAGACCTGATGTGTAAGAGCCCTGGTCTTTATCTCTATTTTCCTGACCTTCTTGAGAAGGTCCGTCACCGCCGAATTTTTTTCCATTACGGAACCATCACCGCGTTAAGGACTTCCGAGATTACATTGTCACTTGTGACATTCTCGGCCTCAGCCTCATAAGTAAGCCCTATCCTGTGCCGCAGCACTTCGGGACACACCGCCCTCACATCCTCGGGAATCACATATCCTCTTCTCTTTATGAAAGCATAGGCTTTGGATGCCGCCGAAAGAGAAATGCTCGCTCTGGGTGAGCCGCCGTAGGAAATCATGTTCCCAAGATCCTTGAGCCCGTATTCTTCCGGATTTCTCGTCGCGCTGACTATGTCCACGATGTACCTTTCTATCTTTTCGTCGGTATAGACTTCACGTACGACCTCGCGGGCCCTCGTTATGTCTTCCGGACCTACTACAGGATTGACCTTGGGGAAAGAGCCGCTGTTGTTCATCCTTATTATCTCCCTCTCCTCTTCTTTTTTGGGATAGGAAACGATGACCTTGAGCATGAATCTGTCCACCTGCGCTTCCGGAAGAGGATAAGTTCCCTCCTGCTCGATAGGGTTCTGGGTGGCCATGACCAGGAAAGGATCAGGCAGGGGGAAAGTCTCGTCACCTATGGTAACCTGGCGCTCCTGCATGGCTTCAAGCAAAGCCGACTGCACTTTGGCAGGGCTTCTGTTGATTTCATCCGCAAGAACGAAATTGGCGAAAACGGGACCTTTGTGCACTTCGAAACGGCCCTCTTTCTGGGAATAGATCAATGTGCCCGTAAGATCCGCCGGCAGGAGGTCCGGCGTAAACTGAATCCTGCTGAATTTTGCATTCACCGCATGGGCGAGAGTATTGATCGCCAATGTCTTGGCAAGACCGGGCACACCCTCCAGCAAAATATGTCCGCCGGCGAGCAAACCGATCAACAGGTTTTCCACGAGCGATTTCTGTCCGATGATGACTTTGCCCATTTCCATGGTGAGCAGATCCACGAACGCGCTCTCACGCTGGATTCTGTCGTTCAGTTCCTTGATATTTACGCTATCCATAAAAGTGTTACATTTGCAAAAATCCGTACTTATTTTTTATGCGATACAAGGTCACATTGAGCTATGACGGCTCCCTTTTCCACGGCTGGCAGATACAGACGAAAGCCACCTCGGTCCAAGGCTGTCTCCAGAAAGCTCTGAAAACCCTTCTGGGAGAAGAGGTGACCGTCACAGGAGCCGGACGCACCGATACGGGCGTAAACGCTATTTCCTACTGCGCCCATTTCGACACAACCCATGACTTAGACGCGGGAAGCCTAAGCTACAAATTAAATGCCATTCTGCCTCCTTCCGTGGTCATCCATGGCATTGTTCCAGCGGATGAAAATTTCCATGCCAGATTTTCCGCCACGTCAAGGACTTACAAATATTTTCTCCACAGGAAAAAAGATCCGTTCATGTACGGCAAATCATTATGGCTCAACTATGATCTGGATATGGACGCCATGAACAGGGCCGCGTCATATCTGGTCGGCACCCACGACTTCAGCTGCTTCGAAAAGAGCGGAGGAGACAACAAGACCTCGATATGCAGCGTGAGCGGAGCCCGCTGGGACAGATACGTTCCCGGGCATGTGAGAACATCCGGATTTCCGGCGGAGGAAGGAGACTACCTGGTGTTCACGATCACAGCCGACAGATTCCTGAGGAACATGGTGAGAGCCGTGGTGGGCACCCTGCTGGACATCGGAAGGGGCAGACACACCGTAGAATGGATGAAAGAGGTCATGGATTCGCACGACCGGTGTTCCGCCGGCGAATCAGTTCCCGGGAATGCGCTGTTCCTGGTGGAGATAAAATATCCGGAAGGATAGGTTTCCGCTATTTTTTGATTATCTTTGCATTTTGTTGAAAAGACAAACGGACAAAGAACAAAAGAAACGTAACACCTATGTTATTCAATCTATTGCAAACAGACAGCCTTATGGACGCGCTGGGCGGACAGGCCGAAGTACTCACCCAGACCGCCCCTCAGCAGCAGGAAATGTCCTATTCCCTCATAAGCATGGCCGCCAAAGGAGGCTGGCTCATGATAGTTCTGCTGATTCTTTCCATCATAGCGATTTACATTTTCGGAAAGAAATGGTGGATGATCCATCAGGCAGGAAACATAGACAAGAACTTCATGAATGACATCAGGGACTACGTCCATGACGGCAAGCTGAAATCGGCCGCGACCTTGTGTGAGAAATACAACTCCCCCGTCGCGAGGATGGTCCAGAAAGGAATCGAGCGCATAGGCCGGCCTCTGAACGACATCCAGACCGCCGTCGAGAATGTCGGCAACGCCGAAGTCGCAAGGCTTGAAAACGGGCTGCCCATTCTCGCCACCATATCCGGAGGAGCTCCCATGATAGGATTCCTCGGCACCGTCATCGGAATGGTGCAGGCCTTCTTCAACATGTCACAGGCGGGAAACAACATCGACATCACGCTGCTCTCAAGCGGAATCTACACCGCCATGATAACCACGGTGGGCGGACTCATAGTAGGAATCATCGCGTATTTCGGATACAACTACCTGACTTCCAACATTTCGGATCTCGTATTCAAAATGGAGAGCGCGACGATAGACTTCATGGACCTGCTCCATGAGCCTGCCGAAGACGATAAAGCGGAATAGAGATGGCACTCAAAAGACGCACGAAGGTCCTCTCGGACATAGGCATGTCGTCGATGACCGACATAGTGTTCCTGCTGCTGATCTTCTTCCTGATAACCTCCACGCTGGTGAATCCCAACGCGCTGAAACTCCTTCTCCCGAAAAGCACGGGGCAGGTTTCCGCGAAAGCCACGGTGAGCGTTTCCATAAAGGATTGGCACGACGG
Source organism: uncultured Muribaculaceae bacterium (assembly GCA_964441715.1). GTDB lineage: Bacteria > Bacteroidota > Bacteroidia > Bacteroidales > UBA932 > Cryptobacteroides. Next base: position 7,157 of record CAYTYL010000084.1, read on the forward strand.
CACTTATTCCTACCACATCAACGGCTCCGAGACAGCCGTTCCTTTCGCTGAAGTGGAAGACGATCTGGTGGGCCTGCTTCAGAGCGA
>CAYTYL010000085.1:0-6898 GCA_964441715.1 uncultured Muribaculaceae bacterium
CAGATAGAGGTGTCTGTAGAGAAAATCGACGAACACAACCTCGGCGGCCTGTTCTATTTCTTTGAGTTCGCCTGCGGAGTGAGCGCCTACACGCTCGGCGTGAATCCTTTCAACCAGCCCGGTGTGGAAGCCTACAAGAAGAACATGTTCGCTCTTCTTGGCAAGCCCGGCTACGAGGAGCTCGGTGCGGAGCTGAAAAAGCGTCTTTCCAGATAATGCAGGCTGTCCGGGTGAATCCTTACCCGGCCTGCCTTTGACGGCTGAACCCCGGATTGAAAACAGCACGGCTGTTTCAGTCCGGGGTTTACCGTTTCAGTCCGGGGTTCAGTCTTTGCGTGAGGTCTGCAGCCCGCCGTTTTCTGGCTGCTCTTGCTGTCCGCCGTTTTTGGTGAATCTGCCTGTGATGTCTTCGAACGAACCGTCGGGCTTTTTCCGGTACATCCGTTGGTTTGTCCGTGGGGAACTCAGAGAGCCCAGGTGCCTGATGTACGGTCCGATCTTTATGTAGTCGAAGTTCCGTCTGTCAATGGCGGAAGACACCATCGTCCTTCCCGAGTACCAGCCTATTTTAAGGTCGGGATGTTTTTCTTTGACCAGGGAGGCCAGTTCGTTTACCGTTCCGGGCTCGCCGTCTCCTCCCATGAAGCATACGCAGGTTATCCCACTGCCTCCGTCGTCCTCAATCAGTTTTTCGAGAGATGCGGGCGTGAGAGCCGTCCCTATGTCGTTCCACAGATAGGAACTGTGGCACCCCGGGCAATGGCAGGGGCATCCGGAGATGTTTATAGCCAATGTCGTCTCGTCGGGAATTTCCTGAAAGACGACATCGGTGTTGACATATTTCAGCATGGACGGGCTACACCGCCTCCGCGGCTGCTTTTTCCTCTTTTTCGGCCTCCGCCTCGGCTTTGTCGAGATCTGCCTGAGTGGTGCCTACCGTGTATTTGTCGGCAGTGGCGTAGTAGCGTCTTCCGGCCTCTTCCTGACGGGCCATGGAGAAGTTGCTGACTCTCTTCAGGTAACCGATTACACGGGTGAGGTAGTCGACGTTCTTGGAGTGGCACACGGGGCATTCCTTGAGGAAACGCTTGTCTATGTGGCCGCAGTCATTGCATACGGTGTTGGGGATGTTGAAGGTGAAGTAGTTGCATCCTTCCTGTGCGGCCACTCTGAGCAGCTGTCTGTACTGGGCTTTAGAAAGGTGCTCCTCCAGATTCATGTGGAGAGCCGAACCGCCCGTAAGATGCTCTATGTAAGGCGCTCCATGCAGCTTGAACTTGTCGAGTATGGTGAGGGAATTGTCCTCCACCGCATAGAAGTAGGAGTTGTAGCAGTCGCGCGGAACGAAATAGCCGTCCTCCCTGTCCCATTTCGCATGTTTCACGCCCACGTTTTCCGCAGGAATCATTTCGCAGTTGAACATGGTCTCCTTCGTGCGGTAAGCCTTGTTGTGCTTTTCCACCAGACCGAGAATCTCCTGGACGAAATGCAGATATTTGTCGTTGGGGGAAATCTTCAGTCCCATGAACTCCGCCGCTTCCACAAGCCCGTTGATGCCTATGGTGAGGTACTGGCGGTTGATGTTTATGTATCCCGCATCGAAGAGGGGCAGCATGCCGTTGCGCTGAAGTTCCTTAAGGTTCTCGTTGTATGCGAGCTGCACCTTGTGGCAGAGGTCGATGATTTCGGAGAGGTATTCTTTGTAGTCCAGTCCGTGGTTGACTGCATATTGGATGCAGCGGTTCAGGTTTATTGTGAGCACGGACTTGGAGCCTGTGGAAACTCCCCCAGCTCCGAGAGTGTAGCTGAACCCGTTGTCCTGTATCTCGTTGCGCAGGCGGCAGCATGAAGACAGCGAGTCCGCATTGTCGCTCATGTAGGTGAAGAACGAATGTCCTTCGGCGTACATCTCCGCGGCGAAGTCGCCCCATTCCTTGTCCTTGCAGTCTCCGTTTTCGGTGAGCAGGGCCATGGTCTCCACGGGGAAGGTGAGGACCGTGCGGGTGCGCTCCTTGTTGAACCACTTCATGAATCTCTTCTGGAGCCATGAAAGGCCTTCCCAGTCGGGCTTCGACCCGTCAGGGAAACGGAACTCTCCGAAAAGGCTCTCGAAGTAGTAGCGGTCGTAGTAGGAAATGTTCCAGAACACGGCCTGGAAGTTGCGGGCTCCGGTGGGCTGGTTGAGCGAATATACTATCTGCTCGAAATAGTCGGTTATGACCTTGTCCAGCGAGCGGTGCCTTAGGCTCAGGTCCACGACTTTGTCAGGGTCTTTCCAGTAATCCTTGCCGTATTCCTTGCCTATGAAATAGTTCATGTACATGAGGAACTCCGGAGTGGCGCAGGCTCCTGCCAGCATGGAGCTGACTATGAACACCATGTTTATGAACCCTCCGCAGAAGGAACGCAGGTTGGTGGGCGCCGTGGAATTGCCGCCTATGGAAGTGGTCCCGTTCAGCAGCCAGGGGTACATGGTGATGGATGCGCAGTAGTTGGCGAGATTGGTCTCGTCGTTCTTGTAGATGAAATGGTGGGTGAGCTTGTCGATGTATTCTTCGGCGAGCTTCTTGCCGTACATCTTCTTTATCCTTTCAGTGAGGAGACGGCGGTTGAGTCTGATGAATCCCTGTTTCGGGAGCTCTCCTATGAGGGTGGCGATGTTCTTGTGCTCGACGTTTGCGTTTGCGTCGAACTTGGAACCCGTGGCGGCGTTGCTGGCGTGCATGTAGTCCGTGAAGAACTTGAGCTTCTGGAGGGTCTCGCGGTCTTCGCTGTGCTCGTGCCTGTAGAGGATGAAGCTCTTGGCCACTTTGTAACGGCCTTCTTCCATGAGAGCCTTCTCCACCTGGTTCTGTATGTCCTCGACCTTTATGTCGTTGTGTATGTCGAGATGGGACAGGATTCTGGAAATGGATTCCAGGTCGGCGTTTTCGTTGACGCTTTCAAATGCCTTTACAATGGCGTTCATTATCTTGTCAAGAGAAAACTGCTCCTTGGAGCCGTCCCGCTTCGTGATAGAAAAACTTTTTATATCCATCGGACTGTAATTTTAGAAAGGAATGACCCGAAGGGGAATCTCCGGATTATTATTTTAAGATAGCGATAGTCTCACATGGTTTTGACTACCGCTATCATTACAAATATAGGCAAATATTTCTTCCGCGAAAGGATTATTTTCTTCTTTGGAAGGAATTTTTTATCACTTCTTTTCTTGTCGAAGTCTTGGCGCTTGATTTAGTTGCACTTACGGATGGTGAGCCTGTAACCCTAAGATTATCAATGCTTTCCAGAGAGCGTCTTGTCGAAGATGCCTTCCAGGGCCCTCCAGGGCGTGTTGCCGATCCGGCGGCATTCCGTCTTGCCGGAAGAGTTCTTGCCGGCTTTGCGGCCGCGCTCTCCGCCGTGGAGTTGCCGAGCCTTGTCATGGTCATCGGAAGTGCCGGGACGCTTTTGTTGTAGATGAAGACTCTGCCGTCCGACGTCAGGTCCGTGAACTGCATGGATACGAAATCTGAAGTGTAGTTCCCGTTCAGGTTGACGGTCACTCTTGCGGGCTTGACCGAGGCGCTCTGTCCGTCTCCTGCCATGGAGGCGGATGCTATGGTCAGGCCAGTGTCTGTCACCGAGTATGTCGTTCCGTTCTTCTCCACGTTCCCGAGCAGGCATACGTCGAAGGAGCCGATTTCGGAATCTTCCATGGAACCCAGATACTGGCTGGTGAACAGCATGTCGCCGCCGGTTTTGTCGAAGACTGTCTCGAAGACGTAGTCCTTGGCGTTTTCGTTGGCGTAGGCATCGGCGTATCTGCCCGTCTCCCAGTTCCTTACGGCATAGTACATGTTGTTTTCGGAGCTCTCGATGCTAATGTCGTAGTATATCGGGGCAGTGCTTTCTCCGTAGCCGTTCCCGCCGATTCTCCAGGTGCCGAGCCATTTGCTGAAGGCTTCGGTCGCCGCTTCTTCTTCTATGTCGAAGTCGACTTTTGACCAGCTGCCGGTGAGGTTGCCGAGATAGTCCACGCCGAAGGCATAGGCTGTCCAGTCCCCGTGTCTGAGCCTGTCGAAACTGATGCTTGTGTCGCCCCGGTAGACGATTCCGGAGAAATCCTCGTTTTCTTTGAGGCCGGAGGCTATGTCGTCCAGTACGGCGTTGAAAAACTTCACGGGGGCTCCGTCATAGTTGGAGCTTATGTATTCGGGATAGGCTATGTCCACATAATAAGAATATGGTGAAGAGGTCTTGACGGAGATGACATCTACATCGTCGTCCGTTTCTTTTCCGTTCTCCGTCCACTTCCTCCTTCCGTCATAGGAGAGGGTGAAGCTGTCGTCTTCTTTCATGGTCACCGCTTTTGTCCTGAACTGGAGGAACGAGTACAGGCTTCCCGGTTTGCCGGCGGCGTCCACCTCGAACGCTATCGCCACCCACTCGCCGTCTCCGGCGTCAAGCGCGTCGAAGGCTGTGCGGGAGTCACCCGTGAAGATGTAGCTTTTGTCCATGTCCGACGAGCGTCCCTTTATCAGCGAAGCTACGGAAGCTCCATAGACGCTGTTGTAGTCGGACAGGCTGACGACGTCCACATAGTAGGGGATGTCGTCTGACGAACTGACATAGACGGGATCGACGACATAGACCCCGTTTCCGCTGTCCACCTCGCGGCCTTTGTATGTCAGAGTCCAGTCGGGATTCTCCCTGAACGTGTCCCTTCCGGGATCCGGCCTCCTGTTCTCTTCTTTTGAACATGACATGACGAGCAGCGCCGCGGCCGCGGCTGACAGTATTCTTGCGAGTTTGTCCATATTGTCTGTTTTTCCGATGCTGTCTGCAAAAAGCGTGCGTGCGGCATCCGTCCCCTCGGTGCAATAAAATTTGGCGTTAAACCGGGCGAGTTATATTTTTGTGGAAAAACAGGATCTTACAAAACAGGATCTTATAAACAGGAGTTCGAATGCACAGTAGAAAAGAAAAGCTTGAAAGTTTCGGAAGGCTGCTTGACATCATGGACAAGCTCAGGGAAAAATGTCCGTGGAACAAGGCTCAGACTGCGGACACGTTGCGTCCGATGACGGTGGAGGAGGTCTATGAGCTCAGCGATGCCGTCCTCAAAAAGTCGGACGCGGATCTGGAGAAGGAGCTCGGCGACGTGCTGCTCCACGTGGTGTTCTATTCCCGGATAGCTCAGGAGGAGGGGAAGTATGACATCGCGGATGTCATCGGCAAGGAATGTGACAAGATGGTTTTCCGTCATCCCCATGTGTTTTCGGATGCCGTGGCTGCCGATGCGGGGGCGGTTTCCGATAATTGGGAGCTTATAAAGATGAAGGAGAAGGGCGGAAACCGCAGGATTCTTTCGGGCGTTCCGGACTCCATGCCTCCGTTGCTCAAGGCTTTTTCCATGCAGGACAAGGCCCGCGGCGCAGGGTTTGACTGGGAACGTAAGGAGCAGGTCTGGGACAAGGTGAAGGAGGAGATGGGAGAGTTTCAGGCTGAACTCGACGCCATGGCGGAGGCATCCGGAAAGGCCGACAAGACGGTGTGCGCTCCTTCGGAGGATTCTTCCCCGGAATTCAAGGCCGCCTATTCGAGGGCTGAGGAAGAGCTGGGGGATTTCATTTTCGCGGTCGTGAATGCGGCCCGGCTTTACGGAATCAATCCTGACACGGCATTGAACAGGGCCTGTGACAAATTCCGCCGCCGTTTCACCTATCTTGAGGAGCATACCATAAGGGAAGGCCGCAATCTTCATGACATGACGCTTGCCCAGATGGACGAGATATGGGACGAGGCGAAAGCCAAGGGCCTGTAGGCCATGCGCATTTTGAAAAGGAATCAATAATTGCTAATTTTGGGGATTCATTTCAATGAACACTGAAGTTTGCGTGTCTTATGTCTGACTACCGTATAGTTGAAGTTAAAACCAAGAGGGATCTGCGGAAGTTCATACGCTTCCCGGACGAGTTGTATAAAAATTGTGCCCAATACGTGCCGGCTTTACATTCGGACCAGTACAATTCTCTGGTGAAATGCTCCACCGCGAAGTATTGTCCGCACAAGATGTGGCTTGCCGTGGATGAAAAAGGCCGTGTCGCGGGGAGGATCTGCGCCATGGTGAACCCGCGCTACAATGAACTGTACGGCAGGAAGAGGGCTCGTTTCGGATGGTTTGACACCATAGAAGACTTCAAGGCGGCCGAACTGCTGATCGGCACGGCGGAGAAATGGGCTGCGGAACAGGGAATGGATGAGATTCACGGACCCCTTTACTACAACACGCTCGGCAAGCAGGGCATGCTTGTCGAGGGGTTTGAGAACACCCCTCCCTTCAACTGCCTTTACAATTATCCCTATTACAATGATTATGTGGAGAAACTGGGTTATGAAAAGGAATGCGACTGGCTTCAGTACAAGCTTCCTGCACAGGGGGGCACGACAGAAAGGATAATCAAGTTCGCCGCTCTTCTGAAGGAACGCTACAAGCTTCACGAAGGAAGCATAGAAAAGCTGAAGAAGGACAAGGAAATGGTGAAGAAATTCTTTGACATGTACAACAAGAGTTTCGCTACGAGCGTCCTCAACTTCATCCCTTTCACCGATGAGGAGATAGAGGAGGAAGCCGCGTCGGTGATGCCTTTCCTGAGCGACAAGACCAGTTCTGTGGTTCTGGACGAGAACAACGAGCTGGTTGCTTTCGGAATAACGTTCCCTTCCATATCGGAGGCTCTCAAGAAGGCGAAAGGCAGGCTTTTCCCTTTCGGCTGGTTTTATCTCGTGAAAGCCCTCAAGAACTACAGAGTGGTCGATCTGATGCTGAACGGAGCCGTCCCGGAGTGGCAGAACAAGGGAGTTTCCTCCATATATCATCAGTCCATGGCCGTCAAGTACAAGGCCATGAAAACTA
>CAYTYL010000086.1:0-6199 GCA_964441715.1 uncultured Muribaculaceae bacterium
GGCTCGAACCCACGACACCCAGAACCACAATCTGGTGCTCTACCAACTGAACTAAGGATACCATGTTGGGTTTGCAAAGATATAAAGATTCTCTGGACTTCCAAAAAAAATTGAGTTTTCCTTATCTGGCTTTTGTGTTGCTCGGGTGACAGAGGATCTGGATATCGATACCGTCGACCTTGTATCCTCTGAATTTCTTCTTTCTCAGCCTTTCTTTTATCATGGACATGAGCTCGTCGTCGATTACGTCTTTGTAGCAGTTGTTCACCGTGTCGTACAGGTGTGCATGGTCGAAGGTGTTGACGTCGAAATACATTTTGCTGTTGGAACTCATGCGGCGGGTGTACAGTCCTTCTCCTGACAGCCCGAGCAGGATGTTGTAAACGGATGCGACGGTGACTTTTGTGTCGCTGTTCTTTTCTATCTGAATGGCAACCATGTCGGCGCTTGCATGCCCGAGTTCGAGCATTGCAGCGTGGACGGCAAGCCTTTGCGGCGTGTTCTTCAAGCCGTGGTTTTTTAGAAAAAGCTTGAACTCCTCTATATCGGGAGGGGTTTTGGATGCTGTTTTCATGATAGTCCCTTAAGTTTCCGCAAATATACAAAATATAATAATTCCAAATTAAAATTTTTGCATTTCCTGACGCCTTTAATCGCCGGGCGGAGCGGACGTCTTGTCGAGGAGGGACGGAGGTTGCAGGATTTAACGCTTAAAGTGTTATATTTGTATTCTATTATATATTATGACGATTCGATTTATGACGATCCGATATGGAAAAGCTTAAGATATTGATAATCGGTTCCGGCCCTGCCGGCTATACCGCTGCGATATATTCTTCCAGGGCGGGACTCGCTCCTGTCCTATATGAAGGCATGGAACCGGGCGGACAGCTTACGACCACCACCATGGTGGAAAACTATCCCGGATTTGCAGAGGGAGTGGATGCCAACGTTCTCATGCTTGCCATGAAAGAGCAGGCGAGCCGTTTCGGAGCGGAGATAAGGCGGGGCAGAATCAAATCCGTTGACCTTTCTTCCAGACCGTTCAAAGCTGTGGATGAGAAAGGCAACGAACTTGAGGCGGATACCGTGATCATAGCCACCGGGGCGTCCGCCAAATACCTCGGACTTCCTTCGGAGAAGGCTTTCAGAGGTCTGGGCGTGTCGGCTTGCGCCACATGCGACGGGTTCTTCTACAGAAAGAAGACAGTGGCCGTTGTCGGCGGAGGAGATACGGCATGTGAGGAGGCTTCGTATCTCGCCAATATCTGCAGCAAGGTCTATATGATTGTCAGACGCGATGTCCTCAGAGCTTCAAAGGTCATGCGGGAAAGGGTTGAAAAAGCCCCGAACATAGAGATTCTCTGGAACTGCAACACTCAGGAAGTGCTTGGCAATGAGAACGGAGTTAGCGGCGTGAGGCTCGTCCGAAAAGATGGAACTGTTTTTGATGTAGCCGTGGACGGATTCTTCCTTGGCATCGGACACCATCCCAATTCCGAGCTTTTCAAGGAATGGATAAAGACGGATGCCAACGGGTACATCATTACTGACGGGAAGAGTTCCAAAACCAATGTGGATGGCGTTTTCGCAGCGGGAGATGTGCAGGATCCCAGGTACAGGCAGGCTATAACGGCCGCTGCGTCGGGATGCCGTGCCGCTTTGGATGCTGAGCAGTTCCTTTTGGAGCAGAATTGATTGAAAATGAATAAACTACTTAGAATTACAATCGTGGCGCTCGCCTCGGCGGCAGCGGTGGTTTCCTGCAAATCACAATACGATGCCGTGCTGAACAGTTCGGACACTGATTTCAAATACAATGCGGCGTTCGATTATTTCAACTCAGGCAAATACAACAAGGCCGCCGCGGTGTTCGAGTCCCTTTCATACATGACGAACGGCTCTTCCAAGGAAGATACGGTTCAGTATTACTGGGGGTTGAGCAACTACCGTCTGAAGGATTACTACACGGCCGAGACCAATTTCGGCAAGTTTGTGGACAACTATCCTTTGAGCCCTTTCGCCGAGGAGGCCAGGTATCTGAGACTGGACTGCCTTTACAGGCAGACGCTGCGCTATGAGCTGGATCAGACTCCTACCTACACCGCCATAAACAACATTAACGAGTATCTGAAGGACTATCCGGACAACACCCATCAGAGCGACTGCTACGCCATGCTCAATGATCTGGGCGCACGTCTCGACAGGAAGGCTTACGAGGCGGCTCGCCTTTACTACAAGATGGAGGATTACAAGGCGGCGCGCGTGGCGTTCCGCAACATTCTGAAGGACGATGCCGACAACATCTACAGGGAAGATATCCTCTACTACATCGCCAAGTCCTCCTACAGGTATGCCTATCTGAGCGTGAAGGCGAAGCAGAGGGAGCGTTATCTTACTTTTGTGGATGACTACCTCAACTTCATAGGCGAGATTCCTGAATCCCCGTACAGAAAAGAGCTCGATGCTCTGTATGCCAAAGCGCAGAAGGCTCTCGGCAATTATGCCGGTTCCGATGAGGATCTCAAAGACGACAAGGCCCTGGAGAAGCAGGGTCGGGCAGTGGAGAAGGCCCGGGACAGGCAGGAAAGAAAAAAATAATTTTTTGAAACTTTCGCGTTCTGCCGGACGTATCTTTTAATGGATAGGGAGGAAGACTCTCTTTCCGCCCGGCGGATGGCCGGGGCGGCGAAGTTTCACTCGTCCGATGAAAAGAATTGTCAAATGCATGGATGTTCTTGCTGACACAACCGGAAGGGATGTCCTGCGATATGAATAATGGATATGGATAGAAAAAATGTTCCCACAAATACCGTCACCCGTGACGTCAAATATCTTGCGGAGCCTACGGGCAACATCTACGAGACGGTCGTAATACTTTACAAGCGTGCCAACCAGATTGCCGCTGCGGAGAAAAAGGAGCTCACCAAGAAGCTCGACGATTTCAAGAACGAACGGGATACGATGGAGGAAGTTTTTGAAAACAGGGAGCAGATTGAGATTTCCAAGTTTTATGAAAAGCAGCCCAAGCCGGCTCTGATAGCGATAGAGGAGTTCAAGGCAGGCGAGCTTTACTACCGCATGGCCGGGCATGACGCTATCGATCAGGAAAAGACTTCCGATCAGAAGCAGAAATAAGTTCCGGGGCGATGCTGAAATCTCTTCAGGTCCGGAATTTCGTACTTATAGACTCGCTGGATATCTCATTTCCTGCGGGTCTTAGCATTATTTCCGGGCAGACCGGAGCCGGAAAGTCCATTCTTTTGGGTGCCGTTTCCCTGGTGCTCGGCTCCAGGGCGGATTCTTCCATGGTCGGAGAGGGAGGAGATTCGTGTGTAGTGGAGGCGGAGTTCGAGACCGGTGACGATGCGGTCCGTTCCATCATCGACAGTGAGGATCTGGACTGGAATGACGGCCGTCTGGTGATAAGGCGTGTGCTGAACAGGAGCGGCCGTTCCCGTTCGTTCGTGAACGATGAACCTGTGCAGGTGGCATTGCTTTCGCGCATCGCTTCGAGACTCATCGACATCCATTCCCAGCATCAGAACCTGCTTCTTTCCGACAAGAAGTATCAGCTCTCCTTGCTTGACTATTATGCCGGCAACCGGGAGCTTCTCGCAAAGTACCGCATATTGTATTCCGATTTGGCTGCCGATGAGAAGAAAGCTGCCGCGATGAGCGCGGAGATAGAGGAACTGGGCCGTCAGAAGGATTACAACGAGTCCCGTCTGGCCCAGCTGGAGGCCGCCAAGCTCAGGGACGGCGAGCTTGAAGAGATAGAGGAGGAACAGAAAAACCTTGCCAACGCCGAAGAGATAAGGGACAGTCTCTACACTGCCGAAAATCTTCTCGATCCGGGTGAGGAAGAAAGCGGACGGGAATCCGTGGACTCTTCGCTTAAGGAAGCGGCGAAGCTGCTCGAAAAGGCCGGGCGGTTCGTCTCGAGCGCTTCCGATTTGTCCAAGCGTCTGGAATCGGCCAGGTTTGAAATCGATGACATTCTGGACAGTCTCAGGACTCTTGAGGCAGGGGTGGTCATCTCTCCCGAGCGTCTGGCCGCCGTAGAAGCAAGAATGGCTCTCCTGTATGACCTGAAAAGCAAGTTCCGCTGCCCGGACATTCCGTCACTGATCAAGGAAAGGGACAGGCTCTCATCCATGGTTCTCGGCGGAGAGGAGCTGGAGGAGAAGCTCAGGAAACTCAATGAGAAGATAGATGCCGACAGGATGAAACTCAGGGAGTTGGCCGATGAGCTGCATGAATCGCGTGCCTCCGCCGCTCCGGCATTTTCTTCCGCCGTGCAGGATCTCATCCGTTCTCTGGAACTTGGCCAGGCCGTCTTCAGCGTTTCCCTGTCCGAAGGGGAGCTGTCTTCCGATGGCAGGGACAGCGTTTCTTTCCTTTTCTCGGCCGCAGGCAGGAATCCGGCGGATGTGTCCAAGTGCGCCTCCGGGGGTGAGATTTCCAGGATAATGCTCTGTCTGAAATTCATGATGGCACGCTATACTGCCATGCCCACCATGATATTCGATGAGATAGATACCGGAGTGTCCGGCAGCGTGGCCGACAAAATGGGTTCCATGATATGCAGGATGGGGGAGTACATGCAGGTGTTTGCGATCACCCATCTTCCCCAGGTGGCCGCCAAGGGAAATGCACATTATCTTGTGTCCAAGGATATTTCTGACGGAAGAGCCGCCACCTCCATAAGGGAAATCAGCGGAGATGAGAGAGTCATGGAAATCGCCCGTATGCTCAGCGGGTCATCGATAAGTCCGGAAGCCGTAGCCAATGCCAAGGCTCTGCTGAAAAGCTGATGCCGGCCGTGCCGCTAGGCTGATTCCGGATGAAAGCTGATTCCGGAGTTTGAAAGCCGATGTTTTCCGTCAAGGTTCGTTTACAAGCCTTATCTTGTAGTTCGGCTCGTAGATGATTCTTCTGACCGCGTTGTTGAGGTAGCCTCCGCCGTCTTTCTTCACGAAACGGAAATTGCTCTGAAGTTCGGACACTTCTCCCGTTTCGCCGAGCCTTTCGAACCAACGGCTTCCATATTTCTCCATCATCTTTGTGAAGAAGCTTGCTATGTCGTGTCCCTGAAATGCGAACTGCGAAGGTTCGGTCCCGAACAGGGCTCTGTATTCCAGCAGGAATTGCCTGACTGCGGGCAGATCATAGTCGATGTAATATGATAGGGACACGTGCGTGTTCAGAGTGTGGAATGTTTCCACATCTATGGTGTCGAATGCCCTGATTTTGGAAGAACTGTAGAGGACGAGCCGGTATTTCTTGAATGCAAGCTGATTCAGGTTTCGTATGGCATCGTTTACAAATGCCTCGTTTTCCGATGCGATCACGATTCTGTTGCAGCCGGTTTCAGTGCTGATGCTTTCCAGCCCCTGGACAGCGTTGCGTCCTTCGAGAATGTTGTAGGAGTATCGGGAGAACGCCAGTCCTTTCGCGTTGAATATTTCATTGATCTTCGCGGCGGTTGCGTCGGCCGAGCCCTTTTCGGAGATGATTGTGATTCTGTCTCCGGAGCGCATGTCCGTTTTTATCCATTCGGCCAGATCCCTGTACTGCACATCGTGCGGAGTGGGGGACTGTATGAAGTACGGATGCCCGTCCACGAGGCTTTCGGCTTTCTGGTCAAGCGGAGAAACTATGGGTACTGAACGGGAATCCATTTCCGCCGTCCTGCCCAGATCCTTGGCCGATACGGGACCGATTATCAGGTCTGCGTCCTGGATTTCCGAATAGGGAGGAAGCTGCCCTCCGGCCACATCGTAAACTTTCAGGTTGATGTCCTCGCTTCCTTTGCCTGCGCTGCGCAGTCCCATGAGGAAACCGCTGTAGAAGTCGAGATTGATGCCGCTGCCGTTGCCTTTTGAGTCAAATGGCAGAAGGAGAGCCACGTCCGCATTCTTTTTTGCTCTGAACAGGTCGAAGAATCCCGTCGACGCAGCAGTGCTGTCCGTCTTTTCCTCCGCACGTCCTGCGTCCCCTTTCCCGTCGCCGCCTCCGTTTGCTGCCGCTGCAGTGTCTCCGGTGGAGCCCGCAATTGGGATGACGAGCTTCATCCTGCGCTTCAACTTTCTGGAGCTCAGATTGTTGGCTTTCATTATATCTGTGACGGACACTCCGTAGAGCCGTGCTATGTCGTCGATGTCTTCATACCATTTCACGACATGTACGGTCTTTT
>CAYTYL010000086.1:6209-6828 GCA_964441715.1 uncultured Muribaculaceae bacterium
ACTGCTTTTCTCCGTCCTCGCGCCGCTTTCTTTCTCCCCTGAGTTCTTCGCCTCCGCGCTGTTTTTCGCTGTCCTCGCGCCGTCCTTTGCGGACTTTTCGGCGGATTCGGAAGACGCTCCCGCAGCCTGAGTACCGGCGGCCGTCATGGGGATTTTAAGAACGACACCTTTTTTGAGTCCGTCCCTTTTGAGGTTGAGTTCAGGGTTTGCGTTGCAGATATCGTCCACGCTTACCCCGTAGGCGTGTGCTATGGAAAACAGTGTCTGTTTTTCCATGACCGCGTGGGCATAGTAAACCTTTCCGTCGTTGCCTCTCACTTTGTCTTTGGAGACTGTGACGGGGGGCTGTGTGTATCCCTGAGCTGCCGCTGTCTGCGTAAGGAGAACTGCGCACAGCGCGAAAACCGGAATAAGCAGGGCGAATCTTTTCATCCTCGGACTACTTGCTGTCGCTCTTCTTGGATTTGTTCTTCACGTATTCTTCGTTGAGCCCTGCGATGATGTCATCGGTGATGTCCAGCGTGGAGTCGCCGGTCACGACGGGTGCCGGGAGCATGTCTCCCTGGGTGGTGAGAATCATCGCATATTTCTTGGTCTCGTTGTATTTCTTCACGAAGGT
>CAYTYL010000087.1:0-6685 GCA_964441715.1 uncultured Muribaculaceae bacterium
TTGCTTATGTCGGAGAGGGTGATGATCTGCTGCGTATGGTGCGTTATATCCGGGGCATATACGCAGGTCGACCTGTTGACATCGCCCTGATCCTCTGTGGATACGCTTGAATCCGTAAGGTTTCCGAAAGTCACGGAGCCGTCATTGCCCTCTATTCTGCACGTGGGGCTCATCGTGGTCGGGTAGAACTCCATGTCCTCGTAGTTTTCCGGGAAGACGAAAGGCAGTTTCACGGTCGCCTTGCTGATGATTATCTCATCGGGATTTCCGTGTCTGGAGACTTCCTCCAGAAGCTTTTCTCTCAAGGCCGATGCTTTTATCACGGGCTTGAGTCCTTTTCCGCCTTCCATGTAGAACCTTTCGCCTGCCGCTCCGGCCATTGCTGATGACTCGCTTGAACTCATGTTGTATGCCGCCTGAGGGTAATCCGACACGGAAGTGGATGTGACATTGGCGAAGTCGTATAGGTCAAGGTTGCCGAGCGTGAAATAGAAAGTGGTGTCCACTACTCCTTTTCCTTCATATTCCGCACTGAACTTCAGGGCTGCGTAGCTTCCGTATATGTAGCTGTTCGAAACGTCTATCGGGAGCTTGAACATGTTGATCCTTCCTCCGTTGCCGGAAGGTGCGTCGACGTCAAGGTATATTCCGGGAAATCTTCTGGAATAGGTCGCGATGCTGTCCAGGTCCCCGCTCCTGATTCCCATGTATTTGAGGGCGAATTCTTCCGAGAAGTCAAATGACAGCGAGTCTCCTCCGTCATATACGGGGACGGCTTTCGTTATCCTCGAAGTGCCGTGCCTTACGATCTGGTCCGCTTTGGACAGGTCCACATATTCCGAAACTTCATAGACGTTGACATTCTGGATTATGTGCCGCTGGTTCGCGTTTTCGCACGATACCGTGTCCATGGGAGCCGAGAAGTGGAATTGTTTGAATACCCTCGTGCCTTCTTTTCCGAAATCGAGAGACTTCTGTACGGGGACCAGAGTGAAGCATGTGGACCTTGTGGTGAGCCCGAAAAGTTCGTCCTTTACGGCTCCGATGGTGAAGCGGTACGAACTGACCCCCGACAGCTCGTCGGGGCTTTCCATGCGGATGTCCTCTATCGGAAATTCGGCCGTGTAGATTTCATATTGCTGATTTTTGGCCAGAAAGTCGGAACCGAGGCTGTTGTTGACATCCACGCAGGATGAAATGCCTGCCGCGCATAATCCGACTATGCTCAAAAAGCGGAAATTCATTGCTTAAAGCTGATCGTAAAAAGAATTATACTCATCAATCCAGCTGCCGTCCTCCATTGAGTGCCCATTGTATCTGAGCATGGGAACCGACAGATTTTCACAGAACGAGACCACTTCGCCGTTGACTTTGTCGTCGGACAGGATGATGCCGTCGCTCTGCAAGGCAGCTGTTTTCGCAAGATTTATGCCAGTGGGGTCTTCAAGCAGTTTAACGTCTTCTGCGGAGACTCCGCCGTACATGGCTATCTTGCTGAAGTCATCGGAGAACCTGGCATCGGGCGTGTCATTGTACAGGGACAGCACAACCTTGCTGGACGCGAAGATGGGATCGTCCTTGTAAGCCTTTTTGAGGAAAAGGGGCACGATGTGCGAGATCCATCCGTGACAGTGGATTATGTCGGGAGCCCAGCGCAGTTTCTTGACGGTCTCCAGCACGCCTCTTGCGAAAAAGACGGCCCTTTCCGCATTGTCGGCGTAAAACACTCCGTCTTCATCGGAGTAGGTGTGCTTTCTTTTGAAGTAGTCGTCGTTGTCTATGAAATAGACCTGCATGCGGGCGGCTGAAATGGATGCCACCTTTATGACCATAGGCCTGTCGACATCGTTTATGACTATGTTCAGGCCGGACAGACGGATTACTTCGTGGAGCTGGTTCTTCCTTTCGTTTATGCACCCGTATCTGGGCATGAACGAACGGATTTCCTTCTTCCTTTCAAGGATTCCCTGGGGAAGGTATCTGCCTATGTGCGCCTCGTGGCTTTCCGGCAGGTAAGGAAAAATCTCGGAATTGACGAACAGTACTCTCTTAGCGGTATCTCCCATATATTTTACACTCCTTAAGACTACAAAGTTAGTGAAAATTCTTGAAATATTTTTTATTCATTATCTTTGCGATAGAATGGCCGGAAAGGAAAATAAAATAATCAAAAAGAGAATCGCGGGCGCCTATGTTTCGTCGCTTGTGAGCATCAGTCTCGTCCTTTTCCTCGTCGGAGTCGGAAGCCTCATGCTGGTCAACACCCGCAGCGTGTCCGACTATTTCAAGGAAAACATGACCATAGGAGTGATGCTCAACCCGGAAGTGACGGAGTCAGAGGCCCTTGCCTTTGAGGCGGAACTGGATTCCCTCCCCTGCATCCGCGGCACGGAATACATTTCCAGGGAGCAGGGAGAAAGGGAAATGGAGAACCTGCTCGGCGAAGATTTCCTCAAGGTATTCGAAACTTCGCCCATTCCGGTCTCCATAAACGTGACTCTCAATGCCGCCTATGTGTCGGCGGACAGCGTGAAGGTCGTCGAGAAAAAGATAAAAAGTTCCCCTCTCGTGGACGAAGTGGTGTACCAGCAGTCTCTGGTAGAGTCCCTTAACGCGAACCTCGGGAAGATCACCTTGGTGATAATCGTGTTCATAGCCGTGCTCATGTTCATCTCTTTCGTGCTGATCAACAATACGATGAGGCTGAGTTTCTATGACAGGCGCTTCATAGTCCATACCATGAAGCTTGTGGGTGCCGCCGATTCCTTCATACGCGGGCCTTTCCTGCTCAAGGCGGCGCTGATGGGCCTGTTCTCTTCGATGATCGCGATAGTGATGATAGTCGCCATGCTGTATTTCATCAAGGCCCAGTTCGCCGGACTGTTTGAAATCTTCAGGCTCGACCATCTGCTGATGGTCATGGGCATCGTGACGGCCGCCGGCATCCTGATCTGCGTGCTCAGCACGTATTTCGTGATAGGCAGGCTTGTGGCAATGGACAAGGACGAATTATATTCATAGATGATGGAAGAAAAAAATATGATGCCGATAACCCGCAAGGGCTTGATGCTGATGATTGCAGGCGTAGTCGTCATGATTTTCGGCTATGTGCTCCTGTCGGGAGGGGGCAGCAAGGATCCCGCCGTGTTCAATACCGCGATGTTCAGTTTCAGGAGGCTCTACGTCGCGCCCGTGGTGATAATCTTCGGCATCGTGATGGAGGTGGCCGCCATCATGAGGCTGCCTAAAAAAGACAGGTAGCTATGGAGTGGTGGCAAGCGATTGTCCTCGGCATAGTCCAGGGGCTGACCGAATTTCTGCCTGTGAGCAGCAGCGGACATCTGATGATTTTCAGGGAACTTGTCGGTGCCGATCCCGAGGGATTTCTGGATTTCACGGTGACTGTCCATTTCGCTACGGTGGTCAGCACGATAGCTGTCTTCCGGAAAGAGATTCTGGCTCTTCTTAAAGGGATGTTCAGATTCAAATACAACGATGAGACCGACTATGTGTGCAAGATCATCGTTTCCATGATTCCGATAGCGGTCGTGGGGCTTTTCTTCAAGGACAAGGTAGAGGTCTTGTTCGGAGACAATCTCGACACGGTGGCGGTATGTCTGCTTGTCACCGCATTCCTGCTTTTCCTCTCCGACCATCTGTCCCTTGCGCCTAAAAAGGCCGGTGCGGCGGACCACAGGAACGGAATTTCATATCTCCAGGCATTAATCGTGGGGGTCGGGCAGTCTTTCGCTGTCGCTCCGGGACTTTCCCGCTCCGGCACTACCATCGCCACGGGACTCATCTGCGGAGTCAGGCGCGATGTCATGGCGCAGTTTTCCTTTCTCATGGTATTGGTCCCCATAATCGGCGAACAGTGTCTGTCCTTGCTTGAAATGGCCGGAGGCGCTCCTGCAGCCGAGGGCGGAGTGGGAATGACAGCTTTGCTGCTGGGGGCTCTGGCCGCTTTTGCCTCGGGCCTTTTCGCCTGCAAAGCCATGGTCGCCATTGTCCGCAGGGCGAAACTCTCCTGGTTCTCCCTTTACTGCGTTTTGGCCGCCGTCCTGATTTTCGTCTTTCTATAGCGCATGACGGCACGCAGCCTCTCATATTTCGTATCGGACGTCCATCTCGGGCTTGATGTCCACGACATGAAGGACAGGGAAGCGAGGTTCGTTTCCTTCCTCAAATCCGTTCCCCCGGACAGGACGGATGCGCTTTATCTCCTTGGCGACATCTGGGATTTCTGGTACGAGTACCGGGATGTGGTTCCCCGTGGCTATGTGCGTGTTTTCGCCGCACTGATTGATCTCATGGATGCCGGAGTGAAGGTTTATTTTTTTCCCGGCAATCATGACGCATGGTGCTACAGCTATTTCTCCGAACTCGGAATGAGGGTGCTGAGGCAGCCGTACATAAGTGAAATCGGAGGAAAGATCTTCTGTCTTGGACACGGAGACGGGCTCGGCAAGGGCATGAAGCTGTATAAACTCATGAAATGGGGTTTCAACAACAGATTCCTGCAGGCCATGTTTTCCGCTCTTCATCCATGGATAGCCTTCCGTCTTGGAAAAGGGTGGTCGCGGAACAGCCGGCTGGCAAAGAACATTCCCTATGCTTTCAAGGGTGCGTCCGAACCCCTTTACCGTTATTGCGAGGCCATAGCTTCGCGGCGCCGGGTGGACTACTTCATTTTCGGACATTATCACACTTCGGTAAGGCTCAAGCTCCCCGAAGGTTCGGATTTCGTAATTCTCAAGGATTGGATGGAGTCTTCACATTACGCTGTTTTTGACGGCGAGACTCTGTCCGTCGTTTAACGTCGCCGTAGTCAGGGTCTATCACCGGTATTTGCGGAGGCTTGCCGAAAACCGACATGTACAGGGCCGGATACTGCCCGTCCTCCCATTTCTTTACAAGGTATTCCGTATCCTTGTCTTCTCCGAAGGGGTCATACCTTTTCTTCAGGTCTCCGCCGAACAGTCGTGCTATCGCCTGCCAGGTGTTCGCCGCCGCCCCGTTCTTGTAGTCGTGTATTATTTCGTAGGGTGTGAGACCGGTCTCCCGTCCTATCAGCTTTATCAGCAGCTTCCCCTGTGAGACGGTCATCTTGCGAAGGACGGGTTCGTATCTGTCCATGAGCTCTTTCTGGATGGCGTTTATGTACCTCTCTTTCTTTCTGCGCTTCATGTTCTCCCCGTCTATCTCATTATCGACTTCCTTTATCAGGCGTTTCGCTTCAAGTGCGTAAGGGTAGGTTTTGCTGAAGTTGTAGAGCAGCCTTGACTGTTTTCTCCAGTATCGCCCGCTCCCCGCCGCATATTTCACCGCCGGAGCGATGCTCCCGACATAGACCGTGTCTCCTCTTTCCACCTTGTAGCGCAGGAAATTGCCCTCCTGTCCTGACGCCGCGGCACAGGACGCCGCAAGCAGAAGCAGCGATATGAGAAACCTTTCCTTCATTGTCAGCGACCTGTCCATGCAAAAAAAATGCAACAGCCTGCGGCAAGCTCTTTTTTTCGGATATGGCAGGACTCGAATTACGTCCGGAGATGCGATGTAGAAAAATGACGCTTTTAAAAAGTAATGAAGTTTGTAACAGGTTGAGGGGCCGATAGATGGGTATCTGTTTTTTGTGTCGAAAAAGATGAAAATTTTTTTCGGATATGTTTTGTTTAAGAAAAAAATTGCTAACTTTGCAATCCTAAATTACGAGTGAAGTACGCCCAACCAGCTGAAGCTCAAGGTTTTAGGAAATTTACGACAAAGAATTAAAAGTAATACAGCAATGTTACAACCAAAGAAAACCAAGTTCAGAAGAGAACAGAAGGGCCGCATGAAAGGGAATGCCCAGAGGGGAAACCAGCTTGCGTTCGGTTCTTTCGGTTTGAAGAATCTCGAAAACTGCTGGCTTACAGCGCAGCAGATTGAGGCTGCCCGTCAGGCAATCTCACGTCGTATGAACCGTGAAGGTCAGATTTGGATTAGAGTTTTCCCTGCCAAGCCTATTACCAAGAAACCTCTTTCAACCCGTATGGGTAAAGGTAAGGGAGATGTCGAGGGTTATGTGTGCCCCATCACTCCGGGCCGTATTCTCTTCGAGGCCGAGGGCGTTTCGCTTGAGGTTGCCAAGGACGCGATGCGTCTCGCATCCCACAAGCTTCCTGTCGCCACCAAGTTCGTCGTGCGCAGGGACTATGTTGAATAATTAACGGTAGAGAAAATGAAAATTTCTGAAATACGCGAAATGTCCATTGCGGATCTGCAGGACCGTATCGGAACGGAGAAGGCCAATCTTGACACGATGAGAATCAACCACGCCGTTTCTCCATTGGAAAACACCTCTGAGATTAGGAAAACCCGCCGCGACATCGCTCGCATGCTGACCGTCCTCGCTCAGAAACAGAAAGAACAGAACTAATCAAGATAAGATTTATGGAAAGAAATCTTCGTAAGGAAAGAATCGGTGTTGTCGTCAGCAACAAGATGGACAAGACTATAATCGTTGCTACCGAGTCCAGGGAGAAACATCCGATGTACGGCAAGTTCGTAAAGAAGACCACCAAGTTCGTGGCGGAGGATGCCAAGAACGAATGCAGCGAAGGCGACACGGTCCGCATCATGGAAACGCGCCCTCTCAGCAAGACCAAGAGGTGGAGATTAGTAGAAATCGTAGAAAAAGTTAAGT
>CAYTYL010000088.1:0-6572 GCA_964441715.1 uncultured Muribaculaceae bacterium
ATCGACTGGAGTTTGATTGCGTTTACTTTTTTGTGATAATCGTTCAGAACCGGTTCCATTCATTCGGCCTTTCTTTGTTATTATGTTGCAAAGACAACTGTTTGTTTTTAGTTCACCCGAAAAGTCTGTCGGACCAGGTTATGGTAACTTATTTGGTAAGTAGTTTGGCAAGTAAAGATTCGGCCAAATCGCACCAGATTGCAAAAAACTGCATCGGGGCAGCTTTCCGGCTGTGTCCCCGATGCAGGTAAAGTATCTAGATTCTTAGACCTTAAGAATATTTAATACTCATCCTCGTTGAAGAAGAAGTCGTCTTTGGTAGGGTAGTCGGGCCAGATGTCTTCGATGCTTTCATAGACGTCTCCGTCATCGTCCAGCTCCTGCAGATTCTCTATAACCTCTTCCGGTGCCCCGGAGCGGTTTGCATAATCAATGAGTTCTTCTTTGGTGGCCGGCCATGGTGCATCGTCAAGTCTTCCGGCGAGTTCAAGCGTCCAATACATCTTGAAATATGTTATAGGTTAAACTTCAATCTTCCAATGCGTTGGCGAATCCCTTCCGCAATGGGCGGCAAATATAATGAAAAAAACAGAAGGAGGATAGATTTTTTGCTATTTTTGCAAATTCAAATTTCAAGGCAATGGGATACGTGAAAGAGGAACATTACGATGAGGATACTACAAGGCAGATTTCCGCTCATGTGAAAGAGATTTTGGGACTGTTGGGGGAGAACCCTGACAGGGAAGGTTTGCTCAAAACTCCGGAAAGAGTGGCAAAGGCGCTTCAGTTCCTCACTCAGGGATATGCCCAGAACGGCGAGGCGATCATCAAGTCGGCCCTTTTCGATGAGGAGTACCAGCAGATGGTTCTCGTAAAGGATATTGAACTGTACTCGATGTGCGAGCATCACATGCTTCCTTTTCTCGGCCATGCACATGTGGCGTATATCCCGGACGGCAAGATTACCGGTCTTAGCAAAATTGCCAGGGTCGTGGACACTTTTGCCCGCCGCCTGCAGGTTCAGGAACGTCTTACGGTCCAGATCCGCGACTGCATCCAGGAGTCGCTTCACCCTCTTGGAGTGGCGGTAGTGATAGAGGCCATGCATACGTGCATGAAGATAAGGGGAGTGGAGAAGTCGAACGCCATGACGACTACCTCCGCTTTCTCCGGCATATTCCTCAAGGATGCGCGCACCAGAAACGAGTTCCTGAATCTTATAAAGGCAAATGTCAGGTTTGAGTAGGCATGCGCATCGGGCATGACGGATGCGTTGCAAAAAAGATGAAAAAAATTTGGAATATTACAGGAAGGACTCTATATTTGCAATCCCGATTTGGGAAAACCCATTTGGGACAAAGGAGGACTCGTTAGCTCAGTTGGTAGAGCATCACACTTTTAATGTGGGGGTCTCGGGTTCGAGCCCCGAACGGGTCACACGAAAAATGCTTCCTTAGCTCAGTTGGTAGAGCACAGCACTCTTAATGCCGGGGTCTAGGGTTCGAGCCCCTAAGGGAGCACATGAGAAACCTCTGAATCGCTTGATTCGGAGGTTTCTCTTATTCACCACAGCTCCGGATGAGCAATGTCCGGAGGTCTCCCGGATGTTGCCATTGCCGAACGCATAAATTTGTCTATATTTGGAAAAACCATTCTGACCTTTTTATGAAAAAGTTATTGTTTATCTGCGCAATGCTTTCTTTCACAGTTGCGGCAGCTGCGCAGGAACCGTTCTACGGTATTGCAAATCACCTCTCTGTCGGTGTTTCCGCCGGAACACAGGGAGGATCTCTCAGCGTGGGTACGAACCTTACGCGCTGGGTCGGCGTCAGAGCCGGACTTAATGTTTTCCCTTCTCTTGACCTGGATTATGACGCTGATGTCACCGCTACGGTTGCCGGAATTTCCCGTGAATATCCCATCAGCATCGGTGTCGATGCCAAGCGTACCACCTTCGATGCCATGGTCGATTTCTATCCTCTCAACTGGCTCAGCGTTACGGCCGGTTTCGGAGTGGGCGGGTCCACTTTGGCGAAACTGGACGGTCACTGCGACGATATCGCGTCAGCTGTCGGTGATGCCGCCGTCTATATAAAGGATTATGAACTGAAGGTGGATGCCAATGGAGACGTGCATGGCGGTGTCAAGGTCAAATCTTTCCGTCCCTATCTCGGCCTCGGATTCGGCTGCCGGGCCGTCCCTAAAAAGCGGGTCGGTGTGAGGTGCGATCTCGGAGCCTTTTTCCATGGAAAGCCTGAAATCTATTCCGGAAGCACGGATGATGTCATAAAGATTTCGCAGGTCCATGAAGACAGCGATCTGGACGAGGTGATGGACAAACTCAACGTCTATCCTCATCTGAAGGTGACGGTGATAGTCCGTCTGCTCTAAGCATGTCCGGAGCTGCGGATTGTCAGAAATAAGAAGGTGGCTAATCTTATTGACTGATTAGTCACCTTCTTTAGGTTTATATTGCACCGGGCGGACAGCGGCGGCTGCGTAGGACTCCGTCCGGTCAGACAAGTCCGGCCACCATGTCCAGAAAGTACTTGTGGACTCTGTTGTCATCGCTGATTTCGGGGTGGAAGGAGGTCGCAAGCTGCTTTCCTTCCCTGGCCGCCACTATGTGGCCTCCCGTCTCCGCAAGTATCTGAGTCTTCCCGTATACTCTCTCTATGTATGGAGCTCTGATGAAGACCATTTTTACGTCTTTCAGTCCTGCGAAATCCGCTTCGGTGCTGAAACTTCCCAGCTGCCTTCCGTAGGCGTTCCTGACGACTTCCATGTCCATGGTGGAGATTCTGCTGAAATCTTCTCCTTCCACTTTCTTGGCCAGAAGAATAAGGCCTGCGCAGGTGCCGTACACGGGCAGACCGTTCTTGACAGCCTCCTTTACGGGGGCGAGCAGATCAAGTTCCTTAAGGAGTTTCAGCTGTGCCGTGGATTCTCCTCCGGGAAGAATCAGTCCGTCCTTGGACTGCTCCCAGTCTGAAAGCCGGCGTACTTCAAAACTCTCTGCGCCGAGGCTTTCAATCATCTTCCTGTGCTCGGCGAAAGCTCCCTGCAGAGCCATTACGGCTATTCTCATACTGTTTTCCTCTCTGCGTCTATTGGCCTCTTTCTGCCATGAGAAGCTTTATCTCCTCTTCGTTGATTCCGACCATGGCCGGTCCGAGGTCTTCGCTCAGTTCGGCGAGTTTAACGGGGTCATTGTAGTTCGTGACGGCCTGTACGATTGCGGAGGCTCTTTTTGCAGGATTGCCGCTCTTGAAAATGCCTGAGCCTACAAAAACTCCTTCCGCTCCGAGCTGCATCATGAGCGCCGCATCGGCAGGAGTCGCAACGCCTCCGGCCGCGAAGTTGACTACGGGAAGCTTGGCGTTGTCATGCACGTATCTGACCAGGTCATAGGGGGCCTGCAGCTGTTTGGCCGCTTCGAAAAGCTCGTCTTCCGCCATGTTGGCAAGCCTTCTTATCTCGGCCTGCATCAGCCGCATGTGGCTGACGGCCTGCACCACGTCGCCTGTTCCGGGCTCTCCCTTTGTCCTTATCATTGTCGCGCCCTCGGCTATCCTTCTCAGAGCCTCGCTCAGATTTCTGGCGCCGCATACGAAGGGTACCTTGAACTTCGTCTTGTCGATGTGGTATATGTTGTCGGCAGGGGAAAGCACTTCGCTTTCATCGATGTAGTCTATCTCGATAGCTTCAAGTATCTGAGCTTCAGCTATGTGCCCTATGCGGCACTTGGCCATTACCGGAATGCTGACGGCGGCCTGGATGCCCTTTATCATCTTGGGATCGCTCATCCTCGATACTCCGCCGGCTGCCCTGATGTCGGCCGGGATTCTTTCCAAAGCCATTACGGCGCATGCTCCGGCCTGTTCTGCAATCTTGGCCTGTTCGGGAGTCGTGACGTCCATGATTACTCCGCCCTTCAGCATCTGGGCGAGATTTCTGTTCAAAGTCTGTCTGTCTTCCATATCAATCTGTTTTATCCATTGTTTTCCTGTACTCGCTGGGAGACATTCCGGTCTCCTTTCTGAAAAATTTTGACAGATGGGCCTGCGAAGAAAAACCCAGAATGTCGGCTATCTCCTGGATGTTCTTGTCGCCTGCCTTGAGCAATGAAATGATTCTTCCCGTCACGTGCCCGTCGATTATGGTCTTCGGACTGTCACCGGCTATGCGCCTGCACACCTGGCCGAGGTAGCGGCTGCTCACGTTGAGCCTTTCAGCGTAATCGGCCACATTTTCTCCGCAGGGCTTCTCTTCGGCCAGCAGTCTGAGGAAAGCGTTGTAGAGCTGGCTGGCCCTGCCCTGAAGTGCCGTGGTGAGGGATCTTTGGTTCAGACTGTACTCTCTGGCTTTCTTTTCGCTTTCTTCCAGGCCGTAACCTTTGCACAGAAAGACGGCAAGGGAGGAAGTGAATACGTTGGAAAGTCCGTGGTAGATCTTGTCGTCCATGTAGCAGATGCCGTTCTTGTTCTCGCCGCCGAGCAGTTCGGCCGCATCGCTGCGGGAAACGGCGATAACGTCGCACAGCGGGAAAATCCTGCGCCGTATCAGGCTTACGAGCTCTTCGCTGATGAGCCTCTGGCCTCTGCTTGAAAACAAAACCGGATCATAAATGACATGGCGGGCTTTGTATCTGCCGAGTATCCGTGCGACCGCGTCTATGGTTTCGGCATTTCTGAGCATGCCGATTTTGACCACTTCGGGCTGGACATCGTTCATGATGGCTTCCGCCTGCGCAGATACCACCTGAGGGGGCAGATCGAAAAAGTCCTGAATGCCGATTGTGTTCTGAACCGTGATGGAGGTAATCACTGACACGGCTGCGCAGCCCAGATCGGAAATGATTCTTATATCCGCCTGGATTCCGGATTCTCCGGTGCTGTCGCTTCCGGTTATCGTCAATATGGTTCCCTTTGTCATCGCTCTCTTAAGTCAACACGCAAATGAAATGAAAAACAGGCTCTTCTCTGCCGAATGTTCCCGTTTGGATAAAAAAAACTTCAATTTGTACAAATGATGATGCGGATGCGGTATGCCGACGGATCCCGCCGCGGAACGCGGAAAAGTTCCGCTACAGAATCGGAAGTTCCATGTATGAGGGATTGTCTTCACCCGTGCAGATGGATACGGCGGCAATCTCCGTACCTTGGAAATCGGTGTACGGATTTGCGGAATACTTTTGGGGATTCGCTCTGAAAAGGGGAAACCAGCTGCTTTGAATCTGCATGAGAATCCTGTGTCCCGGAAGAAAGGTGTGCACTATGCCTTTCAGCTCCACCATCACCCGTACGGGAGTGTTTTTGGGCAGGGCTTCAGAGTCGGAAAGGGAGTTTCTGTAGCGCAACGGCATTATCTCCCCTCTGACGAGCATCTTGTATCCGTCCGGCCTGACATCTATGAGCTTTACTACGATGTCTGCGTCATCCGAGCTTGCTGCCACGCACAGGGAAACCTTTACCGTGCCCGCCACCGTCATGGGCTCTCTGTTTCTGCCGGTGCTGAAACCGGCGACGTCCTTGCGTCCGGAAACGAAGGACTGGTCGGCCGCCATGTATTGCCCGTCCAGGAAGGGAGCTCTCCGGCAGGCCGGAACCGGTTTCGACGGGTCGGAGAAGTAGCTCTTAAGATTTCCGTGCCCTGACGGCCTGGCGGACAGCTTTCCGTCCCCGTTGAAGTAAAGCCGCCTTACGGACCGTGTGTGAGGAGGCCAGGTTTCCGAAACTATTGGAGCGGGAATGCCGGACTTCCGCCTTGAGTGGCTGCGGGCCGGTGAAGCGTAGGCTGTGGCCGTGGAAACGTAGGCTGTGGCCGTTGAAGGGAAAAGCGTTACCTTGCCCGAAGGCTTTACGCCTTTTCCTTCAAGGAAATATTCGAAAAACGGAAACTCTATGTTGTCGAGGAAATGCCCGGAAAGCCCGTCCGCCATGGCCGCTCCTGCAATGTGGTCAAACTTCCTGCGGCACCATGAGCCGTGCCCCCACGGGCCTATGACCAGATAGCTGTTCTCTCTGTCGCTGACGCTTTCGTAGCAGGCGAGAGGCCCGTGCAGGTCTTCGGCATCGAACGATCCTCCTACGATGAGCATGGCGGGAAATCCTCCGGGAATCTGCCTTTGACCAAGTACGGAAGCGATGTCGCGTTCCTTCCAGAAGCTGTCGTAATCCGGATGTGCGGCCAGATCTTTCCAGAAGCCTCCCGTTTTTACCATAGGTCCGAAGATGGCGGGAAGGGGTCCTTTTTTGAGGAAAAACCTGTAGATGTCGCTGCATTCTTCCCGTCTTGTGGGCAGGACTCTTGACCCGGGGCGGGGTCTTTCTCTGAAGAAAAAGCGTCCGAAGTTCCAGACATCATTGAGGGCAAGCGCTCCGTTGTGGTGGAGGTCATCTCCTGTGAACCAATCTGTTACCGGGGCTTGCGGAGAAACTGCCTTTATGGCGGGGTGTCCGCACATCGCAGCGCACACCGCATAGAAGCCGGGGTAGGAGACTCCTTTAACCCCGATGTTTCCGTTGCATTCCGTGTTGCTGCAAAGCCATTCCGCCGTATCCCAGCTGTCG
>CAYTYL010000089.1:0-6553 GCA_964441715.1 uncultured Muribaculaceae bacterium
AAAGGAGGTATATTACTATCCCGCTGACCTTGTCGCTGAAGAACAGACGGGTCCGGCGGACTTGGGACTGAGCGTGAAATGGGCGCGGCAGGATGTAGGGGCTGGCGGACCTACAAAGATCGGGAGCAAAATCATTCAAAGTGAGGCCCTGAAAGCAGAGTCGACTTTAGAGTCAGGATGGAGATTGCCTACTAGGGATGAGATGGACGAACTTATAAAGAACTGCACGTGGATACCGTCTAATGATTTTGGAGTTGGGGTTATTGTAAGGAGCAAAAAAACAGGCGACAGCATTTTCCTTCCTAAGCATTCTCAGTCTACGAATCCATCATTCTGTACATATTGGATAAGAGATGGATCATTATTCGCCGCGGAGTTCAATACTACTAGTATAAGTGAAACGCGTTATCATAGTTCTGAATTATATAAAAATAATACTCAGAAGTATTCTGCCCGGGCAGTGTACGACAAATGATAACTCTTAGCTGACCTTATTCATACGGTTCCGGCATCCCGTGCCGGGGCCTTTTTTTGTGCCGGCGATAGGGTTCTGCCGCTTGCGGAGAGCCGGTTGTTTACTTAAAAGGATGCCGGTCTTCTTCTTGTTTGGGATTTTGAGTATTTTTGCCGAAATAGGGAACGATGCCATGGTGACACTTTTGGGAAAGACGCCTGACGAGCTCAGGGAGATAGCTGTTTCTGCCGGATTGCCTGCCTTTGCCGGGAAGCAGCTGGCCGTGTGGCTGTACAAAAAAAAGGCTGCGGATATCGACGGCATGACGGACATCTCCAAGACGGGCAGGAAAGCTCTCTCGGAATTGTGCGGAACCGGTGTTTCCGTTCCTTCGGCATGCCAGCTGTCTTCGGACGGAACCAAGAAGTATCTTTTTCCCGTGCGGTGTTCGCTCCGCCGGGGGCTCAATATGTCGGATGCCGACACGGAGCCGGAAGAAAGCTCGGTGGAGGCGGTTATGATTCCCGAACAGGACAGGAAAACCCTCTGCGTATCTTCCCAGGCCGGATGCAGGATGGGATGCAGGTTCTGCATGACGGGACGGCAGGGTTTCCACGGCAATCTGTCGGCGGCGGACATTCTTTCGCAGTTCGTTTCCGTCGATGAAAAGGATTCTCTGACCAATGCCGTGTTCATGGGCATGGGCGAGCCTCTTGACAATTACGAAAATGTGAAAAGGGCGATAGATGTCCTCACTGCGGACTGGGGCTTCGGCTGGAGTCCCAAGAGGATAACTCTTTCGACGGTGGGGGTGCTGCCCAATCTGAAGAAGTATCTGGATGAAACAAGGTGCCATCTGGCCGTGAGCGTGCACAATCCCTTCCCGGATGAACGGGCTTCCGTTATGCCGGTGCAGAATTCCTACCCTTTGGACAAAGTGGTCGATCTCATAAAGGAGTATGATTTCCACGGACAGAGACGGGTCAGTTTCGAATACACCATGTTTTTCGGGCTGAACGACAGCAAGCGCCATGCGGATGCGCTCATCCGTCTGTTCAGAGGACTTGAATGCCGGGTCAATCTCATCCGTTTCCATAAGATTCCGGATTTTCCCCATGTCAGTTCTCCGGACATTGTCATGGAAAGCTTCAGGGACAGGCTGTCGCGTGCTGGTATCACCGCGACCATCCGGGCTTCGCGCGGCGAAGACATATATGCGGCCTGCGGAATGCTGGCAGGAAAACACCGGGAATCGCTATGAAAAAGATAATCTCGCTTATTCTGTCTTTTTTTGCCGTTCTGGCTTTCTGTTCCCCGTCTTCTTCGGGACAGACATACAGCTACGGGATGGATGCGGGACGGGACAGCATGGCCGTCGATGCCATCCGCGCCAAACTGGATTCCATCCGCGGCAGGCGTCCGACGGTCGCGCTCGTCCTGAGCGGCGGAGGAGCGAAGGGGGCGGCCCACATCGGGGTGTTCAGGCAGCTCGAGGAGATGAAAATCCCTGTCGATATAGTCATGGGCACCAGCATGGGCGGCCTCATGGGCGGAATGTACAGCCTCGGCTACAGCTCGTCCCAGATAGACAGCATCATAAGGACTCTCGACTGGGGAATGGAGCTCAGCGACAATGTGCCGGCCGATTTCATACCGTATTCCGAAAAGGAGTACAAGCGCACATACCTGCTTTCCATGCCTTTCTTCTATGCGATGCCGGAGTTCGGCAAAAGGGCGGCCGGAAAAAGAGGCCAGCTCAAAGGGCTTATGCACCAGATGGATGACATACACCTCGGGGTGCAGGACCGGAAGGATGTCCGGGCGCAGGTCAAGGACAACCTTTTGTCAAGCCTGCCTTCCGGTTTCGTTTACGGGCAGAACGTCAACAATCTCTTCAGTTCGCTCACCGCCGGGTATCAGGACGACATGCCTTTCTGGGAACTGCCTGTCCCGTTCGTGTGCGTGGCCACCGAGATGGTCAGCGGAAAGGCCAAGATATGGTATTCCGGCAGGCTGAACTCGGCCCTGCGTTCCACCATGGCCATTCCGGGACTGTTCACTCCGGTAAATGAAAACGGCATGGTGCTCCTGGACGGGGGAATGCGGGACAATTATCCCACGGACATAGCCAGGAATCTCGGTGCGGACTATGTGATAGGAGTTGACCTGAGCAGCGGATACAAGAGCTACGATGAACTCAAGAACCTGTCCGACATCCTCATGCAGGGTTCGGACATGCTCGGCAGGGCTTCCTACGAGAACAACGTGCCTTTGGCCGATGTTAC
This sequence comes from uncultured Muribaculaceae bacterium, assembly GCA_964441715.1. Taxonomy (GTDB): domain Bacteria; phylum Bacteroidota; class Bacteroidia; order Bacteroidales; family UBA932; genus Cryptobacteroides. Next base: position 2,740 of record CAYTYL010000089.1, read on the forward strand.
GATAAAGCCGGAGCTGACGGGCTACAACATGCTCAGCTTCGACCCCGCGAGCATCGACACTCTCATAAGAAGAGGCTACGCCGCCGCGAAAGCGCAGGAAGGGCCTCTGGCGGAGATCAAAGCCGCCGTGGGTCGGGATTCCCTTGTCTATCAGGGAAGGCATGCCTATAATCTTCTCGATGACAAGGTCCTGATTTCAGGGGTCGAGATAGAGGGGGTGAGCGATGCGGAAAGCCTTTACCTCATGGAGCGGATCGGAATCAAGGCCGGGCAGCGGATGGATGCCGCACGGATCGATGACGCGGTCGCCACGATATACGGCACCAAGGCTTTTGACTATGTGACCTACGAGCTGTCGGGGCGTGAGGAGCCGTTCAGGCTCAAGTTCCATTGCAGGAAAGGCCCGATAAACCATCTGGGCGTGGGGATGAGGGCGGATTCGGATGAAATCGTGGCAGTCCTTCTCAACCTCGGATTCAACGTCCACAATCTCAGAGGACATGCGCTGTCGCTGACGGGGAAGATCGGTTCCAATCCCTATGCCAAGGTAGTTTACTATTACAAAACTTCCACGGGGGTGACGGTCAATGCGTCGGCCTCTGTCAAGTATGTGGAAAGGAACAAGTTCAGTTTCGGAGAGAACCTGTTCAACATTTCCTATTACAACAACCGCTTCGAGACCTATCTTTCAAACATGCGTTGGAAGAGCATGAATCTTAACACCGGCATAAGGAGCGACTACTACAGACTGGGTTCCCTGATGGTCCGCAACGGCGGGGCAATGGCCGATTATGTCAATCTGAAAAAGAACGTTTACCTGTCGGCTTTCCTGCGCCGCTGCGGAGACACTTTCGATGACGGGTATTTCCCTTCCAAAGGCACGCGTTTCAATTTCGACTGGTCGTGGGTGTTCGGCGGACTGAGGGAGAAAATCAGCGCTTTCCATACGGTTAAAATGGATTTCAAGACGGTGGCGCGCATCGGCGATTTCGCCGTGCTGCCCTTCGTGAGCGGACGGTTCCTGTTCGGAAACGACGTGCCTTCTCCATATATAAATGTGATAGGAGGCAGGATTGCCGGGAGGTATTTCGATCAGCAGATTCCTTTCATGGGGGTTACCAATGCCGCCGCCCGGGGCAAGTTTCTTGTAGTGGCGGGCAGCGATTTCCGCTTCAAGGTGGCAAGGAACAATTACGTCACGGCCATCGTGAACGTGGCGGACTCGGCCATGGAGTTTGAAAACATGACGGATGCGGACTCGTTCTCTTTGGGAGCCGGTCTGGAGTATGCCTACAATTCCGTCATCGGTCCCATAAGGGCCGACATCCACTGGTCGAGCATTTCGAAGAAGGTCGGATGCTACATCGGAGTCGGGTTTGACTTTTAAGGAACGGGGAGGCGGTTTTCGGAAGAATGGACGAAAAGACGAAAAAAGTTTTGAACAGGCTGGAGGCGCAATGCGCCAGGAAGGAATATTGTTCGTCGGAGATGCTTTCCAAGGCTGAAAAGCTGCTTGACAAGGAGGCAGCACGTGAGGTGCTTGAGTCTCTTGTAAGGGATTCTTATGTGTCCGACGCACGCTATGCGGCCGCGTTTGCAAGGGAAAAAGCTTCGCTGCAGGGTTGGGGGCAGGTCAAGATTGCCTACATGCTCGGCATGAAAGGCATTTCCAAGGAAATCGTCGGCTCAGCTTTGAAAGAGATAGATGCCGGGGCGGCAGGCAGAAAACTGGACTCGCTTCTGCTTTCCAAGAGCAGGCAGCTGTCGGGCGATCCGCAACGGCGTCTGAAGCTTATAAAGTATGCTTTGTCAAGGGGCTATGCCTATGATGAGGTGAAGGAGGCCTTGGGGCGTATCGGGTCTGAGCCTTCCGGTGAGGAGCCCTTCGGCGGAGGAACTTCCGTCTCGGAGACCTTCAGCGGAGGGGATACCTTCGGTGCGGATGAATGACGGATGTGTGGGAATGGAAAGGAAAGATAGATCGTGCGGAAAGAAAAGGACGGTCGGCAAGAAAAAGAGATCTTTTGCCGGAAGACTGGTCCTGTTCTGTTTCGTGAAGCTGCCTCTTGCTTTGGTCGTGCTGACTTTTGTCTGGGTGCTCGTCCTTAAGTGGGTGCCTGTATTCTGTACTCCTTTGATGGTGCAGAGAAGCATAGAGTACAGAGATGACGTTTCATTCCGTACCGAGAAGAAGTGGGTGAAGTTCGAGGACATTTCTCCGGAAATGGTCAGAGCGGTGATTTCCGGTGAAGACAACAGGTTTGCGGAGCACCATGGCTTTGACAGGGTGGAGATAAAGGCGGCGATTGAGGACCATAAGAAAAAGGGTAAGCGGCTCAGGGGGGCAAGCACCATCTCCCAGCAGACTGCCAAGAATGTGTTCTGTTTTCCGCACAGGAGCATGGTCAGGAAGGCTGTGGAAGCATATTTCACCGTGCTGATCGAACATATCTGGGGGAAGCGCAGGATAATGGAGGTCTATCTGAACGTGATGGAGACGGGCAAAGGCCTGTACGGGGTGGAAGCCGCGTCCGAACACTATTTCGGACATCCTGCATCGAAGCTCAGCAGGAGGGAGGCCTGCCTGGTTGCGGCCTGTCTGCCCAATCCTCTGAAAAGAAACCCTGCAAAGCCGTCCGCCTATGTCGCCGGCAGGGCTGCGGACATAGAGGTTCTGGAGACTAAATTGCTTTATCCTGAGTGGATTGGGGACAAGAAAGGCGAGAAATGAGTATATTGCGGACGGAAACGAATTTTAATTTGATTATAAAGATATGGTTAAGATCAATGTTGACGGATTCAAGCCTTTTGTGAATGAATCCGAGTACAAAGAGTATCTGGATAAGTCTCTTGCGGCTTACGATGTGCTCGAAAAAGAAAATGGCGAGGGCAATGACTTCCTCGGATGGAAGCATCTCCCTTCGCAGACTCCCGAGTCTCTTGTCAAAGACTGTGAGGCGATACGCGACGAGTGGAAGGCCAAAGGTGTGAATCTCGTCGTTGTGATAGGCATAGGAGGCTCCTATCTGGGGGCACGCTGCGCCGTGGAGGCTCTTTCCCACAATTTCTCAAAACAGCTTAAGGAACATGCCGGTCCTGATGTGGTTTTCGCCGGCAACAACCTTTCCGAGGAATATGTTTCCGAGCTTATGGATCTCATCGCGGAGAGAAACGTCGGTTGCGTGGTCATCTCCAAGTCGGGAACTACCACCGAGCCTGCCGTGGCTTTCAGAATAGTGAAAGAGTACATCGAAAAGAACTATAAGGATGCCGCTGAAAGGATAGTGGCCATAACGGATGCCAAAAAGGGCGCTCTCAAGACCCTTTCCGTTCAGGAAGGCTACAGAACCTTCGTGGTTCCCGACAATGTGGGAGGCCGTTATTCGGTGCTTACTCCTGTGGGGATTCTTCCGATTGTTCTCGCCGGATTCGACATGCGTGCGATTCTGAAAGGCGCCAAGGAGATGGAAGATGCCCTCGCGCATAAAAGCGAGGAGAATCCTGCCGTCGTGTATTCCGCCGCGAGAAACCTCCTCTATGCCAAATACGGCAAGAAGGTGGAAATCCTCGTGACCTACAATCCTAAGCTCCAGTATTTCGGCGAATGGTGGAAGCAGCTCTACGGCGAGTCCGAAGGAAAGGACGGGAAAGGAATATTCCCGGCGTCCGTAAACAACACGGCCGATCTCCATTCCATGGGCCAGTTCATCCAGCAGGGAGACAGGATGCTGTTCGAAACCGTGATAAACGTTGAAAAGAGCAACAGAAGCGTGGTCATAGACAGCGATCCCCAGAACCTCGACCAGCTCAACTA
>CAYTYL010000090.1:0-6469 GCA_964441715.1 uncultured Muribaculaceae bacterium
TGCAAATCTGTCCCGATGAAAAAATGAAACTTCTCGGCTGTTTTGTCACGTGTAAATAAAAAATCCATATATTTGCGCAGACATTTCTTCGGGGCGGGGCGAAATTCCCCACCGGCGGTACAGTCCGCGACTCTCCCTTTACGGAGACTGATCCGGTGAGATTCCGGGACCGACGGTCAAAGTCCGGATGGAAGAAGACATGAAAAGCTTGCCGTGCGGCAGGCTGCTCTCAGGTATATGCGACCCCGGATGCGTTATACGCGTTCGGTTTTTTTCGTCCCGGGGCGATGTCCATGGATAATTGCGGACATGGCTACATTTTCAGAAGAAGATTTCAGATTCATGCGGCGGGCTATGGAGCTTGCTGAAAAAGGAGCCGGCTTTGTCAATCCGAACCCCATGGTGGGGGCGGTGATCGTAAAGGACGGCAGAATCATAGGCGAAGGCTGGCACGAGCGTTACGGGCAGCTTCATGCGGAAAGGAATGCGTTCCGGAACTGCACGGAGAATCCGGAAGGCGCCACCATGTATGTAACGTTGGAACCCTGCTGCCATTTCGGCAAAACCCCACCCTGCACGGACGCTGTCATAGAACACAGGATAAGGCGTGTCGTCGCAGGCATGAAGGATCCCAACCCTCTCGTGGGGGGAAAAGGCCTTGCTATTCTTGAAAAGGCCGGGATAGAGGTCAGCTGCGGAATCATGGAAAAGGAACTCCGTGAGCAGAACAGGGTGTTTCTCAAATACATAAACGGAAAGATGCCATGGGTCGCCCTCAAAACGGCCATGAGCCTTGACGGCAAGATAGCTACGGTGACAGGAGATTCCAGATGGATAAGCTGCGAAGAGTCCAGACGGTACGCCCATGGTCTCAGGGCGCGTCTCATGGCTGTCATGTGCGGTGTGGGAACGGTGCTGGCCGATGATCCCATGCTTGACTGCCGGCTGACGGACAGGGAAGTGAGGCAGCCTGTGAGGGTAATTGCGGACACTCATCTGCGCACTCCTCTCGACAGCAGGATAGTGAAGACGGCCGGGGAGTACAGGACCGTCATAGCGTGCGGCGGAGATGCCGACCCGGCGAGGCGCGGGGCCCTGGAAAGCGCAGGAGTGGAGATTGCCGTATGCGGTTCCGACACCGGAGGAAAGGTAGGCATGGCGGAGCTGCTGAAAAGGCTCGGATCCATGGGACTGGATTCCGTGCTTGTGGAAGGCGGAGGAACCCTCGCATATTCCCTCGTCAGCCGGGGACTTGTGGATGAGGTCTATTCGTTCGTAGCCCCCAAGATTATAGGAGGAGCTTCCGCCCCGACTCCCGTGGAAGGTGAGGGAGTGGAAAAGGTGAGGGACGCATTCCCTTTTGAGATAAAGGAAGCTGTACGGATTGGAAACGACATCATGTTGAGATCGGAATGTTTACGGGCAAAATAGAATAGGAATGTTTACGGGCATAATTGAAGAAGTGGGGACGGTGCGTGCGGTGCGCATGAGCGGTAACTTTGCGTCCCTGGACATTGAAGCGCCCTTGGTGACCGCTGACGTCCGGGAAGGGGACAGCATAGCCGTGAACGGCGTGTGCCTCACCGCCTCGGCGTTGTTTCCACGAGGATTCACGGCGGACGTGATGCCGGAGACCATGCGCAGGAGCAGCCTCGGATCTCTGCGGTCCGGCAGCCGTGTGAACCTTGAGCGGGCCATGCCGGCGGACGGACGCTTCGGCGGCCATATTGTAAGCGGTCATGTGGACGGAACAGGGAGGATAATCTCCATGGTCAACGAAGGAAACGCCGTGCTTCTCAGCCTGTCGGCATCGGATGGAATCGTCCGCCATGTGGTGGAAAAGGGCTCCGTGGCTCTGGACGGGATAAGCCTTACCGTCGCATCCGTTTCCGCTTCCGGCTTCACGGTGTCTCTCATTCCTCATACTCTGAAAAACACTTCCCTTTCGTTCAAGAGGACAGGTGATGTGCTGAACATAGAAAACGACATCATCGGCAAATATGTGGAAAAGTTCGTGACGGCAGGCTGCAACGGCGGCGGGAACGGCGGACTCGACCTCGATTTTTTAATGAAAAACGGATTTTGACATGGAATTCAATACTATACGTGAGGCTTTGAAGGAACTGCGTGACGGGAGAATCATAGTCGTGACGGACGACCCCGGACGTGAAAACGAAGGAGATCTCATCTGCGCGGCACAGTTCGCCACTCCCGAAAACGTAAACTTCATGGCCTCCTTCGCCAAAGGTCTTATATGTATGCCCATGAGCAAGGCCATGACGGGCAGACTCGGGCTCGCCCAGATGGTGTCCTCCAATACTGACAATCACCATACGGCATTCACCGTATCCATAGATCATGTGGACACGACGACGGGCATTTCCGCCTATGAGCGTTCCATGACGGCCCTCATGGCCGTGAAGGATGACGCGCGTCCTGAGGATTTCAGACGTCCCGGGCACATGTTTCCTCTGGAAGCAAGGGAAGGCGGAGTGTTCACAAGAGCCGGGCATACCGAGGCGACGGTGGACCTGATGAGGGCGGCCGGCCTCAAGGAATGCGGTCTGTGCTGTGAAATCATGCGTGAAGACGGCACCATGATGAGGACTGAAGAACTCATGGAGTTCGCGGCCGCGCATGGACTCAAAATCATCACCATCGAAGACCTCGTGGAATATCGCAGGGCCAATGAATTCCTCGTGGAGAGGAAAGCGGCGGCCTCGCTGCCTACAAAGTACGGAGAGTTCCGGGCATACGGCTACCTGAACAGGATTACCGGCGAGGAACATGTGGCACTTGTCATGGGAGAAGTCGATGACGGAAAGCCTGTTTTGTGCAGAGTCCATTCGGAATGTCTGACGGGGGATGTTTTCGGCTCCATGCGCTGCGACTGCGGGGAGCAGCTCGCCGAGGCCATGAAGAGGATATCCGCCGCAGGAAGAGGTGTGCTGCTGTACATGAGCCAGGAAGGCAGGGGAATAGGACTTGTTAACAAGCTCAGGGCCTATGAACTGCAGGACAGGGGCATGGACACCGTGGAAGCCAATGTGGCCTTGGGTTTCAAGCCCGACCAGAGGGAATATGAATCTGCGGCCGACATGCTGTATGACCTCGGCGTCAAGGACGTCATACTTATGACCAACAATCCTCTCAAGATGTCGGGGCTGTCGGCGCACGGACTCAAGGTATCGGGCAGGGAATCGATAGAGATGCCGATGAACGGCAGAGATGATTTCTACATGTACACAAAATATAGAAAAATGGGCCATCTCCTTCATTTCGGAGGAGCCGGTTCCTCGGTAAACGGACAAAAGAATAAAACTGAAACGATATGGAAACCTTTGAAGGAAAACTGATTGCAGACGGTCTTAAGATCGGGATTGTCGCCGCGAGGTTCAACGAATTCATCACAGGCAAACTGCTGCAGGGAGCGCAGGATGCGTTCATCCGTCACGGCGGAGATGCTGAAAAGAATCTGGCGGTCGCATGGGTGCCGGGGTCATTCGAGATTCCCGTAGTAGCTAAGAAAATGGCTGAAAGCGGTAAATATGATGCCGTAGTATGTCTCGGCGCCGTCATAAGAGGAGCTACGGCCCATTTCGACATGGTAGCCAATGAGACTACCAAGGGGATAGCCGCGGCAGGAATGCAGACCGGGGTGCCGGTGATATTCGGCGTGCTTACCACGGACAGCATAGAACAGGCCGTGGAACGTGCGGGCACCAAGGCCGGCAACAAAGGATTTGACTCCATGGTTTCTGCCATAGAAATGGCCAACCTGCTCAGGCAGCTTTAATGCTTGGGAACCAGCCTTATGGCGTTGATGTTTCTGCCGCAGGATGTGCCCTCCCGTCTGGCGGAGTAGAATGACAGGTCGGTATAGGTGTCGGTTGCGGAGACGGATATGGCGTCCTTTCTGAGACCTGCTTTTTCCAGCAGCCAGCCGTTCGCCCGGAACAGGTCTATGTGAAGTCCGCCCGACATGGGCGTTCCGTCACCTTCACCCCTCCGTGACAATATTTCGTCCATAGGAAAGCCGGATTCTGAAAACGCCGCCGCGACATCTTCTCCGACCTGAAAGCTGTCAGGTCCGATTGCCGGACCTATGACCGCATGGAGATCCCCGGCTTTGCAGCCGAATGCGGATTCCATCTTTTCAATCGTCTTCTGTGAAATCCTCAGGACGGTCCCTCTCCAGCCGGAGTGGACTGCGGCTACCGCTTCACGGACAGGATCGTACAGCAAAATGGGGACGCAGTCGGCAGTCCGCACGCCGATTGCCGTTCCTTCAAGCTGAGTCATGAATGCATCGTAGCCTTCCAGTTCCTGCCTGTCCGTGTCCGGGCGGTCTATGACTGCGATTCTGTCTCCATGCACCTGGTGACCTTGGATGACATGAAAGGGGAGGATCGCATTTCGCCCTGCCGAGAAAGCCTCCGCTCCTTTACCGAGCTGATAGTACAGAATGTTGTCTGTTTTCATGAGCGCGAAGTTAAGGCGTTTTTTTGCTTTTCTGCAGTTTCAGCTCTGTTCATCTGTCTTCGGCAATCGGGATTTGGACCAAATAAGATTGAGTTCAGATGCCTGAAATGGCCGCTCTGTGGGTAACTTTATATCCGAAGAACTGATTTAAACGTTTATGTGCAACTCTGAGGATAACCACTTAGGCGAAAATGCCCGTCATGATTCTATGTTTGAAGACAATTTTTTCATGGCTGAACCGGAAAAACCGGACAAAGTCTGCCCTTGTGTGGCAGGTGTATCATTCGGTGCCGTCGCGGTGTGTCTTGTTTTTCTTCTGATCCTGCATCTGGCCGTCACTCTCCTGCGTCTTTTATTCGATATTCCTTGGAATACATGGCTGTGGATAGAGCAGCTGTTCGTATGGGGTGTGGGCATAGCTTCCGTACTGACTGCCAGTACGGCGCTGCTCGATGCCATAGCGGACAAAAGATACAGGAAGGAGGCCTCTGAATATGCCGAATATTCTGCCTCATGCAGGAAACGCACCCGGTCCGAAGAATAAAAAACGAGTCTTTTTTTTGCATTTCTGAAAATGATGCGTACATTTGCGCCCCGTTAATCGGAGGGCAGCCAGAAGGAATGGTGCCGGATAAGATTCGACTTTTTTAAGCCGTAAAATCTTATCCGGCATTTTTTTCGTCAATGCTCAAGCGATGTCGGTATGTTTTTGTTTTTTTGATTCAAGTGATTATGAGAGACAACAGAGATGCACTGAATTATGGAGAGATGAAAGTACCGTCTCTTTTCAGAAGATTGTTTTTCCCGACTCTTTTAGGACTTGTATCGTCAGGCCTGCTGAATCTTGCGGACGGCATTTTCGTGGGCAGGGGAGTCGGCAGTGATGCCTTGGCCGCTGTCAACATAGCTGCGCCATTGTTTCAGATTGCTACAGGAATAGCTCTGATGTTCGGCAGCGGAGTGAGTATCGTAGCTGCTGTCCATTTGAGCAAAAACAATGTAAAAGCTGCGAATATCAATGTTACGCAGGCCTTTACTTCCGGATTGTTCATTATGGCGATTATAGTCGTCTTGATAAGTCTTTTCCCGCATCAGACAACCTCGTTGTTCGGCGGGAGCGAAAAGTTGTTCCCTATGGTGCGGCAATACTTGATAGGAGTAAGTCCGTGCCTCCTTTTCATGGTCATCAACAATGTAGGACTTTTTGTTATACGTCTTGACGGCGCTCCGGCTTATGCCATGGCAGTGAATGCTGTCGGTGCGGTATTGAATATCTTCCTGGATTGGCTGTTCGTTTTCCCTCTTGGAATGTGCATATTCGGAGCAGCGGCTGCGACATCCATCTCTTCCGGTGTGGGAACAATAATGGTGATAGTGTATTTTCTGCATCACAGCAGGACGATACATCTGTATAAGCCTAAGTTTTCTTTGACTGCAATATCCCTAACGATCAGGAACTGCGGATATATGCTGCGTCTCGGACTTCCGACATTCATCGCGGAAACAGCTATCAGCTGCATGATGATAACAGGAAACTATATGTTCATGAGCTATCTGCATGAAGACGGGGTAGCGGCGTTTTCCGTTGCCTGCTACCTGTTCCCGCTGATATTCATGTTCGGCAATTCGATAGCTCAGTCTATGTTGCCAATCGTCAGCTATAATCATGGTCTGGGCAAAAGTGATCGCATCATGCAGACTTTCCGGCTTTCCGTAGTTCTGGCATGTTTCTTCGGTCTGCTTATGTCGGCTGCCGGGTATGTTTTTTCATCGCAGATAGTGGATTTGTTCATTGACTCAACCTCGTCTGCCAGACCCATAGGAGAAAGCGGCATACCCATGTTCCTTCTGGCCTGTCTGCCGTTTACCTTGAACATCGTGCTCATAGGATATCTGCAGAGCCTGGAACTTTATATTCCTGCGACTGTTTTTATGCTTCTGCGAGGGTTCTTCTTCATCATTCCATGTTTCATCCTGTTGCCGAAAG
>CAYTYL010000091.1:0-6467 GCA_964441715.1 uncultured Muribaculaceae bacterium
CCGGGCATGAAAAAGGAACTTTTTACGATAGAAAGCAATGAGCTTGTGGCCAAGGGGACTTTCCGCATGGTGCTCCGATCGGGGTCATTCAGAAAAATGCGTTGCGGACAGTTTGTGGACATAGCCTTGGACGGGCGTTTCCTGCGCCGTCCCATTTCCGTATCCGACAGTTCGGACGGAGTGCTGACGCTGCTCTACAAGACCGTAGGGGCCGGAACCGTCCAGATGTCGGACATGCATGCCGGAGAAGTGCTGGACATCCTTACGGGACTTGGAAACGGCTTCGACGTGTCGGCCTGTTCGGAATCCGCTCTTCTTCTTGGCGGAGGCATAGGGACAGCTCCGCTTTATCAGCTTGCCCGTGAGCTTGCGGCCGACGGCAGGAAAGTCCATGTGGTGTGCGGTTTCAACACGGCAGACGAAATGGTGCTTTATGAAGAATTTAAAGCGGTCGGAGCGGATGTGACCATTGCCACACTTGACGGCAGCTGCGGTGTCAGAGGGTTTGTGACGGATGCCTATGCCGCTGCCCCTCAAGACTATGACTATTATTATGTATGCGGTCCCATGCCTATGGAAAAAGCGGTGTGGCGGCAGTTTTCCGGAAAAGGCGAGTTTTCTCTGGAGGAGAGGATGGGCTGCGGTACGGGAATCTGCTACGGATGCAGCGTCATGACGGCTTCAGGGGCCAAAAGAGTATGCAAAGACGGTCCCGTGTTCAGAAAGGAGGAACTTTTATGGCAGGAAACAGATTAGAGGTGGAATTGGCGGGAATCCGTTTTTCGAATCCTGTCATCCCCGCAAGCGGAACGTTCGGTTTCGGACTGGAGATGAAAGATGCCTTCGACATCGGCATGCTCGGAGGCATAAGCCTGAAGGGCACTACTGAAAAGCCCCGTTACGGCAACCCTCTCCCGAGGATAGCGGAGTGCAGAGGAGGCATGATCAATTCGGTAGGTTTGCAGAATCAGGGAATCGAAGTGCTTGTCAACGAGAAAGTTCCGGAGCTGAGAAAGTATTATCACGGAGTAGTGATAGCCAACATCAGCGGTTTCTCCGTCGGAGAATATGAACGCTGCTGTTCCATGGCGGATGCCTGCGAGGGGATAGACATGATAGAAGTGAATGTATCCTGCCCCAATGTCCACAACGGAGGTATGGCGTTCGGTACCGATCCTTCTTCTGCCGCAGAGGTAACCGCCGCGGTGAAGAAGAAAGTTAAAAAGCCGGTCTTCATAAAGCTGAGCCCCAATGTGACAGACATAGCGGCCATAGCGAAGGCATGTGAAGATGCGGGAGCCGACGGCCTTACTGTTGTGAACACTTTCCTTGGAATGAGGATAGACATAAAGAGGAGAAAACCGGTGATTGCGAACACGATGGGAGGTTTTTCGGGACAGGCCATATTTCCTGTCGCGCTCAGAATGGTCCACCAGGTTTCCAAAGCATGCTCCGTTCCTGTCATCGGATGCGGGGGCGTCTCCTGTGCCGAAGATGTGGCGGAGATGATGATGGCGGGGGCCAAGGCGGTGCAGATAGGAGCGGAAAATCTACGTAATCCTTTTGTGTGCAAAGAGATAGTGGAAAGGTTGCCTTCGCTGCTGGACTCCTTGGGCGCAAGAGATATTAATGAAATAACAGCTATAATCTGACATGGCAAAAGATGTGATAATCGCCTGCGATTTCAACGGCAGGGAAGCAACCTTGGATTTTTTGGACAAATTTCCGGACGGGGAGAAACCTTTCGTCAAAATCGGAATGGAGCTTTTTTATTCCTGCGGTCCTGACATTGTCCGTGAAATAAAAAAGCGCGGACACAGGATTTTCCTGGATCTCAAACTCCATGACATTCCGAATACGGTGAGGAAAACCATGAAGGTTCTTTCTTCACTGGATGTGGACATGGTAAATGTCCATGCGGCAGGTACCGTCGAGATGATGAAGGCGGCACTTGAAGGTCTTGTGCGGGAAGACGGCGGAAGACCTTTGATAGTAGCCGTTACCCAGCTGACTTCCACGAGCGAGGAGAGGATGCGCAGGGAACTTATGATAGAGGCATCTGTTCAGGATGTCGTGGTGAAGTATGCCTCGAATGCCCGTGAGGCGGGGCTTGACGGGGTTGTATGCTCTCCGCTTGAGGCCGGTCTTGTAAAGAAGGCATGCGGAGAGTCTTTCCTTACGGTGACCCCGGGCATACGCTTCGCCGATTCGGCCTCCGATGACCAGGTGAGGATAACCACGCCGGCCAAAGCACGCGAAATCGGATCGGACTACATCGTGGTCGGCAGACCGGTTACCGCCGCCGTAAATCCTGTGGAGGCGTACAGGAAATGCGTGAAGGAATTTCTCGCTGTCTAATGCTTGATATAATCATACAAATATGCCAAACGAAAAGACGATAGCCGCCGATCTGCTCTCAATCGGCGCTGTATTTCTAAGACCGGAGCAGCCGTTTACCTGGGCGAGCGGAATCAAAAGCCCTATCTATTGCGACAACAGGCTTACTCTTTCTTATCCGGAAGTGCGTAACCATGTGGAGGAAGGACTTGCCGGCATCGTAAAGGAATATTATCCTTCCGTGCAGATGCTCATGGGCACTTCCACGGCGGGGATAGCCCATGCCGCCCTCACCGCCTCGATTCTCGGCCTGCCTATGGGATATGTCAGAGGAGAGGCCAAGACTCACGGCAGAACCAACAGGATTGAAGGGAAGATGGACCCGGGGACAAAAGTCGTCGTGATAGAGGATCTCATCTCCACCGGAGGAAGCGCCGTGGAAGTGGTCGATGCGCTCCGGGAAGCCGGCGCTGAAGTGCTCGGCATTGCGAGCATATTCACTTACGGGATGAAGAAGGGACTTGAGCGCATAGCTGCCGCACATACCGTAAACCGCTCTCTCTGCAATCTTGACGTGCTTGTGGAGGTGGCGGCGGAGAAAGGCTATGTCGACGTATCGGCAAAATCGCGGATTCTGGCTTTCAGGGACAATCCTTCCGATGAAAGCTGGATAGGAAAATGATTGAACTTTACAAATACGGACACGATGAAGCACTTGATTGACCCTACCGACCTCACAAAGCAGGAGACCGATGATATTATTTCTCTCGCTGAGAATATCATAGCGGACAGAGAAAGTTACAGCGAGGTTATGAAGCACAGAAAGCTCGCCACCTTGTTTTACGAACCGAGCACCCGCACCCGTCTCAGCTTTACGGCGGCGATGATGGAACTCGGCGGCAATGTTCTGGGCTTTTCCGATGCCAAGAATTCTTCCGTCAGCAAAGGGGAGACCGTAAGCGACACGGTAAGGGTCGTCGGCTGTTTCGCCGACGTGATAGCGATGAGGCATCCTATAGAAGGAGCGCCGTCAGTAGCCGCGGAGGTTTCCGATGTCCCCATTATCAATGCGGGTGACGGAAGCCACAGCCATCCTACCCAGACACTTACGGATTTGCTGACGATAAAGCGCGAGCTCGGCCATATAGACGACATCACGATAGGATTCTGCGGTGACCTCCGTTTCGGAAGGACGGTGCATTCGCTTATAAAAGCCTTGGCGCGTTACAAAGGAATAAAAATCATCCTGATAGCGCCCGACGAGCTGAGGCTGCCTGACTATATAAAGCAGGATGTGTGTGACTTCGGCAGGCAGGAGTACAGGGAAGTCAGCACGATTGACGAGGTCATAGGCGATTTGGACGTGCTTTACATGACGAGAGTCCAGAAGGAGAGGTTCCTTGACGAGGATGAGTTCGACAGGGTGAAGGACAGTTTTGTCCTGGATGCCAGAAGAATGTCCATGGCCAAGGAAAAGATGGCAGTGCTTCATCCCCTGCCCCGTGTGAACGAAATACTGCCTGAAGTTGATTCGGATCCGAGGGCCGCTTATTTCAGACAGGTGGAAAACGGAAAGTTCGTCAGAATGGCTTTGATCTGCAAGCTGCTGGAATGGAAGAACGATCCCGCCCACGGCATGCCTGCGAGGGAAGACGTGTTCACAGACCCCTCGCTCCATTGCGACAACAAGAAATGCATCTGCAACAATGAGCACATAACTCCGCTGTTCCACCGTACGGCAGGAGGCACGGTACGCTGCCGTTACTGCGACTCCAAGATAAAGTAAAGACATCGGAAGAAAACAGCAACAGAAAAGGTGACCTGCGGGCCACCTTTTCTGTTGCTGTGAGTTCGGTTTTTGTCTATCTGTACTGTGCGAATTCCACGTCTTTCTCGGCGCGCGCCGCAAGTTCCTTGTCCTGCTTGCGTACTTTTGAAAGATTCGTCTCCACTCCTTCCGCATCGCCTTTGCGGGCGGCTATTATGGCACGGAGGTAGTTGGAATGGCCGCACTGGCAGGTGAGAGTCTTCTCGGCTTTGTCGAGGTCTCCTGTGAGGATCTGTGCAAGCGCGGGGTTGATGCCGTGCAGGCCGTCAAGCTCCTTGGCGGCCTTGTCATAATTGCCGCTGAGGATGTCTATGATTCCCTGGTTGTATTTGGCATAGACGGATTCCGATTTGCTGAAATACTTCTCGGCAGCCTCGTAGTCGCCTTTCTCGAGAGCGATGGCGCCGATGGCGAGAGCATACTCGTCGCTGTCCTTGTCACCATATGCGATGAAAGCCTTCTCGGCCTTGTCAAGCTGTCCTTCATAAAGATATGTGACACCGAGATTGTACTGAGCTCTCTGGCTGCCGTATTTGCTGACAGCCTTGTTGTAGAGGCTGATTTTCTTGTCGGAGTCATTGACAAGCGTGGCGGCGCGAAGGAGAGCTTCTTCATCGAGCACGTCCATGTTTTCGTCCACAAGCTTCACAAGCTCTTCCGGAGTGTAGTTCTTGTATTCGACGTTGGCGATGAATCTTGCACGGCGCAGCTCAGGAAGCACGCCTTTCTTGAGAGAGGTGTACACTTCTGAAAGATTCTTGATTTCTCTTTCTCTGACCGCAGGGTCGCTGTACATGTTCAGAACTCTGAGGATGAGGTCCCTGTCCTCTATGTCGGACTTGGACACGAGCTCCTGGAAACCTTCCCAGTCCTGTCCTTTGCTGAGGACGGTGGTTTCGGCAACGTCCTTGCCCTTGGTCACTTTCTCGAAAGCTTTGTCGGCGGACTGCGAACGTCTGTCGGAAAGTTTTGCATTCAGCTTTTCACCTCCGTCCGGAGAAGCGTATGCGATGACTTCGGTCCCGGTGAGAGTTTTCCTGTCGTTGTTCTTGATTTCGTCAAGAGCGGCCTGGAAATCCTTGATGGACTGTGATTTGAGCTGCTTTCCGGCAACATCCGCCGAGTTGATGCCGTAGAGGATCTGGCCCTCTTCGGTCTGCTTAAGGATTTCCTGGTAATTGTCTGCCAGGTAGGGAACGGCAGCTCCGGTGTGGGCGAGCATATATGTGGTGTTCACACCGTCGGCGACTTTTCTTGCCGGTATGTTGTAGGTCTTTCCGTTGTACCTGACTTTGCCGCGGAGCTCAAGATAGGACTGCTCCATTCCTTCGGCATAGTCAAAGTGAATCTTCTCTCTGAGGGTCTGGCCCTTGGATGAAACCGTCTTGTAGTTGTCCTTTACTTTTTCTCCCTGGTAGGTTATGGTCTTTGCGGTCGCTTCTCCGCCGTCGTAAACAAGTACGGGCGTCACCTCGAGGATGGCCTTGGGATGGAAGTACCCGTCGGGGAATGTCGCGGATACGGTGGCGTCCACGCCTCCGGCGACTGCTTCAAGCACTTCAGGGTCGCTTGTGACTTTGACATTTTCATACATCTCCGCCATCTTTGAAGCGGATGAGCATGCGACGGCTGCAGAACCCAGAAGGGCGGCCGCCAGAATTTTCATGCCTTTTTTCATAAATAATAAAGGTTTATTGTTTCAATAGTTTGCCTAAATACCAAATCACGAAGATAAAGATATTTTTCATTTGCCCGTGGAAAGATGCGAAAAAGTTTGATAAAATCAAAAGTGCTTCTAACTTTGTCCAAATGGATACTCAGGATCTACAAAGGTTAAAAAACAAGTTCGACATAGTAGGCAATGACGCGGCTCTGAACACTGCGCTTGAGACGGCCGTGGCCGTTGCTCCTACCGATCTGACGGTACTTGTAGTCGGAGAAAGCGGGGTTGGAAAGGAGAACATACCTAAGATAATTCACCAGTACAGTCTGAGGAAAAACGGCAAGTATTTCGCCGTCAACTGCGGAGCCATTCCGGAGGGTACGATAGAAAGCGAGCTTTTCGGTCATGAGAAAGGGGCTTTCACCGGAGCCGTAGGAGACAGGAAAGGCTATTTCGAAGAAGCGGACGGAGGCACTCTATTCCTTGACGAGATAGGAGAGCTCCCTCTTCCGTTCCAGGCGAAGCTTCTCCGCGTGCTGCAGTCGGGCGAGTTTACCAGAGTGGGATCTTCCAAAGTCAGCAAGACGGACGTGAGAGTGATAGCCGCGACGAATGTGGATCTCAGATATGCGGTTTCCC
>CAYTYL010000092.1:0-6388 GCA_964441715.1 uncultured Muribaculaceae bacterium
GATAAGAACTCTCGCATGGGGAAGAATGGATCTCTTGCCATGCGCACCCGCACAAAGAAGCACCGAACCCATGGATGCGGCCATGCCCGTGCAGATGGTCGCGACATCCGGCTCTACAAGCTGCATCGTGTCGTAAATGCCCAGACCGGAAGATACCTGACCACCCGGTGTGTTGATATAGAGGGAGATGTCGGCATTGCTGTCGGTTGAGGACAGGAAGAGAAGCTGTGCCTGTATGATGTTGGCCACATCATCGTCGATCGGTACGCCCAGAAATATGATTCTGTCCATCATCAGACGGCTGAACACATCCATGGACGCCACATTGAGCTTTCTTTCTTCTATTATAGTGGGATTGATATAAGCATCCTGCGCTTTTTGATAGCGATAAAGGGTCATGGAACTGATGCCACGACCCTGATTCGCGAATTTCAAGAATTCGTTATTGTCCATATTTATTTTAATTCACGAAACTGTTCTACGGTAACTTCTTCAGGTTCCAGCGTGATGTTCTTCTTCACTTCTTCTATGACTTTGTTGTCCATGACGCTGTCGTAGAGACTTCTGCTGCGGCTTTCATCGGACAGGACAGACTTGACGCCGTCCTGGATCATGGAAGCGGGAATGTCAGCCACACCGTATGCGGCGTACTGGTATCTGACGAACGCCTCGGCGGCCTCTTCCAAATCCTTCTTCTCGACTTTCACCCCATACTTGCCGGCAAGATAGTCTCTTACAAGCTGCTGGCGGTAGTCTGCAAGGAAGGATACGAAGTCCTTCTCGATGTCTTCTTCAGTGAATTTGCCTTCGTTTATACGTATAAGCCATTTTTTGAGGAAAGCCTCGGGAAGCTGGATATCGGCTTTCTGAAGGAAATATTTGCGGATATCCTGAGAAAGCTTGTAGTCCGATTCCTGTTTGTAGTTCTGCTTGAGCCTTTCTTCAACAGCCTTGTCGAACTCTTCCGAATTGTGGACCTTGTCCTTTCCGAAAAGCTTGTCATATGTGTCCTGATTTTCTTCAGCAGGAACGAAAGTCTTGACATTCACTACGGAAACATGGAATACGGGATCTATGGACGCGAGTTCGTCTTTCTTGACTCTGAGCATGGACGCACGGTCGGACTCATTGGTAAACGCATCGTTCACGTTCACATCGAAAGCGTCACCGGCCTTTGCTCCGAGGAATTTGGCATGGGCATCGCCCTCAACGCTGCGTACGGCCACGTATGCACCTTCAACCGTCTTGCCGTCATTCTTGAAATCAGCTATCACGAAGTCGTCTTCACCTGCTTCCGCAGCCTCCTGAAGATCGCCGAGCTGACGGAGCATATTGTCCTTCATCTCTTTTTTCGCCACATCGCTCACGGTTATGACGTATTCCTTCACCTTGTCATCTTTGGAAGGGACGAAAGTAAGCTCCGGAGTCTGGGCGATGTCGAACTTGAAAGTGAAGTCGGTACTTCCTTTCCAATCTATTTCCGGCTGATCATCGCTGGAAAGCGGTTCGCCGACCATTCTGAAGTTGTTGTCCTTCACGAACTTGTTTATGGCCTCGGAAATGGCTTCGTTTACTGACTCGACAAGAGCCTGCTCGCCATATACTTTCTGGATGAGCGTCATGGGCACCATCCCCTTTCTGAATCCTTTGAACTCGGCGTTCTTTCTGTAACGGGACAGACGCTTCTTCTCCGATTCCGCATAATCGTCATGCGAAATCACAAGAGTGAGCTGACTGTTGAGATCGTCAATTTTGTTTTCTGTAATATTCATTGCATTAAAATTTTATTATCATTTTTTCAACAGCAGATGCTTAAAGACTGCAAAAATAGAAAAAAATTGTCGAAGTCCCTATACGTTCCTCTTGGGATACGCTATTCTGTCGTGGTACATCTGCGTCAGGTAGCTTTTGAGCTTGCTTTTTACGGTCTCGAGATCCTTCAGAGTAAGTGTGGAATCCGAAAGCTGGCCGGAAGACAGTTTTGCGTCGACGATGTCGTCGACTATCCTGTCGAAAGCATCGGGACTGTTGTCTTTCAAAGAACGTGAGGCAGCCTCCAGGGTGTCGCACAGCATGACTACGCTCTGTTCTTTTGTCCAAGGCTTTTTCCCTTTGTAGAAGAATTCGTCGGTATCCGACGGATCTCCGCCTTCATTCAGGTATTTATTGTAAAAATAACCGGTGCAGGAAGTACCGTGATGCGTTATTATGAAGTCCACGATGAATTGCGGAAGACCGTTTTTCTGGGCCAGTTCCACTCCGTCCGGCACATGCCGGATTATCTCGGCCGCGCTTTCCTTTGGTGAAAGGCCTTTGTGATAGTCCGTTCCCATGGTTTCATTTTCTATGAAGCATTGGGGATTCTTCATCTTTCCGATATCGTGGTAAAGGGCGCCGGTCTTGGCAAGCAGCGAGTTGGCACCGATTTCGTTTGCGACGGCTTCCGACATGTTCATGACCTGAAGGCTGTGCTGGAATGTTCCGGGAGCCTTCTGCGCAAGTTCAACCAGAAGCCTGTTGTTGGTATCGCACAATTCCTTGAGCCTGTTGTTGGACACGAGGCCGAACATCCTTTCAAACAGATATATCAGGGGATATCCGGCAACGGCAAGAAGTGAACCGAAAAACAGATAGGCTATGTTCCTGAGATCCGAGAAAATCTGAGAGTCATCAAGCATTCGGAATCCCAGATAGGTTGTCAGGATGACTGAGAAGGATATCAGAGACATCACGAACTGGAGCCATCCGCGGCTGAAATAGCGGTAGAAATAGATGGTCGCTATACCGGCCGAAAGGAACATCATGAAAAGTTCTATCCCGTTATGCGAAAACACCAGCAGGGGAAGCAAGGACACGAAATAAACCGTGGAAACGACGCCCCTGTTGAAGAATGCAAGCAGATACAGCGCCGTAAGCGTGAACGGCACGAGATATATGATGCCCGGATTGTTGTTTTCCACAATCAATGCCGAACATGCGGCAATAGCGAATACGAACAGGATATATATATACTTGCGGAAATCCCCGAAAATGGAAGGAATGGTATAGAACAGGGAAAGAAACAGAATCAGAACTATCACAAGTCCGGTTATGGCATTCCCGGCCCACAATTTAATGCGCGGACCGCTGTATCCGAGACTGTTTTCGTACTCTGCCTTATATGAATCAAGCAGCTGGGCTATTTCCGCCGTTACTATCTCTCCCTTGGAAACTATGAGCTGGCCTGAATTGACAAAACCCATGGTAGGAGAAATGTAGTCGACATTCTCGGCATGAATCAAGTCCGTGGTCTCCTTGTCATACAGCAGATCCGGCACTATCAGATCATATACTCCGTAAAAGGTAAGCACGGAATCGACATTCGTTCCGGGATAACTCCGCATGGCTTCGGACAGAAGCCTGGACTTGGCCGACGAGACCGTGTAGACATCGGAATACGGTATCTTGGAGGCACGCTTGTTCCTCTGCACGAATATCACTCCGCCTCCCGCCTCTTCGGCCTCGCTGTCGGAAACCACTCCCTTCGTGTAAATCGAGGTCAGAGTCGAAACGATAAGCTGCTTCATGTAGGAGGACCCGTCCATGTCCAGGCTTTCGACAGCCACGATATTGGACTGGGCAGCTTCATCCGAATATTTGTAGTACGGTATGACGCTTGCTCCTGCCGTCTCCTTTTCTTCATTCAGCTGTTCCTGGGTCTTGAGAATGGGAAAATCGAACTGGGCCACAAGCGTCTCATAAGTCCACGGGGATCCTTTCTTGTAGTCATAGCTGAATTTGCCGCTGCGGGGCATCATCAGCAGAAGAAGGACCCACAGAAGCAGGAGCGGGATGTATGTCTTGATCGATTTCGGTAAGCCGGATTTGTGCATATCATGTTATTTGAAAGGACTGTCGGCCTCTCTTGCGATGAACTTGTACGTCATCCTGTCGGTGAAAGCGGGAAACAGGTTCCGGGCAAACACCGTAAGTTTTCCGAGAGCCGTCAGAATCATGGAATCTTTCCTCTTGTAAAGCGCCTCGGCGAGATGTTCCGCACAGGTTTCAGCGCTCATCAGCTTGGCTTCATCGAGCGGAGTTTCGCCTTGTGCCGAGCCGTCGGCCGTAAGGGCGGCATTGCGGACATTCGAGCTTGTATATCCGGGGGCGAAGACCAGAACGTTCAATCCGTCCTTGAGATGCTCTATACGGATCGTATCCAGAAAACCTCTGACCGCAAACTTGGAGGAGGAGTATCCGCTCCTGGCAGGCAGCGCCGAATAACCGGCGATGGAAATGACCCCCACAAGCGAGCCCTTGGATTTCAACAGCCACGGAAGAGCGTATTTGGAGCAGTAGACCGTTCCCCAGAAATTCACGTCCATCAGGCGTCTGATGACCGAAAGGTCTAGATCTTTGAACATGGCCCTCATGGATATTCCGGCATTGTTGACAAGGATGTCTATACGGCCGAATTCAGCGATGCAGCGCTCCACAAGTTTTCTGCAGTCTTCCTCTTCCGTCACATCCGTCTTCACGCACAGAACCTTGGAAGCATCGACAGACACCGAATCCTTCTCAGCCATAAGCCTGTCGATGTTTCTGGCGGCCATAACCACCTTCGCCCCGAAGCTTCCGAATAATCTGGCGGAAGCCAACCCGATTCCCGAGCTGGCTCCCGTGACTATTATCACTTTGTCCTTGAAATATTCCGGACGCATGGTTACATTATGGTTTTCGCAGCTATCTCGTCGCCGTCATAAGCGCCGGAATCAAGTTTCTTTTTAATTTCTTTGAAAGCGTTCAGAGTGTAGTTCACATCGTCCATCGTATGGGCGGCAGTGGAAACTATACGGAATATGACCATGCCTTTGGGTATGACCGGATAGATGACCATGGAACAGAAGATCCTGTAGTTTTCACGCAGATCCATGGCAATTTTCGTTGCCTGGGCGACTCCGCCTCCGTCAATATGGATGGGCGTCACGCAGGCTTCTGCCTCTCCGATGTCGAAACCGAGCTCCTTTATGCCGTTCTGGACCGCATGGGTGATTGCCCAGCATTTCTTTCTGAGCCCGTCCCCTTCCGGCGACATGATGATTTCAAGCCGCTTGATATTGCCCTCGACAAAGGCCATGGGAAGGGATTTGGCATACATCTGTGACCTCATGTTGAGCCTGAGGTAATTGATTATCTTCCTGGGACCGGCTATGAAACCGCCGATGGAGGCCATGGATTTTGCAAACGCACCTATGTAAAGGTCGATGCCTTCCATGCAGTGGAGCTGCTCCGACGTTCCCCTTCCGTGCTCGCCAAGCAAGCCGAAACCATGGGCATCATCGACGAAAATGCGGAAATCGTACTTCTTCTTGAGCTCCACAATCTTGTCAAGCTTGCCGAGAGCGCCGGTCATGCCGAACACGCCTTCGGTAATCAGAAGAACTCCGCCGCCGTTTTCATCCGCTTCCTTGCAGGCCTTTGCCAGAATCTTCTCGCAATCTTCAATATTGTTGTGACGGAATTTGTATTTGCTTCCGATATGGAGCCTGATTCCGTCCAGCAGGCAGGCATGGGCCTCCGCGTCATATACGATGACATCGTGACGTGAAGTAAGTGTGTCTATGGCCGACACTATGCCCTGATAGCCGAAGTTGAAAAGGAAGGCGTCTTCCTTTTTCTCGAACTCGGCGAACATCTTTTCCAGCTTTTCATGCAAAGCGGTATGTCCTGATAGCATACGGCTGCCCATAGGATAGGCAAGTCCCCATCTGGCGGCAGCTTCCGCATCGGTCTTCCTGACCTCAGGATGATTTGCGAGCCCGAGATAGTTGTTGAGGCTCCAGTTAAGGACTTCCTTGCCGTTGAACCTCATGTGAGGACCAAGTTCACCTTCCAGTTTCGGGTACATGTAATATCCGAATCCCTGGTCATAGTACTGGCCGATAGGGCCGCCTGTATCGCGAACGATTCTGTCAAATATATCCAACATCGGTTTCAGTTTTTATATATGCAACAATATTAGTATGCGTCAATATCAGCGTTTATGCGTCAATATTAGCGTAATGCGCATTCTCTTCAATAAACTTGCGGCGCGGCGGCACATCGTCACCCATGAGCATGGAGAACGTCCTCTCGGCCTCCGCGGCATTTTCTATAGTGATCTGACGGAGCAGCCTGGTCCGGGGATTCATGGTGGTCGACCATAGCTGGGCGTCGCTCATCTCTCCAAGACCTTTGTACCTCTGGACGGTCACGCCCTTGTCGCTGCCTTTTCCAAGTTTTGCGGAAGCCTGGGCACGCTGATCGTCAGTCCAGCAATAGATTTCTTCCTTGCCCTTTTTCACAAGATACAGAGGCGGGGTCGCAAGATAGACATAGCCGTTCTTGATGAGATCGAACATGTAGCGGA
>CAYTYL010000093.1:0-6069 GCA_964441715.1 uncultured Muribaculaceae bacterium
GCGGAAACGTTCAGGCCGAACCCGATGTTCAAGACTGACGAGGCCATAACCAATCTCGGAACCGGAGAAGCGCTGGTGTCATTCCTTGACGGGAGGGGCTCTCCGTCCGTAGTACAGAACTGCAAGATACTCTTCCCCCTGAGCCAGATAGGCGCCATAAGCGCGGAACAGAGAGAAGAAACGATAAGGAACTCACGTGTTTACGGCCGCTACGACACTCCCGTGGACAGGGAAAGCGCATTTGAGGTCCTGCTCGAAGAAAGCAGGCGGGAAACCGAAGAGAGCGGCCGGGAAGAAGAAAATGCTGCGGAAAGAAACAGCGGGCCAGCGCCGGAGACAGGCAGAAAAATCACCGAGCTCGGCGGAAAAATCCTCGGCGCGGTTCTTACGGCGGCCACGGCAAGCCTCGCACGAAGCCTCGGTAATGAGGTAGCCGGCTCAATCAGCGGCAAAAAAAGTTCCGCCGGAGGAAAACGTACCGCAGGAGGAAGGAGCTCAAAATCAGGAAAGAAAAGTGCGGCGGAAAAAGCGACGGCCTCGGCGGCATCAGCAGCCACACGGACGATTTCCCGGGAAATCGTCCGTGGCATTCTCGGCAACCTGCTCAGATAGCCGCCGCACTACTCCGCCGGTCGAACGCTTCCGGATTACTGCTGCTTGTCCATGGGGACGAGCGCAAAACTCGGATCGCATTTGCAGCAAATCTTCCCGTTGACCTTCAGCTCGGCCTTGCAGAAGAAAAGGTTGCCGCGCCTGCTCAAAAGGGAGGCCGAAGTCTCGCACAGATCACCGGGCTTAACAGGATGCTTGAACCTTACATTGTCCAGACCCGCGTAGAAAGTGAGGTTGCCCGGAATTTCATCCTTGACAAGAATCGCACAGCTCTGTGCCATTATCTCGCACAGGATAACGCCCGGAACGATGGGATTACCCGGAAAATGTCCTCGGGTAAAGAACTCATCATCCTTGATGCGGTACTTCGCGTGAGCGACTCCGTTCTCATCAATCTCCGCCTCGTCTATCAGAAGCATGGGCTCCCTGTGAGGCATGAATTTCTTGATTTCTTCCCTGTTCATCGTATTTTGGTTTAGGTTTTAGTACACATTAGGCGTCATGCCTCGTATTTGCGGAACGCTATGCAGGCATCATGGCCGCCGAATCCGAAGGAATCGGAAATGCCGATATTGACATCGGACCTGACGGCGACATTGGGGGTGTAGTCCAGATCACATTCCGGATCGGGAACATCGAGATTGATTGTGGGCGAGATGATGCCCTCTTCCAATGTCTTGACCGTAGCGATGGCCTCCGCCGCTCCCGCCGCTCCGAGCATGTGTCCGGTCATGGACTTTATGGAGCTGATGTGAGCTTTGTAGGCATAGTCCCCGAGAGCAAGCTTGTAGGCATGCGTCTCGGCGACATCGTTGAGTTTGGTGCCGGTTCCGTGGGCATTGATGTAAAGATTGTCCTTGGAAGGGTCGAATCCGGCCTCTTCCAGAGCCAGTTCTATGCACTTTGCCTGAGTGGAGCCGTCCGGACGCGGAGCGGTGGCATGATAGGCGTCGCAGGTGTTGCCGTATCCCACCATCTCGGCGTAGATCTTCGCACCGCGGGCCTTGGCATGTTCATATTCTTCAAGAATGATGACGGCAGCTCCGTCCGCCATGACGAATCCGCCTCTGTTGGCATTGAACGGGAGCGATGCATATTTCGGATCCTCCGAACGGGAAAGAGCCTTGGCGTTCGCGAAACCGGCGATTCCGAGCGGAATGGTCGCATTCTCGCATCCTCCGGCGATGATCGCATCGGCATAGCCGTATCTGATGGCCCTGTATGCTTCTCCTATGCTGTTGGTGGAGGTGGCGCAGGCCGTGACGACATCGATGCAGGGGCCCTTTGCATTGTGGGCTATCGCAATCTGACCGGCGGCCATGTTGGAAATCATGGTGGGTATGAAAAGCGGAGACACCCATCTTCCGGTAGGGTCTTCAATGATTTTGGCGGTTTCCTTTATCTGTGTCTGGAAGCCTCCGATGCCGGAACCCACATACACTCCAAGCCTGAAGGCATCTATGTTGGGCTCGTCCCCGGAAGAACAAAGTCCGGAATCGTTGACAGCCTGATACGCCGCCGCCATTCCGAAAATGGTGAACAAATCCTGCTTGCGGACAAAATGCTTGTCCATCCCGTAATCTTCAGGATTGAAGTTCTTGATCTTGCCTCCGATCCTGACGGGAAGCCCCTCCGTAGGGAATTCCGTTATGAAGTCTATTCCGCAGACTCCGTTCTTAAGACTGTTCCAAAATGTATTGACATCGTTTCCGACGGAAGAGAGAACTCCCATCCCCGTGACAACGACTCTTTTCTCTTTACTCATTGCCTAAGCTTACTACAAATATTGTTATGACTTGCAAATATAACTATTTTTCACATTACCACTCAACTACGGCGACTCCTGACAGCAGGCCCGCACCGAAAGCGCTGAAGACCAGAATGTCCCCGGCCTTGAAAGTGCCTTTGCGGTTGAACTCGTCCAGGAGAATCGCGCATGAAGCGGAAGAGGAGTTCCCGTGATCCGAGATGTTCACCGGGAATTTCCCGTCCGGCTCCCCGAGATATTCCTTGATGGCATCGATTATCCGCAGGTTGGCCTGATGGACAATATACCAGCTGACCTGGCTCTTTTCCATCCCGAGCTCTTTAAGAGCATCCTCCACATCGCTCGTGGAAGTCTTCACGGCAAAACGGAACACGTCCCTCCCCTTCATCTGCAGGGGATACCCTTCGTTGCTTCCTTTATAATAAGGAGTGGGCATGAGTCCCTGCTTCTCCATAATCTTGTCCGGAGAAAGCTGGCTGTGAAGCCTGATGCTCCTGATATTCTCTCCGGGGCCGAGCACCACCGCACCCGCGCCGTCTCCGAAAAGCACGCATGTGGCCCTGTCGTTCCAGTCGCACATGCGGGTAGGCTGTTCCGCGCAGATGCTGAGCACATGTTTCGACTTGCCGGCAATATAGCGCGCTTCGGCTATGTCCATGGAATAGATGAGACCGGGACATGCGCAGTTCACGTCCACGCAAGGACAGCGCAGTCCGATCTTGTACCCTATTATGCATCCGAGTCCCGGAGTGATGTAATCCGATATGACATTCGAGCAGATGCAGTAGTCTATATCTTCAGGCTTAAGGCCGGCCATGTCCAGAGCCTTCATGGCCGCATCGGCCCCCAGATCCTCGATTTTCTCGGTACTCATCACGTGCCTGGACTTTATGCCCGTGCGCGTAGAAATCCACTCGTCGTCGGTGTCGAGAAACTCAGACAGCATGTCATTCGTAACGATTTTCGAAGGAAGTGAACTTCCTGTGCCAAGTATCTTCATAATGTTCTGTTTTTTGAATTTAGGTTCACGTACTGTCGCTAAATTATCCAACACGGGCGAATTGAAAAAATTTTTGTGGCAAATTCCCTAAGATTGTGGAATAAAGCGCATGAGAACAGCCGCATGACGGCAGAATCGGACGATATGTGGTGAAATTTTCTAACTTTGCAGTGATGAGAACATATTATCTGCCCACATACCTGAGGGAAAAATTCCAGCTCATATCGACCGTGACATTCACGGCCCTATGGTCTCTGGTGTTCATCCTGTGCAGCGTACCCTATTCCGGCAACGTATGGTTCTCGCTCGGCGGAACGCAGGCCTTTTTCTACACGGCGGCCTTCTTCTCCATCTCCCTGCTTCTGGTCAGTTTCAGCAGATGGCTCATGTACGTCACCAGAGCTTCATTCCGGATGACATACGCACACTACATCCTCTGGAACTTCTCCGAAGTGATCGCCATCGCCCTGCTCTACACGTTCTTCACCCTGTGGGGCGGCAAATCGGGAATCATCCGTCCGGCGCAGGTTCCGCTCTGGAAGACCATGCTCAGCGCCTTTGACAACGCCTTCGTCTGCCTGTTCATCCCCTGCATAATAGCCGGCATGTTTTTCGCCATAGCGGACAAAGACAAGACCATAAGGCTGATGAACACCAGCGACGTCGTCTCCGACGATCCGGACAAAGGCATACAGAAGGTCACCCTCTACAGCAACAACGGAGAACTCAAATTCTCGGTGAAACTCTCCAACCTGTATTATATAGAATCGAGCGACAACTACGTGATAGTCTGGTATTCGGACAACAGCGGGGCCATGAAGAAATACATGATCCGCTGCCGCATGAAGACCATAGAGGAGAGCTTCAGAGGCAGCAGCCTCGTGAGATGCCACAGGCAATACATAGTGAACATAGACAAAGTCAAAGTATTGCGCAAAGAGAAAGACGGATACGAGATGGAACTGGACAACGACACAATACCGCCCATTTCCATAACCAAGACCTATGCGGAAAACGTTCTGAGCAAATTCAAGAACGTGGAGCTAAGCCAGTCGTAAACCTCGGAGGAGCCTCATTCGTGAGTCTCGAAACGTCTGCGGGCAAGCTCCTCCCACCTGGTTCCGGGACGTCCGTAGTTGGCGTAGGGATATATGGATATGCCTCCGCGCGGCGTGAACAAGCCGGTGACTTCTATGTATTTGGGATCCATGAGATTTACGAGATCCTTCATGATCTTGTTCACGCAGTCCTCGTGGAAGTCCCCGTGATTCCGGAAACTGAAAAGGTAAAGTTTCAAGCTCTTGCTCTCCACCATCTTCACGTCGGGAACATAGCTGATCCTTATCTCCGCGAAATCGGGCTGTCCGGTTATCGGACAAAGCGAAGTGAACTCCGGGCAGTTGAACCTCACCCAATAGTCATTGTCCCTGTGCCTGTTCTCAAAAGTTTCCAGCACCTCCGGAGCATAGTCATCCCTATATACGGTACGGCCGCCCAAGGCATGAAGCCCGTCCTTCTCTCTTCCTTCAGACATGGATCACTCCCCCGCTTCCTTAAGCCTTTCGGCATTCTCCGCAATCTGGAGCTGGTCTATGCACTCCTGGATGTCGCCGTCCATAAATGCCGGAAGGTTGTACATGCTCCAGTTTATGCGATGATCCGTCACTCTTCCCTGAGGATAATTGTATGTACGGATCTTGGCGGAACGGTCTCCGGTGGACACCATGGTCTTGCGCTTTGCGGCTATGCCGTCGAGATATTTCTGATGCTCCCTGTTGTAGAGCCTGGTCCTGAGCTCTTCCAGAGCCCTTTCGAAGTTCTTGATCTGGGAACGCTCCTCCTGGCACTGCACCACGATTCCCGAAGGGATATGCGTAAGCCTGATGGCGGAATACGTGGTGTTCACACCCTGTCCGCCCGGGCCTGAGGCGCAGAAGATATCCTTGCGCACATCGTTCATGTTCAGCTCCACATCGAACTCTCCGGCTTCCGGGAAAACGGCCACGGATGCGGCCGACGTCTGGATTCTGCCCTGGGTTTCGGTCTGGGGCACACGCTGGACACGGTGCACGCCCGATTCATATTTCATGATTCCGTACACCCCGTCGGTGTTGGACGAAAGCTTGAACACTATCATCTTATATCCTCCGGCAGTGCCGGGAGTCTGATCGGTAACCTCCAGTTTCCATCCTCTGGACTCGGCGTATTTGGAATACATCCTGAAAAGGTCGCCCGCAAAAATGGCGGCCTCGTCTCCTCCCGTACCTCCGCGGATCTCCACCAGCGCATTCTTGCTGTCGTCGGGATCGGCCGGAATGAGAAGAAGCTTCAGGTTGCTCTCCATCTCGGGGAGCTTCGGCTCGATTTCGGCGATTTCCATTTTCGCCATCTCCTTCAGCTCCTCATCCTTCTCGTTCACGGCGATGTCCTTGGCCTGGGCCAGTTCGTCGAGATTCTTCTTGTACTCGAGTCCGGCCTTGATTATGGGCTGGAGCTCCTTGTAGTCCTTGTTCAGCTGGACATATTTTTTCATGTCGGACATCACACCCGGATCCGCAAGCTGCTCCTGCAGACTCCTGTATTTGTCCTGAAGGCTCATCACCTTGTCTAACAGTGTATTTGCCATAGTTGTCTTAGATTTTTTTCAGATAGCAGCGGCGGCGCATGTACAGCTCGTTGTCATAATGGG
>CAYTYL010000094.1:0-6051 GCA_964441715.1 uncultured Muribaculaceae bacterium
AAGAAAAGTGACCGGAACAATCACGTCCGCCGGGAATTTCTTCCTGATCGGAAACCGAATCGACCTCGATCCCGATGGAAGTCATGGCGTCAGCGATCTCCACAGGAGTGAGACCGCAGCTGAGATAATCTTTCAACCAACTGTATGACAGTTTCATAGCATTATATTTTTTATTGTTCTATATCTTTGGTAGAGAAAAGGGAGGACACGAATTCCTTTTTGTCGAACACCTTGAGGTCATCTATTCCTTCCCCTATTCCGATGAACTTTATCGGAATCTTGAACTGATCCACGATGCCTACCACAACTCCTCCTTTTGCCGTGCCGTCGAGCTTGGTCACGGCCAGCGAGGTCACGTCCGTAGCCTTGGAGAATTCCTTGGCCTGCTGAAAGGCGTTCTGGCCCGTGGACGCATCCAACACAAGCATGACGTCATGCGGTGCGTCCGGAATGACCTTTCTCATGACATTGCGTATCTTGGTAAGTTCATTCATAAGGTCTATCCTGTTGTGGAGCCTACCTGCGGTGTCGATGAGCACGACATCGGCTCCCTTGGCAACAGCCGAACGGACCGTGTCATACGCCACCGAGGCCGGATCGGAACCCATTCCCTGCTTGACTATCTCCACGCCCGCTCTTTCCGCCCAGATGGCAAGCTGGTCCACGGCAGCCGCCCTAAAGGTGTCGGCCGCACCGATTATCACCTTCTTTCCCTGCGACTTGAGCATAGCGGCCATCTTGCCTATGGTGGTGGTCTTGCCTACGCCGTTGACCCCCACGACCATGACCACATAGGGTTTTCTGGAAAAATCGAAGGGCTCCTGCGGTCTGTCGTCATCCGTGACATTCAGAAGCTTGGCGATTTCGTCCCTGAGCATGTCCGCAAGCTCATCCAAGGACATGTACTTGTCGCTGTGAACCCTCTCCTCGAGATTGTCGATAATCTTCAGGGTAGTGTCCACTCCCATATCCGAGGAAACGAGGGCTTCCTCTATGGCATCAAGCACCTTGTCATCCACACGTGATTTTCCGGCGATCGCTTTTGACAGCCGCTGAAAGAAACTCTTGTTTGTCTTCTTGAATCCTTTGTCGAACAGGCCCATTCCGAATGATTGATAAGTTGAATAATGACGGCGTATTCCGCCATAACATACAAAGATAAGAAGCCGATTCGATTTTATCTAATTTTCTTCAGCCAAATTGACCGACACTTCTCTTCCGAATCCTCACGGAGCGGCAGGGAACGTCCTCCGGGAGCGGCAGGGAGTGCCTTCCAGGAGCGGCAGGGAATGTTCTCCCGGAGCGGCAGGGAAAGTCCTCCGGGAGCGGCAGGGAGTGCCTTCCCGGAACGACAGGGGAAGTCTTTCCGGAAGGTCAAAAAAAAGAGGACAACCTTACGGCTGTCCTCAGATTTCAATCGCACAAAACTGTGACTATTTCTTGTCAAAGAATTCCTTTTCCTTTCCGGACTCGACAAGAAGTTCTGTGAAGACATAAGCTCCCGTCTTGGGAGACTTGTCCATGCGGATGCATTTTACCATGCTCTTCGAACCGGCCTTAGCCGCGAAGGTAGCAACTGCTTTCTTTGCCATATTCTATTCTCCCCTTTTACTTGATTTCACGATGAAGTGTCACCTTGTGAAGATAAGGATTGTACTTTCTGAGCTCAAGACGCTCAGGTGTGTTCTTCTTGTTCTTCGTGGTGATATACCTGGACATTCCGGGAACACCGCTTTCTTTCTGCTCGGTGCACTCCAGAATGACCTGCACCCTATTTCCTTTAGCTTTCTTTGCCATAATTCATAAGATTAAACAAGGTTGACATATCCCTTCTGAAGAGCTTTCCTGACCGTAGCGTCCAGCCCGTTCTTCTTGATTTCCCTCATACCTTTGCAGGACACCTTGAGGGTTATGAATCTCTGCTCTTCCTCGGACCAGAATTTCTTGGTCTTGAGATTGAGTGCAAATTCTCTTTTGGTGCGAAGTTTCGAGTGAGCGACATTGTTGCCGATCATCCTCTTCCTTCCTGTAACTTGACAAACCTTTGCCATGATATATCTATTTTTTTATTATTCTGAATATTATGTGCAGGCTGCAAATATCGTGTTAATTTTCCTCAAATCAAAATAAACTAAACAAATTTGAAAAAGCGGTTCCACCTTATGTTCCCGGGGAACTTTTTCTTCGCATCTGTTGAAAGCCAGATGACTGCCGGCCTTCCCACGATATGGTCTTCGGGCACGAACCCCCAATATCTCGAATCAAGCGAGTTGTGCCTGTTGTCGCCCATCATAAAATAGTAATCCTGTCCGAAAGTATAGCTGGAGGTTTCCTCTCCGTCTATGAAAATCTTTCCGTCCCTGACATTCAGCTCATGATGCTCGTAATCACGTATGATCCTTTCGTAAAGCGGAAGGTTGCCCAAATCGAGCTTGACTTCCACGCCTTTCTCCGGAATCCACAGCGGTCCGAAATTGTCACGTGTCCACCTGTATTCTTCTTTGAAAGGGAAAATCAGGTAGTAGCTGTCCGGGTAATCGGGAGGATATGCATCCACGTTTTTTTCGACTGAAACAACGTTCTGTATAGCCTTCATTTCTTCCGCAAGGGCTGCGGTGAGATTCACCTCGGAATAACCCGGGATATTGGCATTGAACCTCATTTCCGTCGCATCAAGCCCCATGTGTTCAAGCTTCATCTGGTTTATCATGGTCCCGTTGGTCACGACCGTGTAGCTGTGCTGGACACCCGGCCACACCTCCTGAGCGGCGGAATTGATGTAAACCTGACCGTCCACGATGCTCAAGGTATCACCGGCGACCGCGACACATCTTTTTACGTAGTGGTCCTTTTTGTCCGCCGGACGGACCTTCACAGGGCCGTAACGCTTTACGGCTTCCTCTTTGCCGAAGGTGCGGCACACGGCGTAATAGTCATCTGCCGGAGCCTTGGTAAGGACAGTGTCGCCATTAGGGAAATTGAAAACCACGCAGTCCCCTTTCCTTACATGCCTGAACCCTTTAAGTCTCCTGTACTTGTTGCGTATGAGCGTGGAATATGACTCCTTGCCCGCTATCACATTGTGAGTGAAAGGAACAGTCAGAGGTGTTTCAGGGATTTTGGGGCCGAACGTAAGCTTGCTGACGAAAAGATGATCCCCCGTGTAAAGGGTACGTTCCATCGACGATGAAGGAATCTTGAACGCCTGAAAGAAGAAAATGTTGATGAATGTAACGAATACGACAGCGAATATGATCGCGTCAAGCCAATCCAGCAATTCGTTACGCTTCTCGCCCTTTTTGTACTCTTTCTTCCAGAAAAGCCATTTTACTTTTTTGGAAACTATGAGACCGAAAAGCCACCAATAGTTTCCGAGCCAGACGACCCATAACACATAGAGCAGAGACCAGAATCCCAGTCTTACCCACTTGTTATGGCAGATATCCTTCCAGCTCATCGCCAATCCTTACTTGACAGAATTGACGATAGCCTCGAACGCCTGAGGATTGTTCATGGCGAGATCCGCAAG
Organism: uncultured Muribaculaceae bacterium; assembly: GCA_964441715.1. Lineage (GTDB taxonomy): Bacteria > Bacteroidota > Bacteroidia > Bacteroidales > UBA932 > Cryptobacteroides. Next base: position 3,530 of record CAYTYL010000094.1, read on the forward strand.
AACCTTTCTGTTGAGACCTACATTCTGCTTTGCGAGCTTGCCCATAAACTGGGAATAGGACATCCCGTACGACCTTGCGGCGGCATTGATTCTCTGAATCCAGAGAGAACGGAACGCACGCTTTTTGGCCTTACGGTCACGATACGCGTAAGTAAGACCTTTTTCGTAGGTGTTTTTGGCAACGGTCCAGACATTCTTCCTGGACAGGAAATTGCCGCGGGTTCTCTTGAGAATCTTTTTGCGGCGAGCTCTTGATGCTACTGAGTTGACTGATCTTGGCATAATTCAATTGATTTCCGGAGGCAGTGACCGTATGGACGGCGCTTTTGGACTGCTTTCCGAGTTAAACTTTTTTGACTAAAGAACGAGAAGCTCTTTTACACGTACCGTGTCGGCCTTGTCCAGTATTGCGAAGTGGTCAAGGTTCCTTTTCTGCTTCTTGGTCTTCTTGGTGAGAATGTGGCTGTGATAAGCATGTCTTCTCTTGATTTTTCCCGTTCCGGTAAGCGAAAAACGCTTTTTGGCACCGGAGTTGGTCTTAAGCTTTGCCATCTCTTTGTTTTATTAATTGTTAATAGTATATAATCCCTTTCAGGGTTATTTTTTCTTAATGGGAGCGATCATCATGATCATCCTTTTTCCCTCAAGCTGAGGCATGCTCTCGGCTCTGCCGTATTCCTCCAGTTCCACTGCGAACCTGAGAAGAAGCTTTTCTCCCTGGTCGGCGAACTGGATGGAACGTCCCCGGAAGAAAACCGAGGCCTTGACCTTCGAACCTTCGGAAAGGAACTCGACTGCGTGTTTCAGCTTGAACTGGAAGTCATGCTCGTCAGTATTGGGGCCGAAACGTATCTCCTTGATGACTATCTTGGAAGAATTCTGCTTGATTTCCTTCGCTTTCTTCTTCTGCTGATAGAGATATTTCTGGTAATCCAGAATTCTGCATACGGGAGGATCTGCCTTTGCGCTTATCTCGACCAAATCCAGTTCAAGTTCTTCGGCCATCTTCCTGGCCGCAGAAAGAGAATATATTCCAGGTTCAGGGATATTGTCCCCCACAAGTCTGACCTGATGAGCAGTAATCTCATCATTGATGTTAAGTTCATTTTCGTCCTTGGACCTCTGTCCCTGGATATTTCGTCCTCCATTGGGTCTCCCGCCCGGTCTTGCGGCGGGCCTTGGACCACTGAAGTGCGGTTTGTAAGGCGTAGCGATAAAAAAACCTCCTATAATTTAAAATTCAACTGATATTATTCAACGCAGAGTTCCGCTTTCACAGCAGCCTGGAACCATGCGATAAATTCTTCAACTGTCTTGGAACCGGCGTCCTGACCTCTCAGACGTACTGAAACCGTACCGTCGGCAGATTCCTTTTCTCCCACGATGACAAGGACAGGCACTCTGAGAAGCGATATCTCCCTGATTCTCTTGCCGAGAGTCTCGTTCCTGTCATCCACGGAGCTGCGAATTTCGGAATTATTAAGCAATTCGCAAACTTTTTTTGCATAATCGGAATACTTTTCACTGACAGGAAGAACCTTGACCTGATCCGGTGAAAGCCAGAGGGGAAGGTGGCCGGCCGTATGCTCGAGAAGAACCGCGGTGAACCTTTCGATTGAACCGAACGGTGCTCTGTGAATCATGACAGGGCGCTTCTTGCTTCCGTCCGCATCGGTGTACTCAAGCTCGAACCTTTCGGGGAGATTGTAATCCACCTGAATGGTTCCCAGCTGCCATTTTCTGCCTATGGCATCCTTCACCATGAAATCGAGCTTCGGACCGTAGAAAGCGGCCTCGCCATATTCCACCACGGTCTTAAGACCTTTCTCTTCGGCGGATTCGATTATTGCCCTTTCGGCTTTCTCCCAGTTCTCGTCGCTTCCGATGTATTTGCTTCTGTCAACTTTGTCACGGAGAGAAATCTGAGCGGTATAATCCTCAAAACGGAATACCTTGAAGACATACAGAATCAGGTCTATGACCTTCTTGAATTCCTCTTTTATCTGATCCGGACGCACGAACATGTGGGCATCGTCCTGGGTGAAACATCTGACTCTGGTAAGTCCGTGAAGCTCGCCGCTCTGCTCGTACCTGTACACAGTTCCGAACTCGGCAAGCCTGAGAGGCAGATCCCTGTACGATCTCGGCGATGAACGGTAGATTTCGCAGTGATGCGGGCAGTTCATCGGTTTGAGCATGTACTCCTCCCCTTCCTGCGGAGTATGTATGGGCTGGAACGAGTCCTTGCCGTATTTCGCATAGTGTCCGGAAGTTATGTACAGCTGCTTGCTGCCGATGTGAGGGGTGACGACGGGAAGATATCCGTACTGGTTGAGCTTCCTGCGGAGGAACTTTTCAAGTTCATATCTCATGACGGCACCTCTGGGAAGCCAGAGAGGCAGTCCGAGACCTACTCTCGAGGAGAAGGTGAAGAGCTCCATTTCCTTGCCGAGCTTGCGGTGATCCCTCTTCTTCGCTTCCTCCAGCACTTTGAGATACTCGTCGAGCATGGATTTCTTCGG
>CAYTYL010000095.1:0-5675 GCA_964441715.1 uncultured Muribaculaceae bacterium
GTTTGCCAGATACTCGAACACCTCTTCCTTGATTTTCACTCCTTCCCTGAAAGCCCTTGCCTTGAGCATGGCGAGACGGGTCTCGTATTCCGGTCTCTGAAGCTCGATGGACAGGCCCCATTTCATTCTGGAAAGGAGTCTCTCCTCGAAATTCTGCAGATCGACCGGCGCCCTGTCCGAAGTGAGGATGAGCTGCTTGCCGCTTTCATGGAGATGGTTGAAAATGGTGAAGAAGGCATTCTGGGTGCGCGGACCGACCAGATCATGGATGTCATCGACGATCAATACGTCGATCTTGCAATAGAAAGCCAGGAAATCGGTAAGTTTGTTCTTGCCTATGGTCGCGTTGACGTATTGAGACTTGAATTCGCTGCCCGATACGTACAGGACAATCTTGTCGGGGAACTCCTCTTTTACTTTAAGTCCTATGGCCTGGGCCAGATGTGTTTTTCCAAGGCCCGGTCCTCCGAATATGAAGAGCGGATTGAAAGGAGTGTTTCCGGGATTGTCCGAAATGCTTTTCCCGGCCGTAACTCCCATCCTGTTGCACTCTCCCACCACAAGATTCGAGAAATCATAGACAGGATTCAGCCTCGGGTTGATGGAAATCTTTTTCAGCCCCGGAAAAACGAAAGCTCCCGGGTTTCCTTCGGAAGGATAGGTGTTTATCGAAACGGGCTTGTTGACCGGCGTAAGGGTCTCGGCCGAAGGGAACTCCATTGCAGGCTGCCTGCGCACGGGATTTACCTTGTAAATAAGGCGGGCATCGTTGCCGATTACGCGTTTAAGCGTTTTCTTCAGGATGTCCAGATATGCACCTTCGAGATATTCCCTGAAAAAATCGGAAGGGACCTCCACCGTGATGGTGGAATCTTTGAACGACACAGGTTTCAGAGGTTTGAACCACATGTCGAACTTCTGCGGCTCTATGATCTGCTGAATGATCCTGAGGCAGTTGTTCCATACGGTTATGTGCTCGTTCTGTTCCATCCGAATTTGAGGTGAATCCATAGTAAAAGCATCTTCGGGACTGCCTCGGAATGCGGGGCCATTCTTCAGATGCTTTACAAATTTGGAGGAAAAAATCTTTATAAAAAAACCGAATCGCTATTGTTTCTTAAGAATTTTTTACACTCTAAACGATTGCCGTTCCGCCGAAAAGTCTTTTTATAAATATCTGTGTATCAATAATATATTAGGAGGAAAAGATTTTATAGCTAAACTTGTCAGCAAGTTGTAAATTTTAATTATTCAAAAATAGCAGTTTTCGTTTTAAACCATGCCATGTCATGCTGGAAAGCATTCTTGTTCACTTAAGCCTGGTCAGTTTTTCCCCTTCAATCATTACCGGGAAGGAGCCTTTGAATTTTTGAGAAACGGTCTTGTAGTCCGCCATGGTTTCTTCCCTTTTTTCGGAAACCGAGATTATATATTTGTACAGGTTGCCGGACTTTACGGTCATGAAATCTTGTCCTGCGAAGAAAGGATCGTTCTTCTTCATTTCTTTTCCGCTTGCCAGTACCTGTATGCCGTAAAGAACTTTCGGGGCATCTTTCTTCACCTCTGAAGGTGCAGTTTCCGCATCGGACGGAGTGTCCTTTCCGGTTTCAGCTTTCCCTGTTTCAGTATTTCCGGTTTCTGCCTTCCGATTTACGGTGCTCCCCGCCGTTTTAGGACCGTCAGACTTCAAGTTCACGCTGCTGTCATAACTCTTTTTATAGGATATGATGGCCTTGTAGATGTTTTCCGCTATCTGGCGCTGTCCTTCCTCGGTCCTGATTTTGGAAAGGTCGGAAGTTCCGGTTATGAACCCGCATTCTATGAGCACTGCGGGCATTGTCGTTTTCCATAGTACCAGGAACGGGTCCTGGGAAATGCCGCGGTTTTTGAGGACGGGACCTTTTGAAAGGGATTTGCCCGCCTCCTCGGCGAATTTCAGGCTCTGTACGAGATTCGAATTCTGCATCAGGTTGAAAATGATATACGATTCGGGGTCGTTCGGATTGAATCCCTGATACTTGGTTTCATAATCGTTTTCCAGGAGGATGACCGAGTTCTCTCTTTTGCAAAGCTCCATGTTCGAGGAGTACAGATCTCTTCCTGTCCTGGACTGCCCGAGAGTGTGGATTGAAAAACCGTTCACCCCCTGCCATTTGCTGTTCCTTTTGGGATCGACGGAGTTTATGTGGATGGATATGAACAGCTTCGCGCCGTTTCTGTTCGCTATCGCCGCACGCTCTCCGAGTTCTATGAATTTGTCGCTGTCGCGGGTCATGACCACTTTCATGTCCGGATAGCCTTCTTTCAGATAATCCCTTAGCTTGAGTCCGATTGACAGGACTATGTCTTTTTCCTGCACCCTTTTTCCGTCTCTGCTTACGCATCCCGGGTCGTGTCCGCCGTGTCCGGGGTCAATGCAGATTACGTCCAGTCCCTGCGGTGTGGCCTTGCTTTGCGGAAATGCGTCGATGGCCGTCAGCATGGACAGAAAGGAAAAAAGAAGTAAAAGCGTATGTTTTTGCAAATATCTCAAAATGGCTCTATCTTTGTATAATTTGCAAAAATAATGATTTTGTCGGAAACAAGACATAGAATCAGCAGTTGCGGGATGCTTGCCGGCATTCTCCTCTTTCTGTTGTGTTCAGCATTCCCGGCTCTGTCGCAGGACATAAGAAAAGGAAGACGCCAGCGCGAGGCGTTCAACCAGGCTGTAGTCTTCAACAGAGACAGTGTCGCGGTTTCCGATTCCGTCAGGGCGGTAAGGGACTCTATCCATAGGGCCGATTCCGTTTTCAAGCGTGATTCCATCGACCTTCAGAAACATAGTTCTCTTGACGCTCCGGCGTTTTCCGGTGCGAAGGATTCCATCCGGGAAGTGTTTACCGAAGGACAGAGGCGCATATTCTATTATGGTGACGTCAGTGTGGAGTACGGCGGAGTCAAGCTTACGGCAGACTATATGGAATATGACATGAAGTCGGGTTCGGTCTTCGCCCGCGGCACCTTGGACACTCTTACCGGAGAGGTGAAAGGGCAGCCTACCATGACGGAAGGCGGCAGAACATATACCATGGAAGAGCTCCGCTACAATTTCAACACAAGGAAAGCTCGCATCACCAATATGGTGACCCAACAGCAGGAGGGGCTTCTTCACGGAAAGAACATAAAGATGATGCCGGACAGATCCATCAACATAACGCACGGGCAATATACGGTCTGCGACTTGGAACATCCGCATTATTACATGAACCTGTCCGCCGCGAAAGTCATTACCAAGCCTTCTCAGAAGACTGTCTTCGGGCCTGCCGGCGTCGTGGTTGAAGATGTCCCCCTCCCTATCGGCATTCCGTTCGGATTCATTCCCAAAAGGCCGTCGAGGGCCACCGGACTGCTTGTTCCTACCATCGGAGAGGAGACATCCAGGGGTTTCTATCTGAGGGATGCCGGCATGTATTTCGTTTTCGGAGACCACCTGGATCTTTCGGTGACTGGCGACTATTACACGCTGGGCTCATGGGCGTTGAACGTCAATTCCAGATATACGGTCAATTACAAGTTCAACGGAACTTTCTCTCTAAATGTGTCAAATGACCAGACCGGAGAAAAAGGATCGGCGGACTTTTTCAGGACGAGGAACTTCGGGATGAAGTGGTCTCATTCGCAGGACAGCAAGGCCCATCCGGGTTCGACATTCAGCGCGTCCGTAGATTTTTCCAGCCCTTCAAACAGCCGGTACAATTCGCGTTCCGTGAACGACGCCCTACAGAACCAGACGTCGTCATCCATCTCGTATTCAAGGAATTGGAACGGAAAGTTCACCCTTTCCGTCAATGCTCTTCACAGCCAGAACACCCGGGACAGCTCCTATGCGTTCACTTTTCCGAACGTCACCTTTTCGGTTACGAGATTCTATCCGTTCAAGCAGAAGAACAGAGTCGGAAAAGAAAAGTTCTACGAGAAGTTCTCTTTGGGTTACAACACTGCTCTGCAGAACAAAATCAACTTCAAGGCCAAGGAATTCGGAGAGCCCGGTTTCATGGACAAGTTCAAGAACGGAATGACGCATAATTTCCAGATAGGTTTGCCGAACTTCACGCTGCTCAACTATCTGAATTTCACCCCGAGCGTCAACTACGGCATGAACTGGTTCTTCAGAAAGTCGGACTACGAATACAATTCCTCAACCGGAGATCTTGAGCAGAAGGACAGCGGGATGATGAAGGCATTCGGCATCACGCAGACCTATTCGGGGAGCATTGCCATGAGCACAAGGATTTACGGTCTTTTCAATTTCGGAAAGAATCATAAGCTTCAGGCCATCCGTCATGTCATATCTCCGTCGCTGTCCGTATCATACAGCCCGGAGAAAGGCACCTATGCAAACGGATGGCGCACCTACAATTATGTCGATACGGCGGGTGTCGCCCGTTCCTATGACTACAACATCTACGCGGGGCAGATTTATTCCGCTCCCGGCAAAGGCAAGGCAGCCAGCATGAGCATATCCATAGGAAACAACCTGGAAGCAAAGGTCAGGGACATGAAGGATACGACCGGCAGCGGCACGAAAAAGATAAAGCTTATTGACAACCTGAGTCTGAACACGGGATACAATTTCCTCGCCGAGTCATTCAAGATGAGCGCCATAGGTGTATCGATGTCCACAAATGTCTTCGGCAAAGTAGGTTTGAGCGGCAACATGAATCTCGACCCTTATGCGATCGACGGCAAGGGGCAGCGTATAAACAAGTTCAGCATAGTGGAAAACGGCTGGAAACATCCGTTCAGGCTTACAAGCGCAAGCGCGTCCATGTCGTATTCCCTTTCCGGGAAGGGCGCCTTGAACGGAAACGACGGCACCAAGACTTCCTCCGAAGACGGCGGCGGAGCTGCAAGCTATTACAAACGAATATATTACCATCCCGTAACCGGAGAGTACATCCCCGGAGGGTGGCTTTACTATACCAATCCGAACATCCCTTGGTCATTGAACATAAACTATTCCTTTTCGCTGAACAGGATGTACAGCTACGCCAACGAGCAGCTCAGCAAAAATGACAGAATTACGCAGACTTTGGGATTGTCCGGAAATGTGAAGCTGACCCCCAAGATGAACCTGAATCTTACCACCGGATTTGACCTGTCGGCCATGAAGATGACCACCACGCAGCTGAGTGCATCCTATGACCTGCATTGCTTCAACATCGCCGTTTCCTGGGTTCCTATGGGTACATGGCAGTCCTACAGTTTCAGGATAGCGGCGAACGCGTCGGCTCTCTCGGATTTGCTGAAATTCAAGAAAACCACCAGCTATTGGGACAGAAGATAGCCGTTTGGTGACCTCTGAGGGCTTTTTTTTGTGGTTTACTTTTTTGTTTTTTCAACGGAATGCCTATCTTTGCAGCAGGTCGAACAAGAAGAGGCTTTGTCTATTGCCGATTCTTTTTCTTTTTACGAATCTTTTTTGAAAATCAATCATTTTTATAATCATGCCACATAGCCTAGCAGAGCTTAATTCAATGGATGAGGAGCAGCTTCGTTCCATAGCGGATGAACTTGGGATAAAGGGAACAAAGAAAATGGACTTGGAGCAGCTTGGCTTCGCTATCCTGGATCAGGAAGCCATAAACATAGCCAAGAATCCCCAGCCGGATGACAGGGAGAAGAAAAAGAGA
>CAYTYL010000096.1:0-5666 GCA_964441715.1 uncultured Muribaculaceae bacterium
ATAGAAGCCCGCGACAGGACGAAGAACCCTTCAATGTTCATCCTTGATGCTGAAGGCAATATTCTGAAACAGTACAACCTCCCTGTAGGAGCGCACATCACGGTGGCCGAAGGAGACAAGGTGAAGGTCGGCGACATAATCATGAAGATTCCGCGCGCTATCGGTAAATCAAGCGATATCACGGGAGGTCTGCCGAGAGTCACCGAGCTGTTTGAAGCCAGGATTCCTTCCAGCCCCGCGATCATTGCCGAAATCAACGGAGAGGTCATCATGGGCAAGATCAAGAGAGGAAACCGCGAAATCATCATCAAGAACAGAAGCGGCATCGAGAAGCATTATCTCGTTCCTCTGACAAAACAGATTCTTGTTCAGGAGAATGACTACGTGAGAGCAGGAACGAAGCTTTCTGACGGAGGAGTTTCCCCGAGCGACATCCTGAATGTGCTCGGTCCGGTCAAAGCCCAGGAGTATATCGTGAATGAAGTCCAGGCTGTCTATCGTCTGCAGGGTGTGAAGATCAACGACAAACACTTCGAGATCATAGTACGCCAGATGATGCGCAAAGTCAGGATAAACAACCCCGGCGACACCGAGTTCCTTCCTGAAGAGCTTGTCGACAAGTGGATCTTTATGGATACCAATGACAACATCTTCGGTAAACTCTATGTAGTGGACAAAGGAGATTCCGACAAGTACAATGCAGGTGACATCATAACGGCAAGGGAAGAAAGGAACGAAAACGCCTCCCTTGAAAGACAGGGTCTGAAAACAATGGCTACAAGGGAAGCGATGCCGGCTACGGCAAGCCAGGTTCTCCAGGGAATCACAAGGGCTGCGCTCAAGACCGACAGCTTCATCTCCGCCGCATCATTCCAGGAGACCACCAAGGTGCTCAGCGAGGCCGCCATCCGCGGACGCGTTGACAATCTTGAAGGACTTAAGGAAAATGTCATCAGCGGTCACCTGATACCGGCCGGAACAGGTCTGAAGGACTACCAGGACATCGTTGTCGGCAGCAAGGAGGACTACGAGAAAGAGATGAACGAAATTTAGATTCACTCCCGAACTTATAACTTGAAGAGGCTGTGTCGTAATTAAGGTTTTACGGCACAGCTTCTTTTTTAGCGGCCTGATGCGGGTGGGAGGGTAAAGTTGTGCAGTAATGTTCCTCTGCCCTCAGAAAAGGGTAATGAAGCAAAAAAAAGGATGATGCAGAAAAAAGCGGATGCAGAAAAAAGCGGATGCAGAAAAAAGCGGATGCAGAAAAAAAGCGGTCAAGTCAGATGACATGGCCGCTTTTGTTTTATGGTGTCCGATAACTAAAAGATCTCAGGCTCGCTGTTCTCTCCGCCGTTACCGCCGTTGTTGTCGGAAGCATCTTCGGACTGATTACGCTGCCCGAAAGGTCTTCTCGGTCCGCGGTCACGGTCGAAACCGCGCCTTTCACGGCGATCTCCGTCACGGTTCTCACGGCGGTCTCCGTCACGGCCCTCGCGGCGATCTCCGTCACGGCGGTCTCCCCTGCGGTCATTTCTTCTGTCACCGCCTCTGTCTCCCCTGTCTCCGCGGGGACGACGCTCGGGTTCAACATATCCTTCGGGTTTTTCCTGAAGAGCTCTCATGGAGAGTCTCATCTTGCCGGTCTTGGGATCGATTTCAAGAAGCTTGACATCAATCTCGTCACCGACCTTGAGCACATCCTCTACCTTCTCGGTCTTGTTCCAGGAAATTTCGGAGATGTGCAGAAGTCCTTCCTTGCCCGGGAGAATCTCCACGAACGCACCGAACTCAAGTATGGAAACTACCTTTCCGTGGTAGACTTTCCCTGCTTCGGGGACTTCGCAGATGCTCATTATCCAGTCTTTAGCCTTCTTCATCGCCTCGGCATCATCGGAAGCTATGTCCACGACACCCTTTCCATCCACTTCATCGATAGAAACGGTAGCTCCGGTTTCTGCCTGAATCTTCTGTATGGTCTCTCCGCCCTTGCCGATGACGGCACCGATGAATTCCTTGGGAATCTCAAACTGCTCGATTCTGGGAACGAAGGGCTTGTAGTCCTCACGGGGCTCGCTTATGGTCTTCATCATCTCGCCCATGATGTGCATCCTGCCCTGACGGGCCTGCTCAAGAGCTTTTTCAAGAACTTCGTAAGAAAGACCGTTTACCTTGATGTCCATCTGCGTGGCAGTTATGCCGTCCTTGGTACCTGCGACTTTGAAGTCCATGTCTCCGAGATGATCCTCATCTCCAAGAATGTCCGTAAGTATGGCATAACGCTCATTGGGACGCTCCTCGTCGGTTATCAGACCCATGGCAACTCCGGCGACAGGCTTTCTGATCTTCACGCCCGCATCCATGAGTGCAAGGCAGCCTCCGCAGATGGAAGCCTGCGAAGAAGAGCCGTTGGATTCGAGAATATCGGAAACGACACGCACGGCATAAGGAAAATCCGGAGCTGTGGGCATCACAGCCTTGAGGGCTCTGTAGGCAAGGTTGCCGTGGCCGATCTCCCTTCTGCCGACACCTCTCTGAGCTTTGGCTTCACCGGTGGCGAACGGAGGGAAATTGTAATGAAGGACAAACTGCTGAGTATCCTGGATGAGAACTTCATCCATTTCCTTCATGTCCATCTTCGTGCCCAAGGTCACGGAAGCGAGGGCCTGGGTCTCTCCTCTGGTGAATATGGCCGAACCATGTGCGCAAGGCAGACAGCCTACTTCGCACCAGATGGGACGGACCTCGGCAGTTGAACGGCCGTCAAGCCTCCTGCCTTCATCGAGGATAAGATTGCGCATGGCCTCTTTCTCCTCATGGGCATAATATCTGGACACCATGGCAGCCTTCGCTTCCTGATCTTCCTCCGACAGAGTGGCAAGGAAATCGGCTTTTATCTGGTCGAAACCGGCATTTCTCTCCTGTTTCGGTTTGGCAGCTTTGGCAAGAGCATAGCATTTGTCATAGCAGAAATCGTGGACAGCCTTGCGCAGCTCCTCGTCTTCCTCATCATGAGGATAATCCCTCTTGACTTCCTTGCCGCATTCCTTTGTAAGCTCCACCTGTACACGGCAATGCTTCTTGATCTCCTCATGGGCGAACTTGATGGCCTCGAGCATCACGTCTTCAGTAACCTCGTCCATCTCGCCCTCAACCATCATGATATTCTTCTCAGTAGCGGCAACTACAAGCTCAAGGTCGGAATCCTTCATTTCGGAGAAATTGGGATCTATCTTGAACTGACCGTTGATTCTGGCTACACGAACTTCGGAAATAGGTCCGAGGAACGGTATGTCGCTGGAAGCAAGCGCGGCGGAAGCCGCAAGCCCGGCAAGGGCGTCCGGCTGGATGTCCTTTTCTGCGGACACGAGCCATATGTTCACGAATACTGCCAGATGGAAATCATCGGGGAACAGCGGCCTGAGAGCTCTGTCCACAAGCCTTGCGACAAGTACCTCGTAGTCGGAAGCCTTGCCTTCCCTTTTCATGAAACCTCCCGGAAACCGGCCGGCCGCATAGAACTTTTCTTTATAATCCACCTGAAGAGGGAGAAAATCAGTCCCCTCTGTCACTTCTTTGGCACAGGTCACGGTCGCAAGAAGAACAGTGCCTCCCATTTTCACCACTGCCGACCCGTCCGCCTGCTTGGCCACCTTGCCGGTTTCAATCTCGATTACCCGTCCGTCGGATAATTCAATTTTCTTGTTTATGATGTTCATTAAAAATGATGTTCAGCCCGTCTTCCCCGATGGAAGTCATTTGTTTATGTCATATATTTTATTTCTCTCTCCCGGCACGGGCTGCATTTCTGACTTCGGAAGAGCGAACGGATTTCTGCGAAAAAAGGGGATAGCCGTTCTACCCCCTTTACATTTCCCCTTTATGGTTTATCGACGGAGACCAAGCTCCTTGACAATGCTTCTGTATCTCTCGATGTCAATTTTCTGGAGATAATCCAGAAGCTGACGTCTTTTTCCGACCAGACGGAGAAGCGAGCGGCGTGTCACCACGTCCTTCTTGTTCTTCTTGACATGCTCGGTAAGATGAGCGATACGGTAGGAGAATAAAGCAACTTGACTCTCAGGTGAGCCGGTGTCTGTATTGGACTTCCCGTACTTCGCGAAAATCTCTTGCTTCTTTTCAGGCATTAAATACTCAGCCATTACGCAAAAAATTTAGTTAAAAATGTGTTTACTTCAAACGTCCGCAAATATACGGATATTTCCTGACAAAACAATTCCTTTCACAATAATATATACCTTTTTAGCGCCGATCGCATCTCCTGCACTGTAGCGGAGCCTTCCGTCCCGAATTCCTTCCGGCACAATGAGGCGAGCAACGCATGGAACTGCGGACCGTGGTTCATATAGCGCAGATGGCACAGCTCATGGAGCATGACATAGTCCCTAAGATTCTGCGGGAGCCGGACAAGATTGAGATTGAGATTTATATTGCCGCGCGATGAGCAGCTCCCCCAGTTTGAGACATTGTGCTTGACAAACACCCTGTTGACAGCGAAACCGTACTTTGCCGCAAGCTCACGCAGCCTCGGCGGCAGCACCGCCTTCGCTTCCTTCCTCCACTTTTCAACCGCAGCGCTGCGTACATCATCCGAAGGGATATCGCCGCCGCCAGCTCCGGAGGCCTGTTTCATATCGTCCATGGCGTCACGCACCGCAGCGCCCTGCCTCATGACAGCCTTCAGAATCCAATCTTTACGGGACGCGAGAAACGCGAGTCCTTCCTCATAAGAAACCCGGTATGGAATCGTCAGCCTGATTCCTTCCAAAGGATGGACCCTGATGCTGATTCTTACGGCAGCCCGGCTTCTGCGTATCACCACCCTCCCCGCTCCGATGTCAGTATATTCTCTTTCTTCCATATTTATTCATCCGATATTCAAATATAATTCCCTCTTGCTGCTTTTTTCGATAAAACTCAGACTAAAACGAATAAAATATTTTTCGCTTTAAAAAAATTTCCTAAATTTAAAGTTTATGAGCTTTAAAGAAAAGACTTCAACCAGGATTATAGTCTCCCTGATTCCGATACTGACGCTTATCATCGTATTGGCGGTAAACATTTCCATATTCGGAAGCGACTCGATTCTCGGGGCCAGCCAGGTAGCTCTTCTGCTTGCCGCAGGAGTGTGCATATGGCTGTCCATGTGGATCTTCAGGACGCCATGGGAAAATTTCGTCAGGGAAATCGAGAAAAACGTATCGGATGTCACCACGGCCATTCTCATACTTTTTCTGATTGGAGCCATATCGGGAACATGGACGGCAAGCGGCATTATTCCGACTTTCATCTGCTACGGAGTCAAAATCATCAGCCCCAAGTTTTTCCTCTTTTCGGCCTGCCTCATCTGTTCCATAATTTCGGTCATGATAGGAAGCAGCTGGACAACCATAGCCACCATAGGCGTGGCCTTGCTGGGAATCGGGAGGGCCGAGGGATTCTCGGACGGGATGATTGCCGGAGCCATAATATCCGGAGCATATTTCGGTGACAAAATATCTCCGCTTTCCGACACCACCGTCATGGCATCATCCATCAACAAGGTCCCCCTGTTCACGCATATCAGGTATATGCTGATAACCACGACACCGTCCATAGTCATAGCTCTCATCCTGTTCGGGATAATAGGCCTCTCCCACGACGGCGGA
>CAYTYL010000097.1:0-5579 GCA_964441715.1 uncultured Muribaculaceae bacterium
TAAAAAAAAACTTCTTCATCATTATTTTAATATATAACCTAAACGTATTCATCTCGTCTCCTCCGGATTGAGTATTTCTCCGCTGATGCTCCATTTCTCCGTCCAGTCATTGATTTTTACAGGTGTCATATACATGATCGGTGACATGTCGCCATAGTCGAGCGCTATGTGGTACTTGCCGCCCATATTCATTACAGGAGCATGGATTTCGAAGTCATTCGGCTTTCTGCTCGGATAAATAAGCCGGATCTTAATCAGTGTTTCCGTCGCGCCTTTTACGGAAGGAAGCAGTCTGAAGTTTTTGATATTCAATATCCCATCCTTTGAAACAAATGTAGGCAGCTCTACGGGCACTTTCTGTTCCGATTTCTCGGCAACCGTTTCTCCCGCGGTATTGTCAAATTTCGGAGTGATGCCCGCGGCGGCATTTTCAACAGACCCGATAAAAGTCGTGCCACGGGGAATTCCTTGGATGATGAAAGTCATTTCCGAAAGAATTTCTTTCATCTTTACTTTCACTGACTGCTTGGAGTTTTTTGCAATGACGACATTATTTTCGCAGCAAAAAGCCGCGGCCGGAGACAGATTGGATTTTTCGAGTGTGATGAAATGATCCTCTCCGTCGGTGTACGACCGTGTCGGTGCCGGATTGTACTCGTCGATATATGGAGAAAGCAGATTGACGGTGGAAAAAATGCGATATTCGCCGGCCGGCAGATTGAACTGTTGCTCTGACAGCTCCCGGACATCGGAAAAGTGAAATACGTTGAATAACGAATTATCGTCCTTGTGAATCCATACGGCAATATCCTCTATGTCGATGTCTGCCGTTCCGTCACCGTCCCCGATGAAACCAGGGGGCAGGTCAGGCTTCGTATGGTCCCATGCCAAGTCTATGTTTAAAGTGCTGTCCTCCCCCTGTTTGTGGTCGCATGCCGCAAGCATAGGCAAAACAGCTGCCGACAATATCCATGATAACAGTCGGGTGACAGGCATATGAATCACCTTCATGAGTTACAATTTTCGTATCTTTGGTCAAGAATTAACGATGTTGAATATGACAAGCAATTTAAATGCCAATCCATTGCTGAGACCTTCCGAAGTCCCTTATGGAGCTCCGGAATTCGATAAGATAAAGCTTGAGCATTACCTCCCCGCATTCAGGGAAGCGATAAGAAAATACAGGGCGGAAATAGATGCGATAGCCATGAATCCTTCACCTGCCGATTTCGAAAACACGATTATGGCTTTGGAGTATTCCGGTGAAGAGTTGAAGAATGTGGAAAACATATTCTTCAATCTTCTGGAAGCGGACGGAAACGACGAGATGCAAAAGATAGCCGAGGAGATATCCCCTGAGCTGACTGCTATGGAGATGTACATCAGCATGAACGAAAAGCTGTTTGAACGCGTCGCATCCGTCCGGGGAAAAAAAGAGGGGCTCGGCGTGTCGGAAGCCAAACTTGCCGAGGACTGTTTCCTGTCTTTCCGGCTGAGCGGAGCTTCTCTCGAAGGGACTGACAGGGAAGAGTTCCGAAAGATCAGCGAGGAATTGGCATTGCTGTCGCTCAGATTCGGGGACAACGTACTTGCGGCGACAAATGCCTATTCACTGCATCTGACGGAAGAAGAGGACCTTGAAGGCCTTCCGGATTATGTGCGCAGTTCAGCTGCCGCGTTGGCCGGGGAAAGGGGGCTGGGAGGATGGCTCTTTACTCTTAACTATCCGAGCTATGCGCCTTTCATGAAATTCAGCGGCCGTCGTGATCTGCGTGAAGCGATGTGGCGAGCCTACAATTCAAGGTGTCTGGGCGGCGAATCCGACAATTGCGCCTGCATTGACAGGATTGTTTCGCTGAGGATGAGGGAGGCCGGACTGCTCGGCTATGAAACGTATGCGGATCTTGCACTTGTCACCCGGATGGCAAAAAACAGGCGCACGGTCGATGCTTTCCTGGATTCGCTGATGCGGCCTTCGCTGCCCAAGGCCAGAGGAGAAGTCGATGCGGTTACGGCTTATGCAAAGGCGCACGGCTTCGAGGCCGGGGAGCTCATGCCATGGGACTTTTCCTACTGGTCCGAAAAATGGAAAAAGGACGGCTATGATATTGACGAGAGCCTTTTGAAGCCTTATCTGAAGCTGGATAACTGCATAGACGCAGTTTTCGGACTTGCCGGCAAACTGTACGGGATCAGTTTCGAGGAAAGAAAGGATATTCCTGTTTATCACAAGGATGTGAGAGTTTACGATGTCAAGGACGAAGAAGGCGGACATCTGGCCCTGTTTTATGTGGATTTCTTCCCTCGTAAGAGCAAACGCGGCGGAGCATGGATGACGGCGTTCCGCGAGCAGTACATGAAGGAAGGCAAGGATTGCAGGCCGTTCATAAGCATAGTCACGAATTTCTCCAAGCCGTCTGCAGATGCTCCTTCGCTCCTTACTCTGGATGAGCTTTCAACGTTCCTCCACGAATTCGGACATGCCCTTCAGGGTATGTTGTCCAAAGGCGTCTATCCTTCCCAATGTGGAACTAATGTAGCCCGTGATTTTGTTGAGCTTCCGTCACAGATTATGGAAAACTGGGCTTTCGAACCGGAATTTCTCCACTCTTTCGCTCGGGATTACCGTACCGGAGAAGTCATTCCGTCCGAACTTATCGACCGTACGGTCAGGGCAAGGAATTGCCTGTCCGGATATTTCCAGGTAAGGCAGCTGCATTTCGGAGTGCTGGATATGGCATGGCATACGCTTGCCTCTTCTCCGGCGGAAGATGCGGAAAGTTTTGAAAAGGCTTCGCTGAGACCGTATCTTACCCTCCCGGAAGTGAAGGGGGCTGCGGTGAGCCCTTCTTTCAGCCATATCTTTTCGGGAGGATATGCGGCCGGCTATTACAGCTATAAATGGGCTGAAGTTCTGGCTGCCGATGCATTCGGACTTTTTGAAGAAAAAGGAATCTTCAGCAGGGAGGCGGCCGGACGGTTCAGAAAAAATATCCTCGAACGTGGGTCGTCCGAGGATGAATCCGTGCTTTACAGACGTTTCAGGGGGAGGGATCCCCGGCCTGATGCGCTGCTTAAGAGGCTAGGCATCATTCAGTAGCGGCGGTCTTGTGCTTTGCCGGGTCTTTGAAAAGAACGGCGAAGAGGACTCCTACTGCGAATGCATAGGCTGCGAATATGTACCATGTCTCCGACCAGTTTTCCGGGTGTTCAAAGCAATGGCATGCCTCGACTACTTCTCCTGCCGCCAGAGTTCCGATAGTCGCGCCCAGTCCGTTTGTCATGAGCATGAACAGACCTTGTGCGCTTGATCTGATTTCAGGAGAGGTGTTTTCGTTTACATACAGCGATCCGGAAATGTTGTAGAAGTCAAAAGCGACGCCGTAAACTATGCATGAGAGTATGAACAGAAGCACTCCCGGCATCGCGGGCGAACCGAGGCCGAAGAAGCCGAAGCGGAGGACCCATGCGAACATGGCTATGAGCATCACGACTTTGATGCCGTATCTTTTCATGAAGAAAGGAATCAGGAGGATGCAGATGGTTTCCGATGCCTGTGAAATCGCGAGCAGAGCGTTAGAATTCTTCACCGCGAAGCTGTCGGCGTATTCCGGGAAGGCGGAGAATGATCCGAGGAAGGTATTGGCGTAGCCGTTTGTAATCTGCAGGGATGCCCCGAGCAGCATGGAGAAAATGAAGAAAATGGCGAACTGTTTGTCCCTAAATAGTTTGAAGGCGTTCAGGCCAAGCCTTTCAGAGAGAGACTTGTTGTCCGAGTCAGCCGCTTTGGTGGGACATTCGGGCATGGACAGGGCGTAGGCGCAGAGCACTATGGACAGAATGCCGGATGATATGAGCTGCGTGTAGGAATCCTGCATGGCCACACCGCCGAACTTCATCCAGTTCGTTGCGAGCATGCTGCAGATGAAGCCTATCGTTCCGAACACTCTTATGGGCGGAAAATCCTTGATAGGATCCATCCCGGCTTTGTCCAGGGCGTTGTAAGCTACTGAATTCACCAAGGCTATGGTTGCCATGAAGAATGCGACGCTAAGGCTGTACAGCACAAAGAGAGGCGTAAACTCGACATTGTTTCCGGCGCTCATGCAATAGCAGCCTGCCGCTATCATGAACAACCCTGCAAAGGCGTGGCATAGGGAAAGCACTTTCTGTGCCTGCATTTTCCTGTCCGCGACGATGCCCATGAGGGTCGGCATGAAAATGGATACGATTCCCTGCATTGCGAAGAACCATTTTATCTGGTGGCCCAGACCTATATTTCCAAGATACCTTCCCAAAGAGGTCAGGTATGCTCCCCAGACTGCATATTCCAGAAAATTCAGAACAATCAGCCTGATTGTCAGATTTGAGTTTTTCATTGTCCCGTTTAAATGTTACAAGCTCCAAATTTACGCATTTTCTTTGTACCTTTGAAAATTAAAACGGGATGCAGGATGAAATTTGTTAAGACTGTACAGGACCTGGATTCACGCGCAAGATGCGGTATTCTTTATACGGATCACGGGCAGATAGAGACTCCGATTTTTATGCCTGTCGGCACGGTCGGGTCTGTCAAAGGCGTGTATCACAGAGATTTGAAGGATGATATCGGTGCGCAGATCATACTTGGGAACACATACCATCTTTTTTTGCGTCCCGGTCTTGACATTCTTCATGAGGCAGGAGGAATCCACAAATTCATATCCTGGGACAGGCCCGTCCTTACGGACAGCGGAGGTTTCCAGGTCTTTTCACTTGCCACCATAAGGAAGCTTACTCCCGAGGGATGCACTTTCGCATCTCATATAGACGGGTCCCGGCACACCTTCACCCCTGAAAACAATGTCGATACTCAGCGGGTCATCGGCGCGGACATAATGATGGCCTTGGACGAATGCTGTCCGGGGGATGCCGATTTCTCATATGCCCGTAAATCTCTGGACCTTACGAAAGGCTGGCTTGAAAGATATTCGGCACGTTTCAATGAGACCGATCCGCTGTACGGCTATGAGCAGACCTTTTTCCCCATCATCCAGGGCTGCGTTTACCCGGAACTGAGGATTGAGGCGGCCGAGCATGCCCTGAAGTATGCCAGGACGGGCATAGCCATCGGAGGACTGGCGGTAGGGGAGCCTACGGAAGAGATGTACAGAATGCTTGACGTCGTGTGCCCGATTCTTCCCGATGACGGCCTGGCGAGGTATCTTATGGGCGTGGGAACACCTGCCAACATACTGGAGGCGATAGAGCGCGGCGTGGACATGTTCGACTGCGTCATGCCTACCAGAAACGGACGGAACGGAATGCTTTTCACCTGGAACGGTGTGATGAACATGAGGAACAAGAAGTGGGAAAATGATTTTTCACCCATAGATCCTGACGGAACATCATTTGTGGACAGACAATATTCCAAGGCATATCTGAGGCACCTCTTCGTGGCCGGGGAGATGTTCGCGGCCATGATAGCCAGCGAGCATAATCTCGCTTTCTATCTGGATCTGGTCCGTAAAGCCGGTGAGCATATCAGGGCAGGGGACTTCAAGTCATGGAAGGAAGCCGCTGTGAAGAAACTCGTGAAC
>CAYTYL010000098.1:0-5517 GCA_964441715.1 uncultured Muribaculaceae bacterium
ACGATTATCTGTAGATCTCGATTTTGAGATTTTCGTCTGCAGAAGTCCCGGGAAGCAGGACTTCCGCTCCGTGTTCTGAGACGCGAGTTTCCGCCTCGATGCGGTCTCCGTTGAGAATCACCTTCGCAGGTGCCGCCTTCCAGCCTTCAAGCACGAGGGTGAACTGCCTGTTGCCGCTCATTCCTTTATAGGAACCTTCCCGGGCCGCAATCTCGACCGTCAGAGAAGAATTCCCGCCTTTTTTGCTGATGCGAGTGGTGGCGAAACGGTCGGCATATGCCTGGCTGACTTCGTCATCTTCATATAAGGTGTATTCGCTCGCGGCTGCACCGGGCACGATCAGAAGCCTCAGAGAATCGTTCTTTTCCTGAAGATTCTGTATGCCCTCGGCTGCGAGAGGAAGTATGCTGCCCGCCTTGACAAACCATGGGTTTTCGTCTATGGCATAGGAGAATGTGCGCACCGCACCCCCTTTGACAAGAGTGTGGCGGCCCATATCGTACCAATCATTGCCGGCAGGAAGCCATACCTTGCGTTCGGACTTTCCAGAAGCGTCCGCAGGGGTGCAGATGACGCTCGCGATGATGCGGTCGCCGAACATGTACTGCTGATTGAAGTCGTATGCGTTCCGGCTTTCGGGATATGCGTAATACATAGGACGGCAGATGCTGACACCGCTGTCGTATGCTTCGCGTGCCGCAGTATATATGTAGGGCGTGAGGGCGTAACGGAGGTCTATCGCATCCTTCATGTACTCGAAATGCGTGGGATACATCCATATTCTGCGCTCAAGAGATGCGCTGGAAGTAGAGTGGGTCTTGAAAACCGGCGTAAATACTCCGAACTGCAGCCAGCGGGTGTACATTTCCGGGTCGGTAAGATGTGACTGTTTCTGCATATGTCCGCCTATGTCGTGTCCCCAATATCCATATCCCACATTGGCGGCAGTGGAAGTAAAGAAAGGAAGCATTCCGAGAGCCGTCCACTCGTCATAGATGTCTCCGCTGAATCCGAGGGGATAACGGTGTGAACCAAGACCGCCCCAGCGATGGTATGTGAAAGGACGATCCGCTTCCTCCGCACCCAAAGATGCGCTCTGGCGGACTTTATCTCCGAAGAATGCTCTGTTTATCCAGAATGTGTTGCTCAAACCTTTGACGTAGCGGCTTTCCGTCCACTGCTGCCAGTCCAGCCACCAGAAATCCACTCCCTGCCTTTCCAGCGGACGGATAACCTTGGCGAAATATGCGTCGGCCCAAGCCTGCTGATCCATGCGGTAAGGCACCGGAGCGGCATATCCTTCCTTGCCGACGGGCTTGTCCGTTCCGGCGAAAGTGTAGGGCTCGCTGCCATAGACATAGTCCTTGGGGCCGTCATAGTCGTCCGTACGGGAGAGATAATCATCCACGAAATCGCGGTATTCATCCTCATAGGGACGTATGCCGGACGCGGGATGCAAGTTGAGCGAAACCTTGTAGTTCATCTTGTGGAGGTCATGGATGAAGCCTTCGGGATTGCGGATAAGGCTGTGGTTCCAGCTGTACCCGGTCCAGCCCATCCACTGGCCGAACTCATCCCTGTTGCCTCTTTCGGCGGTAACGTCGCCCCATGTCAGATGCCAGTCCATGTCCACGATAAACACGTCGGCAGGAACATGGTTTTCACGAAGCTCGGAAGCGATATCGAGCATTTCGTCATCGGTATAGGCCCAATAACGGCTCCACCAGTATCCGAACGTGTATTTCGGAGGCATGGGTATCTTGCCGGCCACTTTTGTGAAATCTGCAAGGGCCGCAGTATAGTCGTGCCCATAGGCGAAGATGTAAAGGTCTAGCCTGTCCCCTTCCGGGCGTTCGCTCACCCAGCTTCCCCAGGAAGAACCGTTCCGGGTGAAAAGCTGCCTTGTGCTCTCGTCGACTATCGCCCATCCGTCACGGGACAATATGCCAGGGTCAAGTTCCACAGACTCGCTGTCACGGTTTCTGCGGTAGACCTTAAGGGTGCGCCCGTTTTCAAGGCCCTCGACATTGTCAAGAGTACGAGCCGTGCCGAGAAGGTTGCCGCTGTCCTTCTTGCCGGGAAACCATACCTCGTTCCTCCCGGCGACCTTCAGGCTTACGCTAAGGTTTTCGGCGGAAAACTTGTCGCCGTTGCCGCTGTACCGGAGCGTCACATAAGGAGTCTTGATCTGTACGACATCCCCCTTGCGTGTGAGCTTGTATTCAGGCACAGGCAGATTGCGGTTGACGATGGCAAGGCTCGCACGATCCTCAAACTGACCGTCGGCGGCCCACTCCATACGTATAAGTCTGTCCGTAAGCACGGTGAAACGGGCATTGCCCTGTTGTACCACGGCCTTCGGGTTTGCTGCAGGATTGTTCGAATGGCCTTCGGCGTCGACGGATACAGAGGCCGGGGCTTCATTTTTGACGTAATCCTGCGGGGAAAAAGTCGTCGCCGCCGCAATGGCAAGGGACGACAGGGTTAAAAGCAAGGTATTCATTTAATATATGATTGGTTGCACCGAAATTCGGCATTTAAGGCCATTGTCACGATGACCCGCTTTGTTTAAAACAATCATCCCCCTTCCCTCCCCTAACATCAATCTGAAAAACGTTGGTGAATGCAGATTCTTTCCGGAGTGTGGCCAAATGAAAAGGAAAAAAACGAACTTTACGCCGTAAAAATTGCGGCCGATGAATGAAAGGATAAAAAGACTCGTCTTCCCCGACCATATAATGGTAAGAGGAGCAAGGGTGCATAATCTTAAAAATGTCGATGTGGACATTCCGTTGGGAGGCATAACGGGAATTGCCGGCGTTTCCGGCTCCGGAAAGTCATCTCTGGCTCTCGGAGTACTTTACAGCGAAGGCTCCCGGAGATATCTCGAAGCGCTGTCGACATATACCCGACGCCGCATGACACAGGCCGCCAAAGCTGATGTCGATGAAGTCCGCTACGTTCCTGCGGCCCTTGCACTGCACCAGCGTCCCGGCGTTCCCGGCATAAGGTCGACTTTCGGCACAGGCACGGAGCTGCTCAACTCTCTCCGCCTCATGTTTTCAAGACTTTCCTCCCACCGCTGTCCAAACGGCCATTATGTGGAGCCTACGCTCAGAATCGCCGCCGGGCAGGATCTTGTATGCCCCGTATGCGGGTCTCACTTCTATGCGCCTTCGGCGGAAGATCTGTCTTTCAACAGCATGGGGGCATGCAAACGTTGCGACGGCACGGGAATGGTCAGGACCGTCGACGAGTCCACCCTCGTCCCCGATGAGACGAAAAGCATAGATGAAGGTGCCGTAGCGCCATGGAATTCGTTGATGTGGAGCCTGATGACGGATGTGTGCAGAGCCATGGGAGTGCGTACGGACGTGCCTTTCAATCAGCTGACGCCGGAAGAGCGGAATATCGTGTTCCACGGCCCGGCGGAAAAGAAGCACATCTTTTATAAATCGAAGAACAGCAATGAAGCAGGTGAACTTGACTTCACCTATTACAACGCCGTTTATACCGTGCAGAACGCACTTGCCAAGGTGAAGGACGAAAACGGAATGAAGCGCGTGGAAAAGTTTCTGAAAGAGGAAGTCTGCCCTGACTGCCATGGCACCCGTCTTTCGGAAGAAGCCCGTGCTCCACGCCTGCGCGGCATCTCGCTTGCGGACGCCTGCATGATGACGCTCGCGCAAAGCATAGAATGGGTGAAAGGGGTGCCGGCATCGTTGCCCGAAGAAATGCGCCCTATGGCCGAAAGCATCTGCGAGTCGTTTCTCTCCACCGCAAAGAGGCTCATGGATCTCGGGCTCGGTTATCTGAGCCTTGACCGTGCGGCGTCAACCCTTTCCACCGGAGAGCGGCAGCGGATGCAGCTTGCCCGTGCGGTGAGAAACCGTACGACAGGCGTGCTCTATGTTCTTGACGAGCCGTCCATCGGGCTCCACCCAGCAAACATCAAAGGACTTGCCGGGGTGATGCAGGATCTTGTGGCCGACGGAAACAGCATAGTGCTTGTCGACCATGACACGCAGATTCTGAACGAGTCCGATTATCTGGTTGAAATGGGGCCCGGGGCGGGAGCTGAAGGCGGCAGAGTCATCGCCGAAGGAACTCTGCAGGACATCGAAAGCAATCCGGCCTCCGTCATTGCTCCGTACCTCAAAGGGGAAAACATAGCAGTCCGCAAACGCATTTCCGCCGCCGAGCTGTTCAAGATAGGCCGTCTTCACCTTTCTACCGGCAGCATACACACGGTGAAGCCTTTGGAAGTCGATATTCCGAAAGGCCGCATGACGGTCGTGACAGGAGTCTCCGGCTCCGGCAAGACTACGCTCATCCTTGAAAGCCTCATTCCCGGACTTGAAGCCGCAGTTGCCGGCAAACCCCTTCCTCCTCATGTAAAGTCTGTCGACCCGTGCGGCCTGACCCATGTCAAGCTCATGGACGCCACCCCGATTGGGATAAACGTCCGTTCCACGGTCGCCACGTACGCCAATGTCCATGACGAGCTGCGCAAGGTGTTTGCCCGCACCCCGAAAGCTAAGGAAGGAGGCTGGAAAGCCGGTGACTTTTCTTACAATACCGGCCGACTCCGCTGCCCCGTATGCGACGGTACCGGCCAGATAAGCCTTGACGTGCAGTTCCTGCCCGATGTGGACATTCCCTGCACTGAATGCCATGGTTCAAGATATGCGCAAAAGGCTTTTGCCATAACGCGAAGCGGCAAGGACGGGTCAAGCCATTCACTGCCCGAGCTGATGGACATGGACGTCAATTCGGCACTGGAAGCGACGAAAGATCTGAATCTTGTCCGTCAGCGGCTGAAAGTCCTTGCCGACCTTGGGCTCGGCTACCTCACATTGGGAGAAGCCACACCGAGTCTAAGCGGCGGAGAGGCCCAGAGGCTGAAGCTTGCCAGCGAGATGGGACGAGGACAGGACGACACCATGTTCATCTTTGACGAACCGACAATCGGACTTCATCCCCGGGACGTGCGCACCTTGCTGCTTGTTTTCCAGCATCTGATAGATCTCGGTGCAACGGTCGTCGTCATCGAGCATGACCTGGACGTCATCCGCAATGCCGACTACATCATAGACATGGGGCCCGGAGGAGGAGATGAAGGCGGAAGAATCGTCGCATCGGGCACTTTGGACGACATCAAGGCCTGCAAGGACAGCAGAACCAGGCTGTTCCTTTGACCTGCCCATAGGTTGCCGAGCAGGGCAAGGCTGCCGGAAGTGGCGTTCTTTAGAATCTGAATGCTTTCTTCTTCAGGAAGCTGCTGACGGATGCGCCTCATGGGGCGGAATTCGAAAGATGCGGACATGTTAAACAAATTTTAACCCTATGACGGACATAATCAATGTGGCAATGAAAAACAATCTCCCGAAAGATGCCGGCTCATGGAATACGAAGATTCCGAGAAGTACCGTGCCGACCGCACCTATGCCGGTCCATACGGGATAGGCGGTGCCGATCGGCAGATGTCTCGAGGCCCGCATGAGCAGGAACATGCTT
>CAYTYL010000099.1:0-5410 GCA_964441715.1 uncultured Muribaculaceae bacterium
AATGATCCAGGGCTGTACCTTCAGCCTTTTCGCCATGTCCTTCCTGAGGTCTTTCAGCAGGGCCAGAAGCTGCCCGTCGCCTTCTCCGCCTCCTTTGGCCGCAAGATTGGCTTCCTTGACGCCTTCGTCCTCGTCTTCGTCCGCATCCGAGAAATCTCTGTCCTCCACAAGCATCACGGGGTAGGGATGCTTCAGGAAGGCCTTGCCGTCGGGGGTGGCGGAAATCTGTCCGTACGATTCTATGTCCTTTTTAAGCAGTCCGAGCAGAATGCCCTGGTGGATGAGCGAGCCCCAGAATCTGCTGTCATGGCCGGACCCTGCCCCGAACTGTTCGAGCCTGTCATGCCTGTACGATACGATCAGGGCGGTTTTGGTGCCTGAAAGGATGTTGGCCAGATGTTCAAGATCGAAATGTTCCGGAAGAGAGAGAACGAGGGATATGATCAGGCACATCTCCTTCTGTCCGTTGAATCGGGGTCTGGGATGCAGACAGTTGTCACAGTTTCCGCAGTTGTCCTTCGGGTAATCTTCACCGAAGTATTTCAGCAGAAGCCTGCGTCTGCATTCTCCCGATTCGGCGAAATCCACCGTTTCCTTGAGAAGCTGGCGTCCTATTTCCTGCTCGTTTCCCTTTTTGCTTTGAATGAACTTGGCGAGCTTGTTCGCGTCTTTGCGGCTGTAGTAGGTTATGCACGTTCCTTCCAGGCCGTCCCTTCCGGCTCTTCCTGTCTCCTGATAGTACCCGTCAAGGCTCTTGGGAATGTCGTAGTGGATGACGAAACGCACGTCCGGCTTGTCTATGCCCATGCCGAAAGCTATGGTGGCCACGATAACGTCCACCTCTTCCCCGAGGAACTTGTCCTGGTTCCGGCTCCTTTCTTCGGAGGGCATTCCGGCATGATAGGGAACAGCCTTTATCCCGTTGAGCGTCAGCAGTTCGGCAATTTCCTCCACTTTCTTGCGGCTGAGGCAATAGACTATTCCCGATTTCCCTTTGCGGGCCGAAATGAATTTCACCATGTCCGCATTGACATTGTGCTTGTCGCGCACCTCGTAGTAGAGGTTGGGCCTGTTGAAGGACGCCTTGAAGATTTTCGCATCCCTTATGTCGAGGTTCTTGATTATGTCGCTCTGCACTTTGGGGGTGGCCGTGGCGGTAAGCGCGATTATCGGATGCCTTCCGATCTCGTTTACGAGAGGTCTGATTCTGTCATATTCCGGACGGAAATCATGTCCCCATTCCGAGATGCAGTGAGCTTCATCCACTGCATAGAAGGAAATCTTGATCTGCCTGAACAGATCTATGTTCTCCTGCTTGGTCAGGGATTCGGGCGCGACATAGAGTATTTTGGTCACCCCGTTCAGCAGGTCGTCCCTTACGGCGTCCAGCTGCGCTTTTGAAAGCGAGGAGTTCAGGAAGTGCGCGATGCTTTCGTTGCCCGAGACGAATCCCCTTATCGCATCCACCTGGTTCTTCATGAGGGCGATGAGGGGTGAGATGACAATGGCGGTGCCTTCCATCACCAGGGCGGGCAATTGGTAGCAGAGGGATTTTCCTCCTCCTGTGGGCATGACGACAAATGAGTCGTTGCCCTCGATCAAATTCTCGATGATGGCTTCCTGATCCCCTTTGAAAGAATCGAAGCCGAAGAATTCCTTGAGTTTGGAGTGAATGTCGGTAGAGCCGTTAGTCATTCTGTTTAGCATTAGTTTCTAAATTTAGAACAAAATTTCCTGACCGCAATCGAACTTAGAGTAAAAATTACGATATTTGTAGTCTGAAATTTAAGAAAAAGAACAAAAACAAATAAAAATGATGAAAATTTTCAAGTTATTCGCTGTTTCGGCGGCTGTCCTTTCTTTGGCGGCATGTTCGTCGAATGGTAAAGATGCCGCTCAGGCCGATTCCGTACAGACAAATGTCGCGCAGCCGACAAAGGCGCTGCTTGATTCGGTCAGCTACTATATGGGCGTGAACTTCGGAGCTTCGCTCAAAAGCTATGATTTCGGCGATCTGAACTACAACCTCATGCTGAAAGGCATGAAGGATTTCGTCGGATCCAAAGGGCAGGAATCGGATTCCACATTCTTCGATCAGTTCAAGTACGATCCGAGAATCATGGGCGACGTCATCAACAAGTATCTGAGGGAGCGCAGCGAATACAATGCCGCAGTCGCTTCGGCCAAGGAAAAGAAGTTCCTTGAGCAGAACAAGGCCAAGGAAGGCGTTGTCGAGTCCGAAAGCGGTCTCCAGTATACCATACTCGAAGCCGGAAATGAAAACAAACCCGGTCCTCAGGACACCGTGTATGTACATTACAAGGGCACCCTTCTGGACGGCACCGTCTTTGACGAGGTCGAGGAGAAGGCCGCTTCCGCCGCTCTTACTCTCAACAGGGTCATCCCCGCATGGACAGAGGGCATACAGCTCATCGGCGAGGGCGGAAAGATCAAGCTCTATGTACCTTCCTCACTCGGCTACGGCAGCCGTGGAGCAGGTGTCATTCCCGCCAATTCCACACTTATCTTCGATGTGCAGCTTGATTCTGTAAAGAGATATGCGGATCCTGCCGCGGCAGCTTCAGTCAAGTAATCGTATTTTTTACAAGAACCTGACCTGCCTGGCTGTCAAAAGGCCGGGCAGGTTTTTTAAACGGAAAAGACAATGGCAAATCTGGAAATAGAAGGAAAACTTTCGGGAAAAAGCCCTGCGGTCGGCGGCAAATCCGCCAGGGGAGAGTGGAAGAAACAGGAGTTTCAGGTGGAGTTCACCGAAGGGAAATTCCCTTCGACCGCCAACTTCTCCGTGTGGGGAGAAGACAAGATAGCGGAACTGGACAAATTCTCCGTAGGGGATGAAGTCAAGGTTTCTTTCAACATCAGCAGCCGCGACTACAACGGCCGTTGGTACACCGATTTGAGGGCATGGAGAATAGAAGCCGCAGGCAAAGCCGCGGCTGGGCCGGATTCCGATTATGGCGGAATGCCCGTGCCTCCGCCCGAAGAACCCGCATCGGGCTTTCCTTCATCGGCATCGGACGATGACCTTCCTTTCTGAAATGTAGCTGATGATTCCCCAGGAAACTGTAGCCAGGATACTTGATGCCGCGCAGATAGCGGATGTGGTCGGAGACTTTGTGACTTTGAAAAGACAGGGCTCCGACTTTGTGGCTTGCTGTCCCTTTCACAACGAAAAGACTCCTTCTTTCCATGTGTCGCCTTCCAAGGGAATATACAAGTGTTTCGGTTGCGGCAAATCGGGAACGGCCGTCGGCTTCGTGATGGAACATGAGGGGATGAGCTATCCGGAGGCGCTCCGTTACCTGGCAAAAAAGTACGGAATAGAGGTCAGGGAAAGGGAGGAAACGCCCGAGGACATAGCTGCAAGAAACAAGAAAGAGGGGCTGATGCTCATTCTTGACTTTGCCCGCAAATACTTTTCCGACAGCTTGAAAACTGAAGAAGGCAAAGCCGTGGGCATGGCCTATTTCCACAGCAGGGGACTTCTGGATCAGACTATAGAGAAATACGGTCTCGGCTGGGCGATGAAGGACCGCCGTTCTCTGCATGATGCCGCGATTAAGAAAGGATTCAAGGAGGAGTATCTTCTGGAGCTCGGGCTGTGCGTCAGGTATGATGACGGGAGGGTTGTGGACAAGTTCTACGACAGGGTCATGTTCCCGGTCCAGACAAACAGCGGTGCGGTCATCGGTTTCGGCGGCAGGACTTTGTTGAGTGACAAGACGGTAGCGAAATATGTCAATTCACCCCAGTCTGAAATCTATGACAAAAGCCGGACCTTGTACGGCATCAACTTCGCCAAGAGCTCAATCCATCTGAAGGACAAATGCTACCTTGTGGAAGGCTATCTTGATGTGCTGTCCATGCATCAGCTTGGAATCACCAACGTGGTGGCCTCGAGCGGCACTTCGCTCACCGTCCCTCAAATACGTCTGATAAAGAAATATACGGACAATGTCACCATCATGTACGACGGCGACGGGGCCGGAATCAAGGCTGCGCTCAGAGGCATCGGACTTGTCCTTAAGGAAGGCATGAAAGTCAAGGTCGTCCTTCTGCCGGACGGGGACGATCCTGATTCCTTCTCCAGGAAGCACACTTTGGCCGAGGTGGAAAGTTTCCTTTCCGGTCATGAGCAGGATTTCATAGAGTTCAAGACGGAGCTGCTGCTTGGAGAAGCCGGAGACGATCCGCTTAAAAGAGCCGGCCTGATAAATGACATGGCGGACACGATTGCCCTCATACCCGATCCTGTCACACGGTCGGTATATGCCCAGACCATCGCGTCCCGTTTCGGGATAGACTCGAGACTCATTTTCTCCAGAGTGAAAAGCGGCAGGGAAAAAATGCTCGCCGAAGAAAAGAGAGAATCGCTGCGGCGTACGGAGAATGAAGACAGCGGAGAGGAACGGTATGCGGTGCCTGCCGGCGGACATGAGAACCGGGATGAAGAGAAAACTGATGCTTTGGCAGCGGAGAGAAAGGGATATGAATACCTCCTGCTCGTGCCGGAAGAAAAAGAACTTTTGTCGTTCATATTGAGGTACGGGCTCTCGTACATGGAATTCGAGACGGATTCTATATATTACCGGGAAGGGGATAAACCCACGGTGGCCGCCTTCATCAGCTACAATCTGGAATCGGAGGGGATAAGTTTCAGAAATACGGCGCTGAAGAAGGCTTACGATCTCTACTTCGAATACTATGACAACCATCCCGAGATGGATCAGGACGCTATAGTCAAGGCCATGATGGACGGGCCTGACAGAGACACTGCTGCGGTCACGGCGGAACTGACAGGAGAGAAATATCAGCTGACCGTCAGAAAATTTGCCGACTCCATGACTGCTATATCAACTCAACTGGTTAAATTTGTACCGCGTTCCATTCTTGCCTACCGGCTTGCGCTGATAAAGGTGGAGAGGAACGGCCTTTTGGAGAAGCTCAAATCCGGAAAGGAAGACGAGAACAGGATTCTGGGCGACATGCAGGATCTGGATGAGCGGAGGAAAGCCTTGGATGAGGCCCTCGGAAGGATGCGGTAAATCAGAAAACAATTTCGCTATGGAAAAGAAATACAACAGAACGCTTGTGACTTGTGCGCTGCCGTATGCCAACGGCCCTGTGCATATCGGACATCTGGCCGGAGTTTACGTGCCCGCCGACATTTACGTCAGGTATCTGAGGATGAGGGGAGAAGACGTGCTCTATGTCTGCGGAAGCGACGAACATGGAGTCCCCATCACCATAAAGGCCCGTGAGCAGGGCTGCTCGCCGCAGGACATCGTGGACAAGTATCACAAAATCATAAAGGATTCCTTCACGGGACTCGGCATCAATTTCGACATTTACGGAAGGACGACCTCCAAAGTCCATCACAAGAATGCGG
>CAYTYL010000100.1:0-5406 GCA_964441715.1 uncultured Muribaculaceae bacterium
GAATGCGGCCGAATTT
This sequence comes from uncultured Muribaculaceae bacterium, assembly GCA_964441715.1. Classification (GTDB taxonomy): domain Bacteria; phylum Bacteroidota; class Bacteroidia; order Bacteroidales; family UBA932; genus Cryptobacteroides. The sequence continues at coordinate 17 of CAYTYL010000100.1, forward strand.
TTCCGCAAGCTTTACGACGAAGGGAAGTTCATCACAAAGGAAACCGAGCAGTACTACGATCCTGTGGCCAAGACTTTCCTTGCCGACCGCTACATCGTGGGAACCTGCCCCAGATGCGGCTATGAGGACGCATACGGAGATCAGTGCGAGCATTGCGGCAGCACCCTGAGCCCGGAAGAACTTATTAATCCTAAATCGAAGCTCAGCGGAGCGGAACCTATAAAGAAGAAGACTTCGCACTGGTATCTTCCGCTCGACAAATACGAAGACTGGCTCAGGAAGTGGATTCTCGAAGGACACAAGGAATGGAAAAGCAATGTCTACGGGCAGTGCAAAAGCTGGATAGACGGCGGCCTTCAGCCCAGAGCCGTGAGCCGTGACCTCGACTGGGGCATTCCTGTACCCGTGGAGGGTGCGGAAGGGAAAGTCCTGTACGTATGGTTCGATGCGCCCATAGGATATATTTCCAATTCGCAGGAGCTGCTTCCCGATTCGTGGCAGACCTGGTGGAGAGATGACAGCACCAAGCTGGTGCACTTCATAGGCAAGGACAACATAGTTTTTCACTGCATCGTTTTCCCCTCCATGCTCAAGGCATACGGCGGCTACGTGCTTCCCGACAACGTTCCGGCCAATGAATTCCTCAACCTCGAGGGCCGCAAGATTTCCACGTCCCGCAACTGGGCGGTCTGGGCGCAGGAATATCTGGAGCAGTTCCCCGGAAAAGAAGATGTCCTCAGGTACGTCCTTACGGCCAACGCTCCGGAAACCAAGGACAATGATTTCAGCTGGAAAGATTTTCAGGCGCGGAACAACAGCGAACTTGTGGCGATATTCGGCAACTTCGTCAACCGTGCAGTAGTGCTCACGCACAAATATTTCGGAGGAAAAGTTCCCGCTCGCGGCGAACTTGAGGAGATTGACAGACAGGCGCTTGATGCCATTCCTGAACTCAAGGCCTCATTGGCCCGCAACATAGAGACCTACCATTTCAGGGAGGCGCTCAAGGATGCCATGTCGGTGGCGAGGGTCGGAAACAAGTACATATCGGACACCGAGCCATGGAAGGTGGCCAAGAGCGACATGGGTCGCTGTGCCGCTATTCTGAACGTATGCATCCAGATCTGTGCGGATCTCGCCGTAGTGTTCGAGCCTTTCACCCCTTTCGCCGCGGAAAAGCTGCGCCGTATGCTCGGAGTTTCGCTCTTTTCGGGCTATGACCACAGAAAAGGCGAACAGGTCACGGAAAATACCTACAGGGAAGGGGAGGGGGCCGCTCTTCATACGGTCCATGCCGGAGAAGAAGCCGTATCTTCAGCTTCTCCATGTCTGAACTGGGATATGGTCGGAGATTATGACATCATTCCCGCGGGACACCTGATCGCCGAGCCCGAACTGCTGTTCTCCAAAGTTGAAGACGAGGCGGTGAACGCTCAGATTGAACGTCTGGATATCATACGCAAGGAACAGGAGGCTGAAGCTGCAAAGAAAGCTGCGGAAGAAGCCGCAAAAAAAGTGGAGCCGATGAAGGACGAAGTCAGCTGGGACGATTTCAACAGGATGGACATAAGGACGGCTACCATCCTCACTGCCGAAAGAGTGCCCAAAACAGACAAGCTTCTTAAGTTCACTCTTGACACAGGTATGGACAAGAGGACGGTAGTGTCAGGTCTGGCGAAGTACTACAGCCCCGAAGAACTGGTGGGCAGGCAGGTATGCATTCTTGCAAACCTTGCTCCCCGGACCATACGCGGAATCGAGTCCAGAGGAATGATTCTGACCGCAGTCCAGGGAGACGGAAAACTCAGGCTGATTTCTCCTTGGGAGGTTATGACCGACGGAGCTCAGATTGAGTAGAGCAGGTTACAGCTTTATATTGATTTTATGTGAAGCCTTGTTTACCGGGATCCGGTAGACAAGGTTTCCGTATTTGTCCTTGCTTCCTTTGACGGTTTTCCCGTCGCAGCTTACCGATGCTTCGGGAGCGGACACTGTCAGAACGGCAGTGTGGCTCGTTGAACTTCCGTTGACGAGTTCCAGCTCCAGTCTGGACAGATTCCGGGAAATGAATGCCGGTTTCTCACCGGACCAGTTGTCCCTGTCGAGCTGCAGGCTGACTCTTCTCCTGTCTGATACGACGGACAGCTTTTCCCTGACTCCGTCGTCAGGAATGAAGGAGAATCCGTTATCGTCGAAACTGAAGTCTTTTCCGCCGTATATGGTCCAGCCGAAATCAGGGTCATCCGCCATGATCGTACCGGCGGTCCTGGTTATGGCGCACATTCCGAGATCCCCTTCTCCGCAGTATCTCCAAGGCCCTCTGGGCTCCTGGGTACCGATCCATGCGGAGCCGAACTTGAGGGGTGTGAACGCCTGGCCCATGGCACCGTCCTTATCCTTTCCGGGATGCCAGAATCCGTATCCGGATGCCTCATCCCCCGCATTCACGAGACCGAAAGGCGCGAGGTAGCTGCTGTATCCGAGCCGGATAGCATCGTAAGGGTCGGAAGCATAGCGGAGTCCGTATTCAAGAACACCCCATCCGCCCATGCGCGCCATATAGCTCTGGACGCTCCAGTCCGATGAGTGCAGGAAGTCTCCGCCAAGGATGTACCATTGGTTTTCAAGCACGCCCCTGCAGGAAAGGTTGGCGTAGAACTGTCTTTCCATGAAATCCTTGACCGCATCGCTTTTTGCGTTCTTCATGCCGTAGTCCGCCAGCGCGAAAGTGGATTCGAACGCTGTTCTGTCGGTGGCGTACTCCGAACGGTACGGATATCTGCTTTCATGGACAAAATACCGGACCTTCTTTTCCCAGTTGCCTCTGATGCTGTCCGCCTGGGCTTTGAACCCCTTGGCCTCGAGCTCGTCTATCAGGTCGGGGATGATGTTTTCATTGTATGCTCCCCACTTGAAAGTCTCATAATACTCCCCGAGCTGTTCGGTAGGATATCTGAAATACGCCATGGTAGTGTTGCAGGCTCTTTTAAGATATTCGTCCGCATCAGCCAGACTGCACATTTCAGGATAGCGCGAAGCTATTTTGTACATTTCCCACCAGAGCATGATTACGTGAGGGTAGTCGTATGTCCTCCAGACTCTTGTCTTGTCAAGTTTGTATTCCGAATATGTCGCTCTCAAGTCCGGGTGTCTGTTTATGTACCAGTTGGGAGTACCATAGACTCCATATTCCAGAGGTGTTTCCTTGTCCGTGCGCTGAAGTCCTCCCCAGACGAAATGACTGATGTGATATTCGAGGGATTCGATTTCCTTTTTGTCCGGAAATACGGCGTTCTTCGAGGCGATGAACGGGGCTTTCCCCAGAATCGGATCGTCGCTTGCGAGGAAGTAGGTAAGCTTTTCATCGAAATAATCCGGATTGTCGGGTCCTCTCAGTTCGCCGCTGACCATGTCATAGACGCTGTACAGGCCGTCGTACCATTTGCCGGTGTTTTTCCACTGCTGGTGATTCACCAGAAAACTGCTTCTTTTCTTGAGAAGCTCTTCGGGGCTGAGAGAGGAAAAGAATTCCAGGTAGGTCTTCCTTCCTCCGTCAAACCAGACCGTAAGCATGTTTTCTCCGAGCCTGTCGAACTCAACATCCCATATTTCCGCATCGCCTTTTCTTTCTCTGAGGGCGAGCCTGGTTTCCGAAGGAAATTCCGCCGTCACGGAATCTATGGAACATTTCGTCCTTAAAGAGAAAGACGCTTTGTGTTTTCTCGGAACGGTCATGCCCGGAACTACCTTGGTATCTATGGAATAGCGGTCGAAAAGCACGTCACGTATGCCTTTGTATGAGTCGGCCGAGGTGAGGAGGAAACTGTAGCCGATGCTGCTTCCCTCTTCTCCGGCCGGGGCGAGATTGCCCCATGTGTGTTCCTGTCTCCAGCTGCCCCTCTTTTCTTCACCTCCGCTCTTGCCCGAACGGATGTATGCGAGGTATCTTCCCCTGTCGTTTGCGAAGTATTCGAGCGGAGTGCCTTTGAGCGGCATGAACACAGGATACGGCGCCTCGCCGCCCAGCCTCGTGAAATAGAGGAAAGAGGCGTCGCCGGATATGAAGGCATGTTTGGTGAAAGTTCTCCGGAACACTTCGTCGGTCCCGTCGTTTTCCACATAGCTGTTCCACGGTACCGCCACGGCCAGATTGCCTATGAGCACAGGGAAGCGGCTGTTGTTGCTGACTTGTATGTCCCAGCGCAGCCCCTCGTCTTCGAGGCTGAATCTGTGGGTGACAAGCAGCACGTTTCCTATCGTATGGTCCGAATAGACCACGGACTCTCCGTCTTTTGCAAAGGTCCTTCTGTCCGAAGGAACACTCAGCCAGACCCCGTCCTTGACCTTGTAGTCGAGGACGAGAGATCCGAGAACATTCATCTCCCCGATTATGTCTGCGGCGAAACCGTCTTTCTTGTCTATGGCTTTCCTGATGCCGGTGGAGTCATAGGAGATTGTCCATCTTTCGTTTTCCATGGATTGCGTCGGCGATGGAGAACCGGGCTTTTCCTGTCCGGAAAGAGCGGATGCCGCAAGAACGGCCAAAGCTGTGATAAATGTTTTCATGGCTGAGTTTCAGTGTGTTCGTGTTTTTAGTTTTCTGAGGGAACCGTCCTGCGGAGAGGAGTTACGGTCACAGGACCGAGGAGTCCGGAGTCCTGCACGGGCCAGTTCTTTGCAGTGAAATATCCGTTTTCGTCCCTGTCCATGGGCAAGCGCGCCTGAAGATTGGCATTGTACATGATTTTCCAGTCGACGCCCCTCCTGTCGAGGTCGGCTATTCTGTTCCCCATAAGGTTGGAGACTTTTATGGTAAGTTCACCTCCCCTGGCAGCCTTGTCGGCACTCAGAAGGACCGTATAGGGCGCTCCGAGTACGGTGCCGAGATATTCTCCGTCCAGATATACCGAAGCGCTGGAACGGACATCTCCAAGATTCAGGCTCCAGCAGTCGGCTTCGCCTTCCATGGCCTTGAGTACTGTGTTGTACTGAGCCGTGCCCGAGAAGACTTCATACTCCTTGCCGTAGGCCGTCCAAGAGCCCGGTTCCTGAGCGGTGAGGGATCCGGGGAGTTCCGGGCCTCCTTTTATGAAGCTGATTTCCCATGGACCGTCGACCTTTGCCGCTTCACCGGCCTCCTCGTAGAAATCGTAGCCGTTTCCGGAATATTCTCCCGCGAACGTTTCCAGAAGCAGAGCCTCTCCGGGAAGAAGTTTCATGAACACTTCCGTGCCTTTGTCGCCCTTGCGGATCGATGCGTAGCCGAAGCGTTCGTCCATGGGATTGTAGATGCCTGCCGTACCGCATGCGGCATCAATCGGAAGCCATCCTTCAAAGGTGTTACCGGAAGCGTTCTTCACGAAGTAATACTTTCCTCCGTCGTCCTTTAT
>CAYTYL010000101.1:0-5256 GCA_964441715.1 uncultured Muribaculaceae bacterium
CGGGACGCGGCGGAGAGCCGTGAAGAGTTTTCACGGACTCCGGCGGAGAGACGCACAAAGTTCTCGAGGACGCGGCGGAGAGCGACGGCAAGTTTTCGCCGACCAAGGCGAAGATATTGCCCGGAAATACGCCTTTTTTCAAAAAATGCCTAAATTAGAGTTTTCAAACAGCCGTTGACATGGACAGGAAACTAGTAATCATTCCGACTTACAATGAGAAGGAGAATATAGAAAGAATCATCCGGAAGGTTTTCAGCCTGGACGGAGATTATCACATTCTCATAATAGACGACGGCTCACCCGACGGAACGGCATCCATAGTCAAATCGCTCCGGGAAGATTTTCCCGAGAGCCTTCATATCATTGAACGGGAGGGAAAACAGGGACTGGGAACTGCCTATATTACAGGATTCCGATGGTCGCTGGAACACGGATACGACTACACTTTCGAGATGGACGCGGACTTTTCCCACAATCCCGATGACCTGCCGCGCCTGTATGCGGCATGCAAAGAAGGAGCGGACGTTTCCATCGGGTCCCGCTATTGCCATGGCATAAGCGTGGTCGACTGGCCCATAGGGAGGATCCTGATGTCATACTGCGCTTCCCTGTATGTAAGATTCGTGCTTGGCATGAAGATTTACGACAGCACCGCAGGATTTGTATGCTACAGCGAAAAAGTGCTCGGAAGCATTGACCTGGACAAAGTTCAGATGAAAGGCTATGGTTTCCAGATAGAAATGAAATACACGGCCTGGAGGCTCGGCTTCAAAATCAAGGAAGTGCCCGTAATTTTCGTCAACAGAAAAGAAGGCTCGTCGAAAATGAGCAGCGGCATTTTCGGAGAAGCCTTCTGGGGTGTAATAAAGCTCAGATTCAGAAAAATCAGCAAAGCTTAAGGGCGATTCTGCGCCTGTCCATGTCCACATCCAGCACGCACACGCGTATATGCTCATGAAGCTTGAGCTGCCTTCCCCGCATACGGGAGATATGTACAAGCCCGTTTTCATGGACTCCAATGTCGACGAAAGCTCCGAAGGCCGTAATGTTGGTAACGATTCCGGGCAGTTCCATCCCTGCGGACAAGTCCTCGATACTTCTTATGCTGTCATCAAAAGAGAATTCTTCTGCCTGCTGACGGGGATCAAGTCCCGGTTTGGCCAGTTCTTTTATTATGTCGCTGATCGTGGGAAGGCCGAAATCAGCTTCGACATACTTCTGCGGCTCTATTCTGGAACACAGTTCCGCATTTCCCACAAGCGCTCTGGAAGAAACGCCGAGATCACGGGCCATCTTATCCACTATATGGTAAGCCTCCGGATGGACAGCGGAATCGTCAAGAGGATCGGACCCGCCCTTTATACGCAGGAATCCGGCACATTGCTGAAATGCCTTGCCGCCGAGCCTGGGTACCTTAAGCAGTTGCGAGCGGCTGTCGAAACCTCCTGATGCCGCCCTGTACTCCACAATGGCGGCAGCAAGCGCAGGACCTATGCCCGCCACGTACCTCAAAAGATAAGGACTGGCCGTATTGAGATTGACTCCTACCGAATTGACGCAACTTTCCACCACATTGTCAAGTTTCTCCTTCAGCAGCTTCTGGTCCACATCATGCTGATACTGCCCGACTCCGAGAGATTTGGGGTCTATCTTTACAAGCTCGGAAAGAGGATCCATGAGCCTCCTGCCGATGGACACCGCTCCCCTGACGGTAACATCTTCGTCAGGAAATTCAGCCCTGGCCGCTTCGGAAGCGGAATAAATGGACGCGCCGTCCTCGCTGACGACATAGACCCTGCAGGACGGGGGAAGATTGATCTTTTTCACGAAATCTTCCGTCTCCCTGCTTGCAGTCCCGTTTCCTATAGCTATCGCGGATATTTTGTACTTGTCTATCATGCCGGTCACGGCCATGATGGACTTCACCTTCTCGTTTTTCGGAGGGTGCGGAAAAATGATTTCATGATGAAGCAGAGCTCCGTTCTCATCCAGACAGGCTATCTTGCATCCGTTTCTGAAACCAGGGTCTATGGCCATGGTTCTCTTCTGCCCGACAGGCGGAGCCAGGAGCAGCTGACGCAGATTGTCACCGAAAACACCGATCGATGCCTCGTCCGCTTTCTGTTTGTACTCTCTGAGCACTTCGCCTGTCAAAGACGGCACCAGCAGACGGGAATATGCATCCGCTATAGCAAGATTAATCTGTTCGGACAAAAGACGCGACGGCCTGGGTTTCCCTTTTGTAAAAAGGTAATATGCCTGTCCGCATGATTTTTCTGCATCAGCGTCTATTTTCACGGTAAGGAATCCGTCGTTTTCGGCCCTGAGGATTGCCAGAAGCCGATGCGGCGCCATTCTGGAAAGCGGCTCGGAATAGTCGAAGTAATTCTTGTATTTCTGGGCATCGGGAGAAGACGCCGCTTTGGAAGCCTTCGTTACGATCTTCCTCATCCTGAACACTTTCCTGAGAGCATCCCGGATTTCCGCATTTTCGCTTACCGACTCTGCGATAATGTCACGTGCTCCGGCCAGAGCATCTTCAACAGACGGAACCTTGTCATTGAGATATCCCGCCGCTTCCTTTTCAGGATCCGCCGATTTCATCGAAGACATGGCCTCGGCCAGAGGTTCAAGACCGGCTTCCCTGGCCGCAGTAGCCTTCGTCCTGCGTTTGGGACGGTATGGCAGATACAAGTCTTCAAGTTCAGAAGCATCCGTACAGTTTTCAATGCGCTCACGCATCTCGTCGGTGAGCTTCCCGAGCGACCCGATAGTTTCGCATATGGTTTTCTTCCGTTTTTCCATATCGGAGAAAACATCTGTCCAATGCTTGATTTCAGCGACCTGCGCGTCATCAAGCCCCCCGGTCTTCTCCTTGCGGTAACGGCTTATGAACGGAATGGTGTTTCCTTCTTCTATCAGGGACACGCAGTTTGAAACCTGCCAATCCCTGACCGACATCATACGGGCTATATAGTCTATGTATATCTGTTTCATAATCAAAAACGCTAATCCTGCGAGAGTTCCTTCAGTTCCTCTCTGTAAGCGGAGAAAATCTTGGATTTGGAGAGGAATCCCACATAGGACCTGTCTCTCTTGATGACCGGCAGATTCCACGCATCGGTTCTTTCGAATTTGTTCATCACCGCTTCCATTGTATCGTCAGTATAAACATATTCGGGCGCGGAGTGCATATAATTGTACACATGGCGCTGATTGTAAAGTTCCGGCCGGAACATGTCTTTGCGCACGTCCTCAAGCGAAACATAACCTTGGAAATGTCTCTTGCTGTCGAGCACCGGATAGACGTTGCGGCTTGAATTGGATATGACCTGCACGAATTCTCCTAGGGTGGAGTCTATCTCTACCGGGGTCAGGTTCTTTTCGATCAACGAGTCCAGTTTAAGCAGCGTCAGTACAGCCTGGTCGCTGTCGTGGGTAAGCAGCTCGCCGGTATGGGCGATACGCTTGGTGTAGATGGAATATTTCTCAAAGATTCTTATCGTCCCGAAAGAAATGGTCGCAGTTATGATCAAAGGAAGCAGAAGTTCGTAGCCTCCTGTCATCTCCGCTATGAGGAAGATGGCCGTCATGGGAGCCTGCATCACACCTGCCATAAGTCCCGCCATTCCCACCATGACGAAATTCTGTTCCGGCACGGAAAAATTCGTGCCCGAAAGAAGCAGGTTGAACGTCCGCGCCATGACGAATCCGGCTATGGCACCGACGAACAACGTAGGTCCGAATGTTCCGCCCACCCCGCCTCCGGCATTGGTCATGGTCATGGAGAAGACCTTAAGCAGCATGACAAGAGCGAAAAAGACCGGCACCAGCCAAGGGGTGTGCAACATACCAGAAAGAACGGTCTTTCCGTCATAATATGGCTCCGTTCCATTCAGCAAAGGATGCAGATCGCTGTAACCCTCGCCATACAGCGGAGGGAAGAGATATATGAGCACACCGAGAACCGCGGCGCAGAACAGCCATTTGAGATAGGGATTGCGGAACTTCGACATCTTGTCCTCAAGCCCGATGGTAGTCCTTATGAAATACAAGGAGCAGAAGCCGCAGAATACGCCCAGCAGGACATAAAAAGGGATGTTCTCCATCCTGAACGCCGAAAGGGTACATTCAAAGGCCGGAGTGTTGCCCATAAAAATGTACGAAACGACAGTGGCGGATACGGTGGAGAGCAGCAGCGGCATCATGGACGTCATGGAGATGTTGAACAGAAGAATCTCCAATGTAAAGAGCATCCCGGCCAGAGGGGCCTTGAATATGCCTGCTACGGCACCGGCCGCCCCGCAGCCCAGCAGCACCGTCATGCTCCGGTATGAAAGTTTCGTCACCCGGGCCACATTGGAACCTATGGCGGCGCCTGTGTACACTATCGGAGCCTCCGCTCCCACGGAACCTCCGAATCCTATGGTCAGCGAACTGGTGAGTATGGAAGACCAGATGTTGTGAGGCTTTATCCTGGATTCATTTTTGGATACGGCCACCAGCACCTTTGTCACGCCGTGCCCGATATTGTCCTTGATTACGAATTTAAGGAGGAGAAGGGACAGAAGCATTCCGATACCCGGATAAACGAGATACAGCAGATTCTCCATTCCGGGATGAATCCACGAAGTAAGTCCGAGACGGATAAGTCTGATCAAGGAAGTCAAGAGAACGGCTGCAAGACCGCTCGCTATGCCGACGACCAAGGACAGAATCATGAGAAGATTCTTCTCCGGCATCCGCACGAAAGCCACTTTCGCCTTTCTGAATAGCTTCATATTTCTCGTTTTTGATTTTTACAGTTCCTGTCCCCAATACCGGATCATGCAACCCTTACGGATCATACAAATATAAAAAAAAGGGAATGTCATTAGCCATTCCCCAAACTTCAAAAAAATTCTTTATGCTTCAGGACCGTCCTCATCTCCGCCTGCATACTGAGATATGTTGTCATCGGGAAGTGCATCGCCGGTCTCTCCTCCATCTTCGGATTCTCCGCCGTCATCTTCTCCGGATTCTCCGTCCAGCCATCTTTCCAGATCATTCGCGTCATCAGTCTTGACTTTTATCTTGACAAGATACACCGCATCAGGTATCTCCATGGTCACCGCGTAAAAGCTCGTTCCGTCAGGCTTGTCATATTTCACCAGGTCGGGAAGATAATCGCTGTACCCTTTCGGATACTTCTCGGCGAACGCTTCCGCAAGTTCTTTCGGCATGTTCTCATAGCTGACGACAGCTCTCTTCTTCTTG
>CAYTYL010000102.1:0-5230 GCA_964441715.1 uncultured Muribaculaceae bacterium
AACATAAATGTTGCCCAGAAACTCGCCGGGGTGAGCAACCAATACAATCTTGAACTGCTTGCCGTCATAGGGGACACCACGGTGTCGCAGCTTCCAAGCTTTGACGAGAAGTATTTCATGGACTGCTGCGACAGTCTCCGCTCCGCTCTCAAGACGACGGACATGAGCCATCTGGCGGACTCGCTGGAATATTCATATTCGGCGTACATGCTTACGTCCCTTGAACTTCCGAAGGTGCTGGAATCAGATTTCATCGACACGAGGACCTGGTATTTCGAAAGGCTTCAGCCTGTTTACGGCAGGCTCAGGACGCACATCGACAAGCTGAGCGCATCCATATACGAACAACTTCAGAAAAATTCGGCGACGTTCGAGAGGGGATTCTACCGAAGCATCATTCCGGGAGCCGTGGCCGTGGCGGTGGGACTGATGCTGGTCCTTATGCTGATGTTCTTCCTGCTGACATATTTTGTAAATCCCATTTACGGGATGACTCGCGGGATGGACAATTACAGGTCGTTCAACAAGGCCTACAACTTCACCTTTGACGGGGATGACGAGCTGAAGGATCTGAACGACGGAGTCACGGAGCTGACCGAAGAGAACCGGCAGCTTAGAAAGAGGATCAAGGTCCTGAGAGAGGCCCAGAAGCAAAAGTGACGGAATGGATCTGAAAGTCATATTGCGCTACGTAGGCTTCGCGCTTCTGGTCAGTGCGTTGTTCATGTTCTTTGCCGTGCTTGTGTCCATCGGGAACGGCAATGACAGTGCCCTGGCCGCGCTGATGATAAGTTTCATCATCACTTTCACGGTAGGAGTCTTCCCTTTTATTTTCGTGAGGAACACTTCCGCCATATCGTTGCGGGAGGGCTATATGATAATAGTCCTTTCGTGGATGCTGTCCTTCGTTTTCGGAATGATGCCTTATCTGCTGTGGGGAGGCCCTTTTTCTGTGACCAATGCCTGGTTCGAAAGCGTTTCGGGCTTTACCACCACGGGGGCGACAATCCTTGATGACATCGAGGCTTTGCCCAAGAGCCTGATTTTCTGGAGATCCGCCACACATTTCATCGGAGGTCTCGGAGTCGTTGTCTTTCTGATGCTCGTGATTCCTTCCACGTCGCCCATGAGGCTCCGTCTCGCCAACATGGAGCTTTCTTCGCTCTCCAAGAGCGGCTACAAAGTCAGGGCGAACAAGACGGTGTTCATTTTTACCTACGTGTATCTGGGCATATTCGCATTGACCTACATTCTTTATGTCATAGGGGGTATGCCGTCTTTTGATGCAGTCAACAATGCGTTCAGCGTATGTGCGACGGGCGGCTTCTGTCCGAGAAACGAATCCATCGGGGCCTATGGGTCGGATTTCATAAACATCGTCACGATTGTGATGATGACGGCATCGTCAGTCCATTTCGCCATTATTTACATGGTGTTCGTCACAAAGTCCCTGAAGCCTCTCGGCAACTCCGTCTTCAAGTTCTATCTGTCATCCATGCTTGTCGCCGCCGTGGCCGTTGCTTTCGCGCTGAAGATCGACGGGACGGAAACGACATGGAAGGAAGCCGCCATGAATGCGGGATTCCATGTCGCATCCTATGTTTCCACAACGGGCTTTTCGATAGCGGACAATGCCGGATGGTCGCAGTTCGTCTGTTTCATATTGATTCTGCTCAGTTTCCAATGCGGAATGGCAGGCTCCACTTCGGGAGGATTCAAGGCGGACAGGGCGTTTCTGCTCATAAAGACGCTCGGAAAATATCTGGGCAGGACCCTGCACCCCTCATCGGTCTCAGAGGTCAGAATCGGAGGACGGATCATAAAAGATGAGGAAATCTACCCGCATCTGGTCTATTTCGCCCTGTATGTCATTCTCTGCATAGCATCCACATTGCTCCTGATGCTGCTCGGCAACGGAGAATATGCCGTGCCTGAATGCATAGCCAGTTTGAGCAACGTAGGTCTGTCTTTCGGCAAGCTTGGAACATACGGCAATTACAACTGGCTCAATGAGCCGACCAAGATTCTGCTTACTTTGAACATGTTCCTCGGCCGTGTCGAAATTTACCCCGTTCTGGCGGTCATTTCCATGATTTTCGACAAAAAAGCAGGCAGCTGACCATGAGCAGGGCGGATTACATGTACAGAAGCATACTGGCTCATTTCTCCTTTGAACCTACGTCTGACCAGGATGCCTTTTTTGAACAGGCGGCTGATTTCCTTTCCGGAGACGACGGCGACATAATGGTTGTCAACGGTTATGCCGGTACTGGAAAAACGAGCGCTCTCGCCGCGATTGTGGCTGCTATGCGGGAACTCGGGACTCCTGTCACGCTTCTGGCGCCCACGGGCCGTTCCGCCAAGGTGCTTTCCACTTATGCGAAGGCTCCTGCATTCACGATCCACAAGCATATATACAGACAGAGCAAGATTGACGACAGCGGGTTCGGGCGGTTTTCCATGGCACCCAACAAGACCAGAGACGGCCTTTACATCGTAGATGAAGCTTCGCTGATAAGTGTAAAGGGGAATGACGGTCAGTCAGCCCAGTTCGGCACCGGCAATCTGCTTGAAGACCTGATAAACTTTGTCAGACGGGGAACACAATGCAAACTTATGCTTGCCGGAGATTCGGCCCAGCTCCCTCCTGTAGGCATGGACAAAAGTCCTGCTCTGTCCGAAGAGTATATGTCCGTAGCCGGAGGGGTGCGTTTCGCGGAGCTGTCCGAAGTCGTGCGTCAGAACAAGGAATCGGGGATACTGAGAAATGCGACTCATCTGCGGAAACTGATTTCTTCTCCGGATTTTGCACCATGTCCTGTTTCCGAAACGGGATTGTCGTGCGAAGGGGCGGACGACATGGAGATGATAGGCGGGGGAGAGCTGATAGAAGCCCTCAACGATGCCTACGGAAAGTTCGGAGAGGATGAAACCATAGTGCTTTGCCGTTCAAACAAAAGGACCAACAGATACAATGCGGGGATAAGGTCTCAGGTACTCTACAGAGAAGATGAACTCGTCAGGGGGGAGAAGCTGATGGTCGTGAAGAACTGCTACAACTTTTCCGGCAAATCGGAGCGGCTTGACTACATAGCCAACGGAGATATAGCGGAACTTATATCTGTGAGAAATCACGAAGAACGCTACGGCCTCCATTTTGCTGATGCCAGGCTGTCTTTCCCCGATTATTCCGATGCGGAGATTAACGTAAAAGTTTGTCTCGATACCCTTCGTTCGGAAGCGGCTTCCCTTTCGGCGGAGCAGCAGAATGCTCTTTATCTTGGAGTTCTCGAAGATTATTCCGAACTTTCCACCAAGAAGAAACGTTTTGACGCATTGAAGGAGGATCCGTATTACAATGCGCTCCAACTGAAATATGCCGAGGCGATAACCTGTCACAAGTCGCAGGGCGGCCAGTGGAAGTGCGTATTCATCGACAACCCCTTCTGGAACGGCGAGGTGAATGCCGATGATCTGAAATGGCTTTATACGGCTTTGACCCGTGCTGTTGAAAAGGTTTATCTGGTTAATTTTAAACTGAACTAATACTTTTATGTATATGGACTATAATGAAAGAGCTGAAAAATGGCTGAAAGGTGATTTCGACCCGGAAACGAAATGCAAAGTCATAGAATTGCGCAACAATGATCCGGCAGGATTTGAGGATGCATTCTACAAGAACCTGGAATTCGGTACAGGCGGACTGCGCGGAATCATGGGAGTCGGCACCAACAGGATGAACAAATATACCGTCGGAATGGCTACGCAGGGACTTGCCAACTACATCAAATCCCATGTCGGAGGAGATGACCTGAGCGTATGCATATCATTTGACAGCAGAAACAACAGCAAGCTGTTCGCGAAAATAACTGCGGATGTCCTGTCTGCGAACGGCATCCACGTGTTCCTTTTCGACAACATACGTCCTACACCTGAGCTCAGCTACTCGATACGCAAAAAGAAGGCTGTTGCCGGAGTCATGATTACGGCCTCCCACAATCCCAAGGAGTACAACGGTTACAAAGTATTCTGGACGGACGGAGGGCAGATCACTTCTCCTGTGGATACGGAAATCGTTGCGGAAGTGTCCAAGATAACAGATCCTTCCCAGGTGAAATTCAAGGCCGAGGACGAGTGCGGCGGAATCGATCTCATGGGCAAGGAAATGGATGACAGCTACATCTCTGACCTTCTGTCTTTGTGTCTCAGTCCCGACTCGGTGGCCAGGCACAGTGACGGGCTGAAATTTGTCTATACGCCTTTGCACGGATGCGGCGTCAGAATCCTGCCCGAATGCCTTCGCAGGATGGGTGTGAAAAATCTTGTGCATGTGCCGGATCAGGATGTCAGCGACGGCAATTTTCCGACGGTGGCCTCTCCTAATCCGGAGGAACCCTCAGCTATGAAGATGGCCATAGATGCGGCTGAAAAGGAACATGCCGACATAGTCATGGCCACCGACCCGGATGCCGACAGAATGGGTATAGCGGTCCGGGACGATTCGGGCACGATGGTCCGGCTGAACGGCAACCAGACGGCCTCCATCCTGACATATTACATTCTGAGCCGTTGGAAAGATCTGGGCAGGCTAGACGATACCAAATACATAGTGAAGACAATCGTAACCACGGAACTCCTGAGGGAAATTGCAGACAGCTTCTCCGTGAAATGCTACGATGTGCTTACAGGATTCAAGTATATCGCCGAAGTTGTCAAACGCAATGAAAAAACAGGTGAATTCATCTGCGGCGGAGAAGAAAGCTTCGGATTCAACGTCGGACAGTTCGTCAGGGACAAGGACGGACAGATTGCCGCCATGATGGTCGTGGAAGCGGCTTCATGGGCGGCCGATCAGGGTCTTACGTTATATCAGCTTCTCCGGAAGATCTACAAAGAATACGGTTATCGCAAGGAATCCCTCGTGTCCCTTGTCCGCAAAGGCAAGACAGGGGCCGAAGAGATACAGTCAATCATGAAGTCTTTCCGTGAAAACCCGCCCGAGACTCTTGCAGGTTCAAAAGTAACGAAGGTGACGGATTATCTGTATCCGGAAAAGACTGGCCTTCCCAAATCCAATGTGCTTCAGTTCTTTGATGAAGACGGAGATGTGGTTTCCGTGCGTCCTTCCGGAACTGAACCCAAGATCAAATTCTATTTCGGAGCAAAAGGCGATGACGCTGACAATAAACTGATTGCGCTTAAGGACCAGTTTGTAAAATAACGAACGTGG
>CAYTYL010000103.1:0-5167 GCA_964441715.1 uncultured Muribaculaceae bacterium
AAGAAATGCCTCAAGGAGATGGAGAAGATGTCTTCAAAACTTAGGCAGACACAGATTTTCATCGAGACTCCCTACAGGAACGATGTCCTGCTGAAGGACATCTGCGAGGTCTGCGAGCCGTCCACCCTGCTATGCATTGCCGCCGACATAACAATGCCCGACGAATTCATCCATACCCGAAACGTGGGGGCATGGAAGAAAGACATGCCTGAAATAGGCAAAAGACCCTGCGTTTTCTTAATTTTGGCATAATGCGATGAAAATAGCTTTCCTTACATTGGGCTGCAAACTCAACTACGCCGAAACCTCCACCTACGAACGGGGATTCCGGAATGCCGGACTGGAAGTCGTGCCATGGAACGACAGTGCCGACGTATACCTCGTGAACACATGCAGCGTAACCGGACATTCCGACAACAAATGCAGAAACATCATCCGCAAATGCCACAGGATATCACCTTCCGCCGCAATCGTGGTCACGGGCTGCTATGCGGAGCTGAAAAGGGACGAGATACGGTCAATCGAGGGGGTGAGCCTGGTTTTCGGCGCCAAAGAAAAAAATGCGGTGGTGTCAGAAACCTTAAAGCTTCTTGAAGGCAGGGCGGCACAGACAGATTCATCCTACAGAAACTTGAGCCGGGCCCAGGAATACCGCGACATATCTTCCGTAATAATGCCGGCTTTTTCTTCCGGAGAAAGGACCCGATCCTTCCTGAAAGTACAGGACGGCTGCGACAATTTCTGCGCCTACTGCACCGTTCCATACGCCAGAGGTGAAAGCAGGAACATCCCGATAGAAAGACTTGTGGCACAGGCACGTGAAATAGCCGGAAAAGGAATAAAGGAGATCGTGCTCACGGGAGTAAACACAGGAGACTTCGGAAAAAGCACAGGAGAAAGCTTCATCGGGCTGATTAAAGCCCTTGAGAAAGTGGATGGAATCGAGCGTTTCAGGATATCTTCCATCGAGCCGAACCTGCTGAGCGACGAGATAATCGATTTCACGGCAGCATCGGACAAGTTCATGCCGCATTTCCATATACCGCTCCAGACCGGAAGCGACGTCCTGCTCAAAAGCATGGGAAGACGCTACGATACGTCTCTTTTTGCGGAAAAAGTGGAGAGAATACGCAACAGGATGGAAAGCAGCGGAAAGCAGAAGGTGTTCTTCGGGATAGACGTGATAGCAGGTCTTCCCGGGGAAAGCGATGACTTCTTTCAGGAAACATACGATTTTCTGGCGGAAGTGATAAGACCGGCCTTCATCCATGTCTTTCCATATTCAAAAAGACCAGGCACGAGAGCATTCTCCATGCAGGGTCAGGTCAGGGACGGCATAAAAACCGAAAGAGTAAAGAAGCTGGAGGAACTCTGCACACGTCTTCACGATGATTTCGCGGAAAGCAACCGGGGACTTAAAAGCAAGGTTCTGTGGGAGGGTTCATGCAAAGACGGAAAGATGTCCGGCTACAGCGAGAACTACATAAGGATTGAACGTCCGTTCGATGCGGACAGGAACGGTACCGTTGAAGAAGTTACATTATGAACAAAGCAAGATTGAGATTCCTCGGAACAGGGACTTCACAAGGCGTACCCATAATCGGGTGCCGCTGCGAGGTATGCACAAGTCCGGACCTGAAAGACAAACGTTTCCGCTCGGCGGCTCTGGTTGAATACCGCGGACTTTCCATACTCGTGGACGCAGGTCCCGATTTCAGGATGCAGATGCTTGACGCAGGCATCAGGCATCTGGACGCCATACTTCTCACCCATAACCATAAAGACCATACAGGCGGCCTGGATGACGTCAGGGCATTGAATTACATAGACCAGAGGGTGGCGGAAATATACTGCGAACAGCTCGTGCTGGACACCCTCAAGGAAGAATATGAATACGCCTTCACGGAAGACAAGTATCCCGGCGCACCCGAATGGCATGTGCACCTGATAGACGAAAGGCCTTTCATCATATACCCCGATTCGGAAGAGAAGAAGCTGACCTGGGTCAGAGATCTCGGTTACAGGTACCGGCTTGCCGACGGCAGCCTGGTCTCCACGGGAAACCCTCTGGACAAGGCCGAAACCGCAGACGACAAATATTTTCTCGGCGAGGACGACGGGCTGCGCCACAACGGGGTGGAAATCATCCCGATAAGAGGACTGCACGACAAGATGCCCGTTCTTGGCTACCGCTTCGGCAACATTGCCTACATCACGGACATGAGCCACATCCCCGATGAAGAGTTCAAAAAGCTGGAAGGCCTGGAACATGTAACTCTGAACACCGTCGGATACAGAAAGCATCACTCGCATTTTTCTTTGGACGAAGCCTTGGAAGCGGCTGACAGAATCGGGGCCAAAAACACGTGGCTCACGCACCTCAGCCACACTTTCCCGGTCTACGAACAGTTCTGCAGGGATTTGAAGGCCCTCTGCGAATCACGCAGGATACGTTCCTGCGTCAGGCCGGCCTATGACGGACTCGTCATAGAATAGTCCTATTCCCTATATGGAGGAACCCGGCCGGAATCGATCAGCTTCCTGAGAATGTCAAGGAATGAAGGATCGGAATCTTCACCGGGCTTTCCGAACTCCGCTTTCAGGTCTTCAAGGGCATATGCTCCCTTGAGCGTGCCGTTGATATAGCCGACGAGCTTCTCCGCAACGGCTCTATGCTCCGCCCTCCTGCCGCGGCAGACGTCACAAGTGCCGCAGGGAGCGGAATCCTTCTGTCCGAAATAAGCGAGAAGATATTGCGAACGGCATACCGTGTCTTCGGAAACGTAATTTTTCATTGCGGACGAACGGGCCTTCCAGTTTTCCTTCAGCATATTGTATTTTTCGGGGTGAAGAGCCAGATTGCCTTTCTCATAACGGTTGTGATGAAGGAACAGCAAATCCGTACGGGCCTTCGGCACATAGACAATCACATGCTCAAGGGCGAGTCTGTACAAAAGATTCCGGAGCCGCGCCACGCTTTCACCTATGGCTGCGGCGAAGTATTCTTCATCTATGGGTACGGCCACCGAGAAGATGCCTTCGCATTTCCGCATGAGGATTTCCAGAAGAGACGCCATCTTGGCATCGGGGAGGGGCACGTTGTAAAGTTCCGTCCTGCCCACGGTTATCCTCACCCGGGTCCTGGTCTCCATATCTTCGGTAAAAGTCCAGTGGCCTTCCCTTTCGAGATACTTTATCGCATGATATGCTGACGCCCTGTCAAGCGAGAAGGCCGAACAGAATTCCATCATGTCGAATTTGCAGCTTCTGCCCTCACCGCTTTCATAGGGAATGCCCAGAAAAGCATGTACTCTCTGATAGATGTCCTCAATGTATTCAAGAGAAGGGAACGAGACTTTTTCTATCATCCTGGCCCTGGTCAGATCGTCCCTGCTCCACAACAGTACCGCATAGGAACGTTTCCCGTCCCTGCCCGCTCTTCCCGCTTCCTGGAAATACGCTTCCGGAGATTCCGGCAGATCCATGTGTATCACGAATCTGACATCGGGCTTGTCTATGCCCATGCCGAAAGCGTTGGTGCACACCATGACCCTTGTTTCGCCTTTTTTCCACGCCTCCTGACGTTCGGCACGTGTCTCGCCGCCCAGTCCGGCATGGTAGAACGATGAAGAGATGCCGGCCGCGCTCAGGAAAGCGGCGGTCTCCTCCGTTTTGCTGCGGTTTCTGACATAAACTATCCCGCTCCCTCCCACGGCGTTGCATATGGCCAGAAGCTGTCCCTTCTTGTCATCGGTATGCCTGACCACATATGACAGGTTAGGCCTTTCGAACCCGCTTTTTATCAGATTCCTTTCCCTGAAGCGGAGCTTGTCCATTATGTCATCGGCCACGGACGGAGTGGCGGTGGCGGTAAGCGCTATCACGGGAGCGGACACCGTTTCCCTCAGCCTGCCGATCTCAAGATAGTCGGGACGGAAATCATATCCCCATTGGGAAATGCAGTGCGCCTCATCCACGACTATGAAGCTTATGTTCATCTGAGGGAGATAAGACTGGAAAAGACGAGTAGCAATCCTTTCCGGGGATACATACAGGAATTTGAAATCTCCGTATGCCGCATTGTTGAAGGCAAGGTCGGCTTCCCTGCGGCTCATCCCTGCATGGACAGCAAGAGCCTTTATGCCCCGCGCTTCAAGATTCTGCACCTGATCCTTCATCAGGGCGATGAGAGGAGTCACGACCAGCGCCGTCCCCTCCTTCATCATGGCCGGAACCTGGAAACACACTGACTTTCCTCCGCCGGTAGGCAGAATGGCCAGAACGTCATGCCCTTCCGCGGCCATGGCGACAATCTCCTCCTGGGCAGGTCTGAAAGAACCGTACCCCCAGTATTTTTTCAATGTTGAAAGCGCATCCGACATCACATTCTCCTCCGCAAACGTTTTTACGCCTTAAAAGCCGAATATTGGCAAATTATTTGCATTCAAGCTTTCTGATTTCATAGACAAAATTATGATTTATTGCGTAAATTCGCAGCGTTGAAACAGAAAATAAGTTATAATCAATAAAACACTTAAGCATTATGCCAAAAATGGATTTAAGCAAGTACGGAGTAAAGAACGTCAAAGAAGTTCTCTACAACCCTACGTATGAAGTCCTCTACAACGAAGAAACCAAGCCGGGCCTTACCGGATATGAGAAAGGCCAGGTGACAGAGCTTGGTGCGGTGAACGTGATGACAGGTATCTACACGGGACGTTCACCTAAAGACAAATACATCGTCATGGATGAAAACTCCAAGGATACGGTATGGTGGAACACTCCCGAGTATCCCAACGACAACCATGAGATGTCACCGAAGGTATGGAAAGAAGTCAGAAAGCTTGCCCAGAAGGAACTCTCAGGCAAAAGACTGTTCGTAGTGGACGGTTTCTGCGGCACTCACAAGGATACCCGCATGAAAGTCCGTTTCATCATGGAAGTGGCATGGCAGGCACACTTCGTGACCAACATGTTCATCCGTCCCAAGACTCAGGAAGAGTTCGATCAGGAGCCTGACTTCGTTGTTTACTGCGCTTCCAAAGCAAAAGTGGACAACTACAAGGAGCTCGGCCTCCGCAGCGACACCTGCATAGCTTTCAACGTGACGAGCAAGGAGCAGGTCATCCTCAACACATGGTACGGCGGAGAGATGAAGAAGGGCATG
>CAYTYL010000104.1:0-4902 GCA_964441715.1 uncultured Muribaculaceae bacterium
GCAAATATAATATTTTTTTGTTTCCTGCTTTTGTTCGAGTAATGTTTTTTGTAAGTTTGCAAGGAGACAGAGCAATCAAAATATTGATAGTTATGGAATTCGACAAATCCAACATGATAATCGACCACGACCTTCGCAGGTTGAATTCCAAAGGGACCGAAGAAATGGTAGCGCACATTCTCTGCTACAGGGGCACTTTCGATTTCACCTTCGACGACCGGCCGTTCACATTGAGCTCGCATACGGCAATGATTGTGCGCATACAGAGGCTGCTTGACAACATGAAGGCGTCGGACGACCTGGCGGTCAGGTGCGTTTACATAAAAGTCCCGTATCTGGAATACTGCTCTCCCAAGAACAACTATGGCATTAAAGGGTCTCTTTCTCTTTACCGCAATCCGGTCATGAGACTTACGGACAAGCAGTTCGAGCTGCTTGACATGGATTACCGCTGCCTTGAGTTCCGATACGGAAATGACGGCCACAGATTCCAGGACGACATCATCTACTGCTGTACTCAGACTCTTTTCCTCGATTTTTTCGATGCCCGCGCATCGGAATGTGACGACGACAAGGACGTCGTCTCGGAGCAGACGGCTTCGGTCATCGGCCGTTTCTTCCAGCTCTTGAACGAGGGCAATTATGTGAAGCACCGTGAAGTGACCTGGTATGCCGACAGACTTTTCGTCACGTCCAAATACCTGTCCGAAGTGTGCAAGAACGTCAGCGGCAAGGCGGCTAACTACTGGATAAACCGCTATGCCACGATACATATCCGCAGGCTGCTGCGTGAACGCGACCTGACATTCACCCAGATTGCCGACATGTTCGAGTTTTCATCGCCCGCCTATTTCAGCCGTTTCGTACAGAAGAATCTGGGGACCTCACCTTCGGAATTCCGCCAGTGAAGTCCCCGGATTCAATCGTTTCTCCGGCCCGCCTGCACCGCGGCCTCAGGCATCAGATACCGCACCCTGCCAACCAGGCCGATATGAGATCGGCGATTTGGGCGTTGTTCATCTCCTCGAACATGAAATGGCTGTTTCCATGGATTCCTTCGTCCGGCAGGCTGATCACTTTCGCCTGTCCGCCGTCGGCTCCGTATTTTTCCGCGAAATCCCGGCACTGTTTCAGATCCGCCTGCCAAAAGCCTGTGGAGCGGATGTCCTCCGGCCCGTTTTCAATATAGTCTCCGAAGAGAAACAGGATGGGCACTTTCGCATCGAGGAATTTCCTGTATTCTTCCGAGCCGATTTCCGGCACGCCTCCGGGCTCGACCGCTACGATGGCGGCAATGTCGGCCGCTTCGGTCTGCCAGCCCACGCGTCCTCCCTGGGAATGTGTGATATAGACGGCTTTTCTGCCCGTCATCTTGTGGACATCGGCGAGAACCGCGCTCAATACGGAACCGAACAGTTTTTCGTCATAGCTTCCGGTGTTCGGGGTCATCTGACAAAAGAACTGGTTCTGAGCCTCTTCACCGGCAGGAAATTGTGAGCCTGGATAACGGTCGGGCGCGACTCTGCCTATGCGGAAATGGGTGTACCAGGCCTGGTCTCCGGGTTTGTATCTGATGCCGTCGGCGTCCAGAGCATCACCTGTCATCTCTTCTGTAGATCCGGCGGCCCCGCGGCGCGGCTGGTCGACAAGGAAAACCGGATGTCCTTTCTTCAGAAATATGTCAGACCATCCTTCCCGTCCGTCCGGAGTAGTCTGCCATCCTGTGCGGCTCTGCCCATATCCGTGCAGGAATACGATCGGCGCTCCGTCGCCCGTGGCCGGAATCTGATAGAACGTATTGGCGTGATCCACATGGGAGGTCGTCCCTTTGCGTGTCATGTCGAGCCAGTTCAAAGCGGCATCATATTCTCCGGGAACAGGGTCCGTTACACGGCCTCCCGAGGAAAAAACGCCCTGGCTGCTGATCAGAATCCCTTCCTGTGCGATGTTCCGGCCGCAACCTGACAACGCCCCTGCAGCCAATGCGGCTGCGATAATTACAAATGAAGTTCTCATAGTCCTGGCTGTTATCTTTCAAAAGCTGGCTGTTATCTTTCAAAAGCTGGCTGTTACCTTTCAAATGGCAGATGCATGGAGGCATAGCTCTCTTCCACCGCATCGCTTGAAGTGTAATACTGTTTCTTGCCGTCCAGTTTAGCGATGGCGGCCATTTCGTCGGCTGTCAGGGAGAAGTCGAAGATGTCGGCATTGGACTTTATGTGCGCGGGATTTTTGGAGCCGGGTATTGTCATGAAACCCATCTGCGTGGCCCAGCGGAGTACAATCTGCGCATTGCTTTTGCCGTATTTTGCCGCGAGTTCCGTGAATACGGGTTCGTTTACGAGACTGCGGTCGCCATGGCCCAGAGGATACCAGCCCATGACACGGGTCCCGTATTCCTCAAGCCGGTCGATGATTTCATGATGGATGCAGTACGGGTGGGTTTCCAGCTGGATTACCTGGGGCTTTATTTCGGCAGCGGCGAGCAGACGTTCAAGCTTTTCTCCGTGGAAGTTTGAAATGCCGAGGCTCTTTGCCTTGCCTTCGCGGTAAGCCTTTTCCAGCTGCTTGTACCCTTCCGTGAAGTTGCCTGACGGCTGGTGCAGGAACAGAAGGTCCACATAGTCGACCTGCAGGCGTGCGAGAGTGTCGTCGACTGCGTACTTGCTTTCATACGCCGTAGGCCACAATTTGGTGGAGAGGAAAACTTCTTCCCGTTTTACGATGCCTTCTGCAATCGCCCGTTTCAGTCCGCGGCCGACGCCTTCTTCGTTCATGTAGGCATTGGCTGTGTCTATCATTCTGTACCCCATTTTCAGAGCTTCATACACGGAGTTTTCCGCATCTTTGTCGCTTATCTGAAATGTTCCGATGCCAAGTATGGGAGCCTTTACCCCGTTGGCTAAAGTAATGTATTCCATGATTTCTGTGTTTTTATGTTCTCTAACTGATCTGTCTTTTTCATTTTCCGGTGTTTTGCCGTAATGCCGCAGCTCCGTAATGTCAAAATCGTGCTGCAGGATTTTTTCCATTTTTGCCTTGTCATCGCCGTCGATGCCGGCAAACAGGTAGCTTATCTGCATGTCTTCCAAATATTCCAGGTAGTCGGCGCTTACTTTTTCTCCGATGACGGCGATTATGTTCATCCCTTCGTAAATGTCGGAAGGGAAAAGGATATCGCCTTTCGGAACGTGTATCACAATCTGGTGCTCCGAGCTGCAGTCGCCTACGAAGGTGTGCAGCTGGTCCGGAAATGCCTTGAGGCATGAACATCCGTTGAAGCGTCCCTCGAAAATCGCTTTCGCTTCGTCTTCCTCCAAGATGTATGCGACGGACGAATACAGGTTCTGTTCCATAATCTTCAATTCCTTCTGCCCTCTCAGTTTATCTGGCGCAAAGATATATGGTTGTTTGCGGAATGCATTTGTACAAATTTCGCTTTGGCATTAGCTTTTTTCGGAAAATGCCTTGCAGGCTCATGTCGTATTTTTTTGTAGTTTTGCATCGTATGTCCTAAATGCAATCATCTATGAAATATCGCAGAATGTCATGTAAGAAAGCAATGGCGGCCACTTTGCTTGTCCTTCCTTTTTTGTCAGGTTGTTCAGCCGGTGATCCGGAGCAGAAGCCTGAATTGAATCCTTCCCCGAAAGAGCAGTGGGGAAAAACGATGTTCGGCAATGACGGAACTATATTTGCCTATCCCGACTTGTATGTGAACTATTGGGGATATACCTGGCGCACAAAAGAAGATGGACATGACAACATCGCCCTGTGCATAAAAGGCATTTTTCCTAAAGCACGTTTCTTCAGTTTCAGCCTTTACGACGATGAACTTGGGGAGGCTATCGGCGGTTTCGCCGACAATGAGATTGTCCCGGACAGCGGATCGGTAAATCCGTTTGTTGAGGAATCATCGGCTGAAAACCGTTTTACCGTTTATATAGTCCCTTCGGGCGTGAGTGAAGACAAGATATCCAAGCTGTCGTCTTCGAACATATGCAGATTGAAGGAAGGTGTAGAACAGGCAACCGTAATAATGCGCGAGTATCTTGGAATCGACGAGTACGGAGGATGCGAACTGCCCTCGATACAAGCAATCGATCTCGGCACGATGAAAGAGGTGGCGGCTCCTTTGCGCATGGATTCGAACGTTGTCAGTTTCCCTGTGAATTACTCTCACCTATGGTCTGACGAAAATAAGGACGTGCCTTTTTTCCTTGCTCCCCGCGGTGCATACTATCCCAACAACTCTACCGACTATTTGTACGGACGCACGATATTGACGGACGATCAGGTACTTGTGTTCAGTTTCCTGCCTGTACCGCTTCCAAAGTCAGTGCCCGAATACAAAAGCGCACCTGCACGTTACTGGTCGATATGTTTCGGTTCGGCTCGGGACACGCACTCTTACTATTCCGTGTATGACGGGCAGGCTGAAGTGCCAGACGGAAAGAAGTGTACATTTGTCGTGTGCATGAAGCAGAACAGCCGTTCAGAAGAAATCCGCAATAAAGTGAAGACCGAAAAGGCAAAGGGCAAATGCGTGGAGCTCATAGAGTGGGACCGTCAACGCAAATCCGTGGAAGGAAAAGAGATAGGGGACTGTATCGTAATCCTCTACCGCAATATTCTTCCTGACAGGAGCTGGGAGTACTCTATCGCACGCATGACCCCGACTCCTTACGGTGATCCTGTGAATAAATCCAAGGACGATCCGGACAAGATGATAGCCCACATGGCTCTTGGCGACTATGGTCCTTATGGATTGAAATATTCTGCCGCGGAGTTTCTCGATGAGGGAATCCTGTTCCCATAGATGACACTGAATGAGCGGGGCTGTAGTCCTTATTCCACGACCCAGTTCAGGACGGTGCGCTTTTCCCTGTCCACGGCCACGCC
>CAYTYL010000105.1:0-4895 GCA_964441715.1 uncultured Muribaculaceae bacterium
ATACAGGTCTCCCGAGGTGGAAGTCCTCGATATTCGTCAGGAGGGTGTAATCTGCTCCAGCGGAGTTTACATGGGAGTGGATGACTCGTTTTGGAATAATAATGCAGAGCAGGTTTTGTAATGAATGACCGGTAAAAAGAAGAGAGATGAAAAAGATCTACACGACATTGTTTGCGGCCGCGGCGATAGTGGCGGCTGCCGTATCATGCGGCAAGGCGGAGAGCGAAGCGGTGCCTGAGGGCGGCGGAGAATTGAAGGTGAACATAGGCGTCGCTCCCCTCGGACCCGACACCAAGGCGATAAAGAACGGTTGGGAGACCGGCGACATCATCAACATCTGGTTTGACAGTAAGCCGAACACAGATAAAGCACAGAATGCACCGGATCTTAGACTTACCAGAAATGCTGCCGGCAAGTGGGACGCTTCGGAACTTGGATCTGATGTGCAGGAAAAACTTAAGGGAACAGGTGTGATTTATGGTTTCTGGGAAGGCAGCAATTCCTTTGCTCAAACGGTTTCTACATTGGATGGTCGCGGAGATTACTTATATTTTCCGGGAGCTTATGGTGGTCTAAGGAAGACTACCGGTGTGTACGGCTATCTTGCGGCCGGTTTTGGAAATGTGGAATATTCCTATGACAAAACCGCGAACGAACTGTCCGCTGAAATAAATGGATGGTCATTCGGTATGGCTGATTGCCAGATAGTTGTGACGGGGCTTCCTTATGAAAAAGGAAGATATATCCTGTTCAGCGAACAAATTGGAATCCCTTATAGGATAGAAATTGGAGCAAATGGGAATCCTACTGAATGTATAGTTGATGCCGATCTCAACGCTCGCGGAAGAGATGAAGGTCGAATTGCAGGCATTGCCAATGAAGAAAACAGTGTTGCGTTTGTAGGAGGTTTGAAATACAATAATTCAGAAAGTACATATAGCTTCACCATTATGGATGGCAAAAAAGAAGGGAAGGAATATACGTTCACGAAAGAAAACTTGACGCTTAACTCTGAAAGCGGAAGGAAGGTCATCGGATTAAAAATATCCAAGGATAAGTTTGTGGCTGCGGATGGCTCAAAACTTGGTGACTGATAAGTCCATAAATTTACAGACAGCCGCTTCCGGGCAAGGAGGCGGCTGTCTGTCGTTATGGAGTATATTCGATTAATTGTCTTTTACGCTGACCTTGGCACCGGCGGCTTCAAGTTCCGCCTTGAGCTGTGCGGCTTTTTCAGCGGAGATGCCTTTCGCGACGGTCGAGGGAGCTTTTTGAGTCAGTTCGTATGCGGCTTTCAGTTCGATCCCGAGAACGTTTCTCAGGGCTTTCACCACTTTCACCTTGTTGGGACCAAGATCGGTGATGGTGACATCGCATGTCTTTTCTGCGGCCCGGCCCGTTACTTCAGACATTTCAGGGAAGTGTGATGAAGCGGAAGCCGGATAGGCACACAGCATGGCGGCGGCCAGTGAGCATATAAGTAGTGTCTTTTTCATCATAATCGTCCTTTTTACAGCAGGATATGCAATAAATGTGCTAAGCTTTTCAGTCAAGTTTCAGCTCTGCGATTTCCTTGTTTATGCGTTCCAGAATGGAGAGCTTTTCGTCTCTCAGTTCCTCCGAGATGTCCACCTTGTAGTAATGCGGATTGATGAGTCTTGTCTCCGACTTGCTGAAGTGCGAAAGGTTGTCGTTGTAGTATGCCTTCTTTTCGGGAAGACTGTGTTTTTCCGATATGTCCTTCCCGTCCTTTATCACCTGAACCTGTAGCTTGCGCCATTTGTATGAGCCGGCCTCGAACGTCTTGTATTTGAAGCGGTCATGTTCGTCGTAGATTGTGAAGCTTTCTCCGTTTTCAATTTTATGGCTGGTGTCATCGCCTCTGAGGCAGGTGACATCCGCCTTGAAAGTGTCTCCGTTGGCAGGATCGTTCTTTATGATTCTGTAAGTGATCTGAAATCCGGGGTTGATGAGCTTTATGGTATCTTCGGAACGTTTGAGCACGGGTTCGCCGTTTATCTGAACAAGTTTGTATACGTTTCCGAATACCGGTTCCGCACGGGAAGTGGCTATCGCGTCTCCTACTCCGTAGCTGTCTATCATGGCCCCCTGTCGTTCCAGGTCGGAAATGAGGTATTCGTCCAGACCGTTGGTCGCGAAAATCCTGCATTGTGTCATGCCGTGCCTGTCCAGTATTTCCCTCACCTTCACCGAAAGGTAGGCGAGGTCTCCGCTGTCCAGCCTGATGCCGTACCCGTAGGGATACGAGTCGTCTATCCCGTTTTCCTGAAATGCCCTTATGGCGTTTACGATACCGCAGCGCAGGGTGTCGTAGGTGTCTATGAGGAGAATCAGGTTCTCACCCCTGTGCGTTTTGATGTAGTCGTTGAAAGCCTTGTGTTCTCCTTCGACGCTGCTTCCGTATGAGGTCACGAAGCTGTGTGCCATGGTGCCTGTGGATGCGACGTCGTTGAGTACTCCTGTCAGAATGTTGGAAGTGCTTGCGCAGCCCGCGATTATGGCCGCTTTTGCCCCGAAGGTCGCGGCCCATGGCCCGTGAGCCCTTCTGGATCCGAATTCACTGACCGGCCTGTTGGTGGCCCTGCATACCCTTGAGGCCTTGGTAGCCACGGCCATCTGGTGGTTCAAGACGCAGAGAAAGGGTGTTTCCAGAACCTGTGCTTCCACCAAAGGGGCTTCCACAATGACTACAGGCTCGTTGGGAAAGGCTATCTCTCCTTCGCGCATGGCGTAGATGTTGCCCGTGAAACGCATCTTGCTCAGGTATTCGCGGAACTCTCCGTAATCTTCTCCGGGAAGGAATTTTTCAAAGAAATCAGGGCTTGCATCGCCGAGTCTGCGGGCTATTTCTATGATTTCCTGCGTGCCGCTCACGACAGCCCAGTTGTTGTTTTCCGGAGCTTTCCTGTAAAAAAGATTGAATACTGCCGTTTCATCTTTTCTTCCTGTCTCGAAGAAGGATTTTCCCATCGTGTACTGGTACTTGTCCGAGCAATATGCGAAGTTGAGCATGAAAGTGTCATATTTTGGATGGGCAAAAATAATAATAAATTTGCACTACCATGAACATACTGACAGAACTTTTTAAAAGCTACGCCGGAGCCTGTCCCGAGCGCATGGAGCCTTTGAGCGGCTCCGGGAGCAACCGCAGATATTTCCGCATCTTCGGAGGGGGCCGTTCGGCATTGGGCGTAATCGGAACCTGTGCGGAAGAAAACAGGGCCTTCATCGGCATGAGCCGCCATTTTCTCGAAAAAGGAATCGCCGTGCCGGAGGTATATGCCGTGAGCGGAGACGGGATGTCCTATCTTCAGGAGGATCTCGGTGACGGGCAGCTTTACTCGCTTGTGTCCGGAGGCCGCGGAAAGGGATGTTATTCCGAGGAAGAAAAGAAGCTGCTGCTGGAGACCGTGGAAAGGCTGCCAGACATACAATATCTCGGTGCGGAGGGGATGGACTGGTCTCTGTGCTGGCCTGAAAAGGAATTCAGCCGCCGGACGGTCCTGTTTGATCTGAATTATTTCAAATATTGTTTCCTTAAACCTTCCGGGCTGGAATTCAATGAGTTCGCTTTACAGGATGATTTTGAGGCCATGGCTGACGACCTTGTGCAATGCGGAGGGGACAAGTTCATGTACAGGGATTTCCAGGCACGCAATGTCATGTTCAAGGACGGGAAGCCATATTTCATAGACTTTCAGGGCGGGAGAAAAGGTCCGGTATGGTATGACCTTGCATCTTTCGTCTGGCAGGCCCGGGCCCGTTATCCGGAGGAGCTGAAGAGGGAACTTGTGGATGCCTACATCTCGTCGATGAAGAAATATGAGGGGCATCCTGATGAAGAACTGTTCCGCTCGCGGCTGAGTATGTTCGTGCTTTTCAGAACTTTGCAGGTACTCGGAGCTTATGGCTTCAGGGGAAAGATTGAGAAGAAGCCCCATTTCATGGAAAGCATTCCTTTCGCCGTCGAAAACCTGCGCTCGCTCCTCGGTACATCCTCCGGCCGTTATCCCTATCTTTACAAAGTGCTCCGTGCCCTGACGGAACTTCCCGAGTATTCTCCGCAGACCAGCGCTGAAGAAGAAGGGCTTGTGGTGCGCGTGAACAGTTTCTCCTTCAAGAAGGGAATTCCTGCTGACGGCAGCGGCAACGGGGGAGGATATGTGTTCGACTGCCGTGCGCTCAATAACCCCGGGAGGTATGAGCGTTACAGGAAAATGAACGGGACGGATGCGGAAGTCATCGCCTTTCTGGAAGAAGACGGGGGAGTGTTTCCTTTCATGGAGAATGTCTATGCTCTTGTGGATGAACATGTCGGCCGTTTCCTCGAAAGAAAGTTCACTTCTCTCCAGGTGAATTTCGGCTGCACCGGCGGACAGCACAGGAGCGTGTATTGTGCCGGTATGCTTGCCGAACATCTTGCCGCGAGAAAAGACGTTACCGTGCGGCTTGTCCACAGGGAGCTTGGACTGGAAAAAATCTATCGCCCATGAAAACGGATTCTTCGGCCATGAAAGCCATGATTTTCGCCGCGGGGCTCGGCACAAGGCTGCGCCCGCTTACCGATTCCATGCCGAAAGCCCTTGTTCCCGTAAACGGCAGGCCTCTGATCGCCCATGTGCTGGAAAAGCTCAGGAGGGCCGGATTCGGGGAAGTCGTGGTAAATGTTCACCATTTCTCGTCCATGCTTTCGGAATATCTCAGGGACAATGGTTTCGGAGTGAAGATAGACATTTCCGACGAAAGCTCACTGCTGAGGGACACCGGCGGAGGAATCATGTATGCGGAGCCTTTCCTGAAAGGCTCGGGCAGATTTCTGGTGCACAATGTCGACCTCATCTCCAATCTGGATCTGCGGAGATTTGTCCGCCGCG
>CAYTYL010000106.1:0-4750 GCA_964441715.1 uncultured Muribaculaceae bacterium
TATCATCAAACATTCCTCAGAATTCCTGTCCTATGAGGAAATGGAACTGGCTGCCTCCGTTCTGCTTGTCGTCGAAGCCGTAGCCCCAGTCGATTCCGAGAAGACCTATCATGGGGAGATAGACCCTGATGCCGACTCCCGCAGACCTCTTGATCTGGAAAGGATTGAAATCCCTTATGTCGGCCCAGCAGTTACCGCCCTCCAGGAAGGCAAGCGCGAATATCGTCGACTGCGGCTGAAGCACAAGAGGATACCTGAGCTCGGCGGAGAACTTGTCGTAAACGTTTCCGGCATAGGCATATCCGTTGGTGTTGTATCTGGAATAGCGCGTGGGAGTGAGCGAATAGTTCTCGTAACCTCTCAGAGAGATGACCTCCGTCCCGTAGTTGGCATAACCGGTCATGCCGTCTCCTCCGACCCAGAACCCTTCGAAAGGAGAATATCCCCAGTTCCTGTTGTAATATCCGAGATAACCGAACTGCGCCCTGGTCTTGAGGACGAGATTCCCGACAAGCTTCTGATAGAAATTGGCCTTGAAGGACCACTTGTGATACTCAATCCACTTGTACCTGTCCTTGGCGGACCAGTTGTCATAGTTCACGTCCTTGTAGCTGCCGACCGTGAAACGGTTGCCTTCGCTGTCGAAATCATGCTTGCGGAACAGGGAATACGGCGGGGTCAGCTGGATGGAGAAAGTGATGTCCTCACCCGAACGGGGGAATATCTGCTGATCGGTGGAATTTCTCTGCAGGCCTATGGTATAGCTGAGGTTGTGCGCGATACCGTCATCGAAAATGAAATAGTTCGCAAACCAGTTGTTGAGCTCATAAGTCTGCCAGCTGATGTTGTTGAACAGCACGAAATAGTTGTCCGGCCATTTCAGACGCTTGCCGAGACCTAGCGAGAAACCGTAAATCCTCATCTCGCGGTCATGGCTGAGAATGTTCCACGCAAGGTAGGAGTCGGTCTGACGGGTGAAGTATACCGACATGCTGAGCGAGGTAGGATCCTTGCCGAACAGCCAGGGCTCCGTAAAGCTTGCCGACAAAGCGGTATAGTAAGTGCCGCTGGTCTGGAAACGGAACGCAAGGTTCTGCGCGTCTCCGAGAGGCACGGGCCGCCATGCCGACTTGTCGAAGAAACGCCGGGTGGAGAAATTGTTGAAGCTCACTCCGGCCGTGGCGACAAAGGTGCGTCCGCCCCAACCTCCGGAAAGCTCCAGCTGGCTGGAAGGTTTCTCCGTCACATTATATATTATGTCAACGGTGTTGTCCGCCGAATTGGGCACGATGGAATATCCGCCTTCCTTGGAAATGGCCTCAGGGTCGAACTGGCCGAGGGAAGCGATCTCCCTGATCGACCTCTCGAAATCGGTCTGGCTGAAAAGATAGCCCGGTTTCGTGAACAGCTGACGGCGGACCACCTTTTCATTGGTGAGATCGTTGCCGTTTATGACTATGTTGTTGAGAGTGGCCTGTTTGCCTTCCACTATCCTCATCTCGACATCGACTGAGTCCCCCTCGATATTGACCTCCACAGGCTGCACGTTGAAGAAAAGGTAGCCTGCATCGCGGTAAACCTTGGACACGTCAGTTTCATTCTGCTTGCCCCCGCCCGTAAGCCTGTGCTGCATGGTCACGACATCGTAGACATCACCCTTGCCGATCTGGAGGACGGAATTGAGTTGGGAAGCATCGTAAACGGAGTTTCCGGTCCAGGTGATGTTTCTGAAATAGTACTTTCTGCCGGGATCCACATCCAGATCGATGCCCACCCTGCCGGGCTTGAGGTAGTATATGGAATCCTCCACAAGGCGTGCATCACGATAACCGGCCTCGTTGTAGGCACTTATAAGGCTTTTCTTGTCCTCGGGATATTCTTTGACGCTGAACTTTTTGCTGTTGAAGAAGTTGTAGATCTTGTTGGATTTCGTCTTCTTCATGGACTTGGCAAGCTTGTACTCGCTTACATCGGAGGGACGGCCGTTGAAGCTGATCTTCCTGATCTTCACCTTGGGGCCCCTGTCAACGGCGAAGTTGACCCTGATGGCATTCTTCACCAAAGTATCTTCGGTCACCTCGGAACGGACTTTCGCCTCCATATAGCCTTTGTCCTCAAAGTAGCGCTTGATTATGTCCGACGTGGTCCTGTCTATGTATTCTGAAAAACCGCTTCCCCTCCTGAGATTGGTCCTCTCGTTGAGATCCTTGCGCTCCGCATTCTTGACCCCTGAAAAACTCCAGCGGGAAACTCTCGGGCGCTCGACTATTTTTATTCTGAGCCATGCGGTATCGCGTGCGGCGGACACGGAGTCTATGGCGATGGACACATCCTTGAAATACCTCTGCTGCCAAAGCCTGTTCACTATGTTGGAAACCTGATCGCTTGGAATCGTGACCTCCTCTCCTTCCTGCAGGCCGGCAAGCTGAAGAATCTGGTTCCTTCCGATATATGTGTTTCCTTCGATTCTGATTCCGCCTACCGTATATTTCTGCGGCCGGCTGTAATCCACAACAGGAACGTCAGTTTCGTTCTGCGCGAAAGCAGCCGCCCCCCAAAGTGACAGAACCGACATCAACAATACTTTCCTTATACTCATTGGACCAGTTTTCTGAAACAATATCTTACAAATATACTCAATTATTTGACTTTACCATAACGGCGATCCCGTGACGCATAGGCTTCCAGCGCCTTCCTGAATTCTTCCTTCCGGAAATCGGGCCAAAGGGTATCCGTAAAATACAGTTCGGAATAAGCTCCCTGCCACAAAAGGTAATTGCTCAGGCGCTCCTCTCCCGAAGTCCTGATTATGAGATCCGGATCCGGGATGCCGGCGGTCACCAGATAGGAGCTGAAATCTTCCATGGTCAGCGAATCCGCATCGTCCGGATGTTCCCTGGCAATGCGCTTGGCGGCCTGAAGTATATCCCACCTCCCGCTGTAGCTCAGGAAAATGATAAGATTCAGCTTGTCATTGCCGGCGGTAAGGGCCTCCATCTTGGTGATGGCCTCGCGAAGCACGGGCGAAAGACGCTCCAGGTTGCCGAGCACGGTGAAGCGGACGCCGTTCTTCATGAAATTCTCAAACTCATCCGAAATCTTCTGCTGCATGAGAGCCATGAGGTAGCTTACCTCATCTTTGGGCCTGCCCCAGTTTTCTTCGGAAAAAGCATAGAGGGAAAGATACCGGATGCCGGCATCGACACAATATTCGACGACGGCACGTACGCTCTCGACACCGTGCAGATGTCCGTAAACTCTTTCTTTTCCCCGTTCTTTAGCCCAGCGGCCATTGCCGTCCATAATCATGGACACATGCAGAGGCAACTTATTATCCATCAATTATCTGTATTTCTGATATCTTCTCCCCAGAACAACTTGCTCGTCAAAGCCTTCACGAACTCGGCTTTCGCGAGACATACCCTTTTGAGCGAAAATTGTGCCACCGAAACATGGACCACCCAGGACGGGTCGATTTCAAACGTCCTGTTGTCCATGGTAAGGATAGCCTTGTCGTCGCGGCATTTGATGGAAATGGTTATTTCAGCCGATTCGGGAACCACAAGAGGACGGACATTGAGGTTGTGGGGAGCTATAGGGGCGATGATCAGCACCTTGGCATCCGGAGTGCAGATAGGCCCTCCCACGCTCAGGGAATAGGCCGTGGAAC
The DNA here is from genome assembly GCA_964441715.1 of uncultured Muribaculaceae bacterium. Classification (GTDB taxonomy): domain Bacteria; phylum Bacteroidota; class Bacteroidia; order Bacteroidales; family UBA932; genus Cryptobacteroides. The sequence goes on from CAYTYL010000106.1 coordinate 3,671, forward strand.
CGGAGCTGGTGGCTACAAGAAGGCCGTCGGCCCAATACGTAGGCAAAGGCTGTTCGTTGATGCATACATTGATGCCCAGCACGGCCGTGCCCTTTCTGTGTATGGACACCTCGTTCAGGGCATACGGCAGCAGACCGATGTCCTTGCGGGCGTTTTCTCCCTTCAGGGTGGCATTCAGCATGGTCCTGTACTCTATGGAGAAATTTCCGCTCATGAGCGCGGGGACTATGTCCTCGGGGCTGTTCTCGGACAAAAAGCCCAGACGCCCGAAATTCACTCCGAGAATGGGAATCCCCATGTCGGCCACAAGCTGGGCGGCACAGATGAAAGTACCGTCTCCGCCGATGCTGAGGACCAGATCCGTCGCAGGACGTATGTCCGATTTTTCCTTGATATAATAAAGACCATACGACTCTTTCCCGAGGTCATCCAAAAGCTTCACGTATCTTTTATCCTCTTTCAAGAGTTCGTTCGTAATGACGATACCTATTTTCATTATAGTCAGTGTTAAAATTTGCGGCCTCAAAATTAGTACAATATTTCTCAAATCATTACAGAACTTTCTGATTATTTGGCAGGCCCGCCGCGGAAAAGAAGTTTTTTTGCAAATTATTGCTACTTTTGTAACCTTGGAAAAACAAAAAACGAAATACAATGAAAAAAACATCACTCGCTCTCAGCGTTCTCGCCATAGCGGCGGCCATCAGCTTCCAGTCATGCGGCAACTCCGGCAACGGCGCGGCCAAAACGGAAGAAGGAACTAACGCATCCGCCGAAAAAGGAGCCATCGTCTACTTCAACCTTGACAGGGTACTGAACGAATACGACATGGCAAACGAACTCCGCTCCGCCGTAGAGTCCAAAGTCGAAGGCATCAACCAGGAAGTCACCCGCAGAGGCAACAAGCTCCAGAACGATGTCAACGCTTTCCAGGAAAAAATCAACAAAGGGCTGATAACCCGTTCCGTAGCGGAAGTCCAGAGCCAAAAACTCGGAGAACAGCAGCAGCAGTTCCAGAACTACGCCGCCCAGAAGGAACAGGAAATCAACGAGGAACAGTCAGTGATGATGAACCAGCTG
>CAYTYL010000107.1:0-4729 GCA_964441715.1 uncultured Muribaculaceae bacterium
TTTATGGTTTCCTTGACTCCCAGTCCGTGGGCTATCTCTCTGCAGGCTATGTTCCAGAAGAATGCGTCAGGACTCATGTGCGTTGCCTGGTCCGCATCGAAGATGACCATTCCGGTGGGGTTGACTATCCTGTTGAATTTCTCTGTCATTATGTTGCTGAGCAGAGCCGTTCTGGTGCCGAGTTCCTGCTGCACCCTGTCGTCGAAAGGCAGGTTGATTGCAATTACCTTTATGCCTGCGTTGGCCTTTCCTGCATAGTAGAGGGCATCGTATGCGAATATGTCGGATTCTGCTCCGGGAGTGAATGCTTTGTACTGTTCATCGCAGGGGAGCGAGGCCTGCAGTTCCGGCAGCATGGCCGTGTATTTCGCCAGCTTGTCGGTGAGTTCGAGATTCTTAAGGAGCACGAATGCTTCATAGGAATTCTTTATGCCGTAGAGCTGGTCGTCGGCGTTTTCGTTCGGGCCGATCACCAGGTCCATTTTGCTGTCTGTCATGTCCAGCCATGCGCGGTCGCTTTCATAGTAGTCGTCGGTTTTGAGAGCTTCCGCCTTTTTCAGCAGGTAGTTCTTCACCGATTCTTTTATGGTGATGTTGGCGGCTGCCTGCAGATAGCTGCTGATTTTTTCTATATGGTCGCTGTATTTGTCGTGGAACCATACGGTTTTCAGTTTTCCCTCTCCGTCTCTTTCCAGAAGTGTGTAGGGGCTGTATTTCAGGGAATCAGTGAGCGAGTCGAATTCTTCGGCGCTCATGTCGGCAGGGTAGAAGTTGGCTCCGCGCGGCCTTTCTCCGTAGCCGTTCACGAATGCTTTGCCGTTGATTCTGTCCCACGGGCCGTAGTTGATGAGGGCGTATTCTTTCTGCGCGGGATCCTGGATGTTGTCCATAAGCGCTTTGTCTCCGAAATACTGTTCCCAATATATGGCATCAGCCTCGTCGGCGGCGAATCTGTAAAGGTTCAGAACTTCTTTCCCGTTGTCCGAGATTCCCGAAAGGTCGGGAGCGGGGATTGTGACGAGTTCATAGTTCGCCAGCTCTTTCTGGCCGGCTGTTTTTCCGTTCTGTCCGCATGAAACCGCTATTGCAGCGAGTATCATCGCTGTTGTCGCAACTCTTTTCATATAGTGAGTCTACTCTTTTAGTTAAACAGACTGCAAAGTTATTACAATAAATTGGATTGAGAAAAATAATGCTTAAATTTGCCGCGTTTGCTGCGGAACGCACGTCTTCCGCAGAAATTTTTTCACTGACAATCATTGTTAACAATAGCTTATGTCTGAAAAAAAATTCAATGTGAAGTATTGTGTGTTTCTGCCCATTGTGCTGATAATCACAATCTTCCTATGGGCGGTTCCTACGAGCTTCTTTGGTATAGAGGCTTTGACGCCTGTCCAGCAGCGTGTGATTGCCCTGTTCATCTTCGCTGCTCTCATGTGGATTTTTGAAATCATTCCCAACTGGACTACTTCGCTCCTCGTGATCGTCGTCGCCCTTCTGACCATGTCGGACAAGGGATTGGGTTTCCTGTGCAATCCTGACATGGGGCAGCTGGTCAGCTACAAGAGGATAATGTCCGCTTTCGCCGACCCTGTGGTGATGCTGTTCCTCGGCGGTTTCGTTCTTGCCATCATGGCTGAGAGGTATGGTCTTGACGTGACTCTCGCCAAGGCTCTGCTCAGCATTTTCGGTACGAAGCCGAAGATGGTGCTTCTCGGCTTTCTTGTGATCATTTCGGTGTTCTCCATGTTCATGAGCAACAACGCCAGATCCGCAATGATTCTCGCTTTCCTTGCTCCGGTGCTTTCAAAGCTCCCGAGCGACGACAAGGGAAAAATCGGACTTGCGCTGTCCATTCCCGTGGCTGCCAACCTCGGCGGCATAGGGACTCCTATCGGAACTCCTCCCAACGCTACTGCCAAAGGCTATCTTGAACAGGCCGGCATAGATGTCTCTTTCGGAGACTGGTGCGTCCACATGATTCCTTACGTGATTGTCATGATTGTTCTCGCATGGTTCCTTCTTCAGTGGTTTTTCCCGTTCAAGACCCAGAAACTCGTTCTTGAAATCCCTGCGAACACCAAGAAAAAGGACTGGAAGAGCAAGCTCGTGTGGGTTACTTTCATTGTGACCATCCTTCTCTGGGCTACTGAGAGCCTTACCGGCATCAATTCCAACATCGTGGCACTCATCCCTCTTGCGGTATTCACCGCTACCGGGCTTTTCGGGAAAGAGGAAATCAAAGACATCAACTGGCCCGTGCTCTGGCTTGTGGCAGGAGGTTTCGCTCTCGGATACTGCCTTCAGGACACCGGTCTGGCCAAAGTGCTCATCAATGCCATTCCTTTCGGCAGCATGTCCGTGGTGCTGGTGCTTGTCGTTGCAGGTCTTGTGTGCTACTTCCTTTCCAACTTCATCAGCAACTCGGCGACGGCCGCCCTTCTCATCCCTATACTTATAGTAGTGGCTGAGGGCATGTCGGATCCTGCGGCAGCAAACAATGCTTCATTTGTGGCCCTCGGCGGTTCACAGGCCATGATCATCTTCATAGCGGTCTGCGCTTCCATCGCCATGCTCTTCCCTATATCCACACCTCCGAACGCCATTGCGGCTTCCACAGGACTGGTGGAGACCAAGGACATGGCCAAGGTCGGCCTTATCATCGGTGTGGTCGGATTCGTCTTCGGATTCTTCTGGCTCACCAAGATATTCCCGTTCTAAAAAAATCTTCATGAAAAAGATACTTTTATTCTCTATAGCTCTTTTCACTGGTGTTTTCTCGCTTTCAGCGGAGAATGCCGGTGAAAAGCCTGATTACGGCTACGCTCTGTCGGAGGTTTTCGCCAAGCCCAAGGTCGGGGCATATTTCATAGGGTCCTATAAATACAGCGATCTGGACGGTGCCCATGGCGGTCCGGGATTCAATACCCGACTGTTCAGAGCCTATGTGGACGGCTCCATATTCAGTGATTTCAACTATAGGGTGCAGGTTGAGTTCAACGGCAATCCGCACATCAAGGATTTCTTCTTCGAGTGGGTTCGCTATCCCGAGTTCAAGGTCAAGATAGGCCAGTTCAAAAGGGCTTTCACCTTTGAGAATCCATACAATCCTTTCGATGTGGGCAGCGGTGACTATGCTTTGGGCGTGAAGCGCCTTTCCGGTTTCGGAGACCGTGTGGGAGAGCCTTCTTCCGGCGGACGTGACCAGGGTCTTCAGTTCCAGGGCGACCTTTTCCCCATAGGTGATGACGGCCACAGGCTTATTCATTATCAGGCTGCGATCTATAACGGTAACGGCATCAACAGAAGCGACAACAACTCGCGCAAGGACTACATCGGGACTATCCAGTTCCAGCCCATAAAGGATCTCTATGTGGGCGTGTTCGGTTGGGACGGTACCTGGTCCGACGGAAATGTGACGGTTGACCGCAAGCGTTACTCTTTCGGAATGAAGTATGAGCACGACAACTGGTCCGTCAGGTCGGAATACATCCATTCCCACGGATACAAGGCGTCCTCGATTGACCCTGAGTCGGGTAATGTGGCGTCTTCCGATACCGGCAATGCCGATGCTTTTTACGCAACGGTCGGTGTTCCTGTCAACAAGTGGTTTAAGGTCTATGCCAAATATGACATGTACAGGGACAATGCGAACAAGGACAGCAGGACGGCGATTTATTCGATTACTCCTCAGTTCCGTCTCCACAAGAACCTGATTTTCCAGATTGAGTACAGGCGCAATACGAACAATGTCATGGCCTATACCAATGCAGGGCGCGATTTCAACGAACTCTGGTTCGAATATTACGTAAGGTTCTGATTTGCCTGACATGAGCCTCGGCTTCGGCCGGAAGGGAAGAGTCCCTTTCCTACGGACTTCCCGGGCAATTGATTGAAGAGAGGATGCTTCGGTGTCCTCTTTTTGTCGTATACGTCCGTTCGTTGCGTTTGTCCGTTCGTTGCGTTTGTCCGTTCCGTTGCATCTGTCCGTTCCGTTGCATCTGTCCGTTCCGTTGCATCTGTCCGTTCGTCTCTCAGCCTGGGGGCGCCTCTCTTCCCGTACTTGTCTCTCTTCCCGTACTTGTCTCTCCTCTCTGTCCGGAGCATCGTCCTCTCCTTCCGGTGTATTCTTTATGTACGCGGCATGGAAAAGACTACAAATTGGGAGAGTATAATGGAGAATAAGTAGAGGAGAGTATAAGGGGGGGGGATATAAAAAATGCAACCCATTGTTGAAAATGAGTTGCAGATGTTTGGTCGGGATGATCCGACTCGAACGGACGACCCCTACGTCCCGAACGTAGTGCGCTACCAACTGCGCTACATCCCGTTTTTCTTTTCAGATGTATCGGGTTTCAGTCTGAAAGAAAAGAGAGCCGCATGCAGCTCTCTGTTTGTCTTTATGCGAGTTTGTTGATATAAACTGCGATACCGCTCTTGAGGTTGGCAGCCTTGTTCTTGTGGATGACGCCCATCTTCGCGAGTTTGTCAATCATTGAATAGACTTTCGGAGCGTTTTCCTCTGCGGCAGCCTTGTCGCTCGTGTTCCTTATAGCGCGTATAGCGTTTCTTGTAGTCTTCGCATAATACCTGTTATGCAATCTGTGCCTTTCGCTCTGGCGAATGCACTTTTCAGCAGATGCATGATTTGCCATAATATATTTTTTTATTTTTAGTAGTGGGTAGGAGAATCGAACTCCTATTGCGGGAATGAAAATCCCGAGTACTA
>CAYTYL010000108.1:0-4698 GCA_964441715.1 uncultured Muribaculaceae bacterium
ACAAAAAAATATTATATTTGCTATATTACAAGAAAACAAGGAGCTTTTGACATATTTTATATTTTTATATTAAAATTCTCTCTCCCATGAAAAATTTCTTTCACCTCAAAAGGACAGCAGGCTTTTGCGCCTTGTTCTGCCTTATTGTCGGAATGGTTTCGTGCGATAAGACCGGAAACGGTGAAGACGAACCCATCATCACGGGGGATTATCGCGAAAACAAAGAATTTGCCGTGAGCAACAGCACGATAGCCATTCCGGCCTATCTCAGTCCTACATTGCCTGACAAATTCGTACAGGCCGCCACGGACAGGCTTCAGAACATCGTCGCCTCCCCCGAAGAGGCATCGCTCATCGTCACTGACATGGCAGGATACGACTCCGGGATAGTCCCTGACGGGAAATATGCCTTTGTCTGGAAGCCGTCGGACAGACTGCTTAAGGAACTCGGCTTTGAATCCCTCTCCGACTCTGAGGAAGAAAAGCCGCTCTACATAGTATTGCAGAAAGGAGAGGACGGATTGTGCGTCGTAAACGAGATCCACGATGAAAACGACCTGGAGTCATCCCTTAATTCACCGGTAAACTGGATCAATTCGGCGGAAGACAATTCGAAATCCGACAATCCGTTCGGTAAGGAATACGCCTTCGACACTTTCTTTTCCGGACATATCGACGAGGAAATCACCCATGTCGTCGCATCGAAACACGACCACCTCGAGGGTGACTACAAATTCACCGCTACGGCGAAAGTGACGCCTCTCCACGGGTTCAGCTCTTCCGCGGGAGGAGCGATGGACTACTATATAGTCAAGCTTTCCGTCAGAGTCGAGTCCGGCAAAATGTACAAAGGCAACTTTACCAAGATGCACGGGATGGTCAAAGCAAGAATATGCGGATACTACCTGCGCTCTCTCGGGTTCACGGCATGGATGACGGACTCCAACAGCCTTCCGATCAAAAATGCGGTATTCATACAGACCCCCGTTCCTGAAACGACGGTCGGAGCGACAAGCTACAGCACAGGGACAAGTTTCTCGCTTGCAGGTGGACTCACGGCGGGAACGAAACCCGGCTTGACCTACAAAGCAGGGGTATCCTTCTCCAACAGCCAATCCCATACGATCTCCGATGCAAATCTGCTGAGCAAGCACAAGGGGGCCGATGTCCACTATGATTTTGTGATCAACAATCTGCCTTCATACAGCCCTATCAAAATCAACAATCCGCCGGAAGTTTCGACAGCGACGGCTGAATTCAACACCCAGTGGATCTGGGGCGTTCCTACGCCTGACAAGGACTCCAAGACTCAATACAAGGTGAATCTTCTCTTCTCCGACTATTCCTACGGAGCCTCTTATTTCTACTCCTCCAATGTTGATTACCATGATCTTGTGTTCGACCTTCCCTCTACCCTGCACAAGTTCAAACTTCCCATTCCAAACCGCTGGCCTACCGGCAAACTGGACATTACCAACAACGTGAAAGGGACGCACATAAGCAATATCACTCTGAAGAAGGACGACTACGAACACAAAGATGACGGAGCGTATGAGTCAGGCAGGACGTTCACGACTTATCTCCCCGTCGGGGAATATACCCTCACCTGTAAAATCAAGGAAAGAGATTCTCAGGACAGGAGCTACATATACTCGACCAAAGTCAAGATCACCGAAGGTGACGAGACCAACCTTGTGACCGGATACGGATTTAAACTCAATTAAAAGGAACACTACATGAGATACATATTTAAAAAGTTTGCCGCCGCAACCGCCATAGCATTTCCCCTGCTCTGCTCCTGCGAGAAGGAAAGTCCCGAAACTGCTCCGGATGTCAAAGCCGATACGGAAAAGCCTTACGTCGAAGCCGAAGCATCCGACACGGAAGAAAACGACATCTTCAATGCCTTCCATCTGAACAATTCCAAGAAGTTCTATATGGAAGATTATGAAATCATCACACTGGGTAAAGAGCACATAAAGCTCGACGGAAACGTTACCGTCGACCAATTCTACACCATTGTTCCCCTGTACGCATATGAAACGGAAGGCAGCAATTACACCGGTGACTTCTACCTCGTGGACGCAACGATTTCCATCGCATCCGATGCCATGTACAAAGGGGTGAACGAGGTTGTCATCAAACAGTCAAGGAATAAGAAAGCCGTATATAAATACAGCGGCTTCTACCTCACGGGATATGGTTTCGATGCCGAGATTGTAACGGATGACTATGTGAAATTCAATGAATTCCCTCTGCCTAAAACAACGGAAAACGCCACCACCTACACTTCAGGAACTACCATAAACCTCGATGCCACACTTTCCGGCACAAGTGAAGCGGGAGGCATCACCATAGGAAGCGGCGTAAACAGGAGCAAATCAAAGACACGCTCCGTAAATGACATAGGCATAGTCAACAACACTTCATACGACGGCGGAAAAGTCAGCTATAAGATTAATGTCAACAACTTGCCTAAGAAAAGTCAAAATCCCAAAGCGCCGCCTACGGTCGCCCGCACTACTTTCGATCTGCACTATTCATGGATCTGGCAGATACCCAGCGTTCCGGAAGGAGACAAGCGGACATTCAAGATGAAAGTCAAAATCAGCGACTTGAGCTATGTCTGCATGTTGCAGGACCATTCATTGATAACCCAGCACGATTTTGTCAAAAGTTTTGAAACAACATTTGACCTGCCGGCTCCATGCAGAAAACCTGTCGGCAGCATCACGATAGGAAACAGCGAGGACGAACTTATGAGAGGGTTCGAGCTGACCAACACCAGGACACGGGAAGTGTTCAAGGATGAAAGCGGAAGCGTTTACGCTAAAGGACAGGAATACAAAATCCATGTCCCTGAAGGAGACTACAGGATCAGCTTCAAACTTGGAGACAGGACCGTAAGCGGAAGCGGCCTGAAAGTCAGCAGAGGCAAAGATCTGTACAGGTCGTCCGGAAGCTTTTAGCATCTCACCGCCATTTCGCAACGGGATAACTGCAGCGGAAGGACACGAATGAAAGCAATCCTGATAGGCGCCACTTCCGGCATAGGAAAGGAACTTGCCCGACGGTTCATCGGAAAAGGGTGGACCGTCGGGTTGTGCGGAAGGCGCGGCAAGGAGCTTGAAAACATCATGGAGACTTACGGCACGGACAAAGTGTGCATCGCAACCCTTGATGTCACAGGCGAAGAGTCTGCGGATGCGCTCGACGGTCTGCTGGAAAGGTTCGGAGCTCCGGACCTTTTCCTGTACGTTTCCGGGGTCGGATACCAGAACAGAGAACTGGACGAGAATAAAGAGCTGCGTACCGTAAGAACAAACTGCGAAGGAATGGTCAGAATGACGACACATTTCATCAATTACGTCAGGAAACATCCGGAAACATATTCAAAAGAGCACAAGGCGCACATTGCGGTCGTCACTTCCGTTGCCGGTACGGCAGGACTCGGTACGGCTCCGGCGTATTCCGCCTCGAAAAAGATGGAAAGCACCTACGTCTCGGCTCTTGCGCAGCTTGCCGCCATGGAAAGATATCCGGTTTTCTTCAGCGACATTCGTCCGGGATTCGTACAGACCGGTCTGTTGCGCGAAGACAAGAGCTATCCTCTCACGATGACCGTCGAAAAAGCCGCCGACTGCATAATCAGAGGTCTTGAGCGCAGAAAAAGAGTGATTACCTTCGACTGGAGATACCGGACAATTGTCTTTTTCTGGAGACTGATACCGGCCCGCCTCTGGGAGCGGATAAAATTCGTCAAAATATGAAACTCCTTGTCTTGATATTGGCTTTCCTGCTTTCCTTTGCCTCCGGTCATGAAGGGAAGGACAGGGCCGCATGTCATGACACGGTCGTCGCCGGTACCGCCGATGAAAACGGCGGAGGGGACGAAAGCGCGGATTTCTCATCCTTCCTTACCTGCCGATGCTCTTCTCTTTCGGACGGGAATGCAGGACAGGGGTATGCAGGGCAAAGCGTCAATCCATGGCAGAAAACCCGCTCTCAGGCAAAAAACTCTGTCTGCTTCATAAAGAAGGGAAAGCTGATGGATGCTAACCTGTCCCATCTTTTCCCCGCAAAATCATTGTCACCGTTATCCGGAATAGGGGTCTCGGATTCATACATCTATTCAATCCGTTTTTTGCGCTTATAGTCCAGGGTTCGTCTTTTCCGACCTGTAACAATACGTCCTGATTCCCTCTTCTGCGGAATCCGGACATCATAAGCAATATAAACAATTGAATGACAAATCATGGACATAACACTCAAAAGGGTCCGCTCAACCAAGGACCTTGCAATATCATCACTTACAATCATCGCAGGCGCTGCCGTTTACTTCCTCGTGCCGGCACTGGGAATAATCATCATCCTGTGCGGAGTCCTGCTTCTTCTGTTCTGTAAATCACAGTTCAAGAATGTCGAAACAGGAATCATACTTAGAAAGAGGGCATTCGATGTCGCCGCATCCTGCAGGAACTCCATAAAGGATTTTCTGGAGGGACGTTCAGATGAGGTCCAGATAAAAGCTCCCGGCACGGAAGGCTCGGTAAGGCTCGAAGTCTATTACAACGTCGTCCAAAGCATAGCCTACGCCGAACTTTATGACTTCTCCAACTACAACTATGTCCCGGCTACAGGTATGACGGAAGTATCGGGTCAGAAAGCTCTGTCGCTCATATCCCGGATGCTTTAATC
>CAYTYL010000109.1:0-4567 GCA_964441715.1 uncultured Muribaculaceae bacterium
TCCCCTATTCCTCAGGTGAAGAGAATAAGATCGACACCGTTCATCTCCGCCACATACATTCCTATGTTCTTTATCACATCATAGGTGAGCTTCTTGAAAACAAGTTTCGCCTTCTTGTCGCCGTTTTTTGCCAGGGCATCCAGATCCCTCGCGTCGGAAGACACTCCGGAGAGTCCGAGGAAACCGCTTTTTTTGTTGAGGACTTCCGTCATCTGGTCAGGAGTAAGATTTTCCTTCTTCATGATGTACGGGACAATGTTGGCATCGATGTTTCCACATCTCGTACCCATTATCATGCCCTCAAGCGGGGTGAAACCCATGGAGGTATCCACGACCTTTCCGTTCACTATGGCGGAAACGGAACTTCCGTTGCCGAGATGGCAGGTTATGATTTTTGAGTTCTCGAGATCCACGCCGGCAAGCTTCGCTCCCTTCTGGGAAACGAACTGGTGGCTGGTTCCGTGGGCACCGTATCTGCGGACACGGTACTTCTCGTAATACTCATACGGAAGAGCATACATATAGGCGTAGGGCTGCATGGTCTGATGGAACGCCGTATCGAAGGTAACCACCTGAGGAACCGAAGGAATCACCGCCTGTACGGCCCTGATGCCAAGAAGATGGGCAGGGTTGTGCAGAGGGGCGAAATCGCAGCAGATTTCTATCTTCTTAAGAACGTCATCGTCAACAAGTACACTGCCGGAGAAGAACTCTCCGCCGTGCACGATCCTGTGACCGACCGCCTCTATGTCATCTATGGACTTGAGCACACCGGTTTCCTTGTCTGCCAGAGCATGAAGGACAAGGCGCATGCCTTCCTTATGGTCAGGAATGGGAAGTTCCCTGACTATCTTGTCCCTGCCTGCAGGGGCATATTGGAAAATACCGCTCGGAAGTCCTATCTTCTCGACAATGCCTTTCGCTATGAGATCATAGACATCGTCGCTCTTCATGTCAAGCAGCTGGTACTTGATGGATGAGCTTCCGCAATTGATTACAAGAATGATCATTTTTTATATTGTTATAACTGTTTTCCAAGCATAAGAAGCACAAAGTTACAAAGTTTCGCTATCTTCGCAAAAAGAAAAGGAACGAAGCGTTCCCTGGGGATAGTTATTGAGCAGAAGGTATGGAGGGAGAGAGAATCGAGGGGCTGTCCATCTTTTTCACCGCAGGCGCAGCCTTAAGCGCATGCCTGCACGGGGTTTCGCCGTCGGCATCTGCCGCCGACTCATTTGCGGGAGCGGTTTTGGCCGCCGCAGCTTTCTTTATCATGTACATCAGACACCGGAACGGCATCGCGGCCATTTTCACTTTGTGGTTCATGGCCGGGTACTGCTGTTATGCGATGGCATTCATCGGAGAAGCGTGGAAAACAGAAGAAATCGGACGGGCAGTCGCGGCCGCCCGTACAGCGGCGGCGAAGGTGAAGGCATCCATATATGCAATCCCGTTCAGCGACGGCGACACCGCAGGACTGGTTTCAGCCCTGATAACCGGGGACAGGTCGGGAATCGGCAGGGAAACTCGGGAGATATTCAGAAAAAGCGGCGCATCGCATATTCTGGCATTGTCCGGGCTGCACCTGGGCGTAATCTACACCATACTGCAAAAAGCCGCTTCCATGGTCGGAAACTCCCCTGCCGCGGCCAAGGCGAGAAGCATAGCAATAGTATTCTTTTCCGGTTTCTACAGCATTGCGACAGGAGCATCTCCTTCAATCATAAGAGCGTTTCTTTTCATCAGCCTGAGCGAAACGGCCAGGATGCTGAACCGCAGGAGGAATGCGTCCACGGTATTGTTTTCCGCTCTGTTCATCCAGCTCGCGCTGAATCCGACAGTCATAAAGTCAGCCGGATTCCAGCTGTCCTATCTGGCCATGTGCGGAATCACCTGCATATATCCCAAAATGGAAGCCTGGTATCCTTGCGGAGACGGAGGCAGAACGGATGTCGTCAGAAAAATGTGGAATGCTGCCGCGCTCGGCCTTTCCTGCCAAGTCTTCACGGCACCGGCGGTATGGTTTTACTTCAAATCATTTCCGCCCTTCTTTCTGATGACCAACCTGCTCGCCATGCCGGTAACCACGCTGCTCATCTTTCTGTCCGCGGCAAGCTCGGCACTGGCATGTTTCGGAATATATCCCCCGCCGCTTGTCCATGCAAACGAAAAGACGGCCGGAATCCTTATGGAGATTCTGACCGTCATATCCGGCATGTAAACAGGAGGCAATCCGCCTCGAAGCGTACTATTCGGATTCTCTTACGCAACGCACGGGCAATGCAAAGCTGCCGGTGTGGGCATTGCCTTCAATGATGTCCGGCTCGCTGACGTATATCCCGAAATATTTTTTCTGTTCCGCATTGTAAGGAGTGGACGTCCACAGGAAAGCATAGTCGTTCACACCCGTATAAGACCATGCGCTCCCGGTGTAATAGCCATACCCGACGGGGATCATGTTCATGCCGGCCGCATTGGTGACCTTGACGTCGGGCCAATATTCCCACATCTTCTCGGAGTTGAAGTATGCATCCGCCATGAGACCTCCGGCAGCTGAAGTGAACGAACCGCCGCAGAGTGCCTTGAACTCATCTTCGGAAGGCAGTCTCCAACCCTCCGGGCAGGCTGCGGACGCCTCTTCCCAAGTGTACAGATTTCCGAAAAGATCCGTCATCACTGAACAATCGGAATATGGACGGCCGGAATCCGCATAGCGGAGATTGGTATTCATCCAGTCCAGCCCGTCATGGGATACGTAGCCGTACTTTTTGCCGTCTCTGGCATCCGTAAAGCACGGTTCCCCTTCCGGATGGTCTATGCCCGTCAACGACTCATCCTTCACCACCTTGATGTAGCGGTAGGCGTACATGTTGTTGTATCCGCCGGCGAAGGCGACACAAGTGACCCTTATGGTATAGAGCGAGTCCGGAACCGTTATGGAAAAGCCGCCTTTGACGGTAGCGGGATCACCGATATGGCGGGTAGTGTCGGCCGTCGTCTGAATCCCGCTGGCGAGCCAATAATAGCCCATGTCCCCGCCGTCAGGATGAACCGCTCCCTTAGGAGTGAAATCCAACACATCGCCAGGCGCGATATAGGCAGGAGAAACGAAGTAAAGTTCACCGTTCAGAGACGGCTTGGTGTCGTCATCGTAATTATCGCTCTTGCTGCAAGAGGCGAAAGATCCAGAAAGAACAAGCGCCGAAAAAAGGTAAAGCGCCAAATTTTCAAGCTTCATCCAGCTGATATTCTAATTCCACAATAAACTATCGTACAAAGATGCACATTTTTCCAGTATCTTTGTACAAAAACGAAGCCAAATGAAGAAAACTGTCCTCACGGCACTTGTGCTGCTGCCGCTCGTGCTTGCCTCATGCGGGCACGGAAACTACAAGGTCATAAAGGGATATGCCCAAGGCGGCGTATACAGCGTCAAGATAAACATGGACGGATGCAGCGAGGACATAGGCACCGTGAGCCGGAAAGTGGATTCCCTGCTCCTCCTGATTGACAACACTCTGTCGGGATATAACAAATCCTCCATCCTCAGCAGGCTCAACGCGGGAGAAGAAGCGGCCCCCAATGAAATGTTCCGGGACATATATGAAAGATCCTACAGGATATGGCAGGAGACAGGAGGCGCCGTGGACGTGGCTGCCGGGCCGCTGTTTGACGCATGGGGCTTCGGGTTCACCTCCGATTCGCTTCCTTCCGCCGAAAGAATAGCCGCCATCAAGGACAGCTGCGGCATGGAACGGCTTTCGCAGGACCTCGACGAGGCCTTGAAGAAACATCCCGTACTTAATTTCAATGCCATCGCCCAAGGGTACAGCTGCGATGTGATAGCCGGGTATCTTTACTCCATAGGCGTGAAGGACATGCTGGTGGACATAGGCGAGATTTACTGCGACGGTCTGAACCCTTCAGGCAAACCATGGAGCATAGGCATCGACCGCCCGACGGACGGAAACGATACCCCCGGCGCCGATCTGGACGGAGTATGGAAATCTGACGGCAAGGCACATGGAGTGGTGACTTCCGGAAACTACCGCAAATACTACATAAAGGACGGAAAGAAATATGCCCACACCATAGATCCGCGCAGCGGCTACCCGGTGAACCACAATCTGCTCAGCGCCACCATAATAGCCCCGGATGCCACAAGTGCCGACGCATACGCCACCTACTGCATGGTGATAGGCCTCGAAGCGTCCAAGGCATTCATTGACAGCCTCGATGAACTGGAAGCATATCTGATTTATGACGAGGACGGACAGATGAAATCCTGGGCATCGGCCGGATTCAATATCACAGACAATTAGAATCCGCGCATATCGCTTACCACCCAGGAAGAATCCAGAGAAGAAGTGTCAAAAGAAAACGTCACCTTTTTCTCAAGGAAACTCACTTCCGGGAATTCCAAGTCCACTATGGACCCGTCGGAAAGCGTAAGAGTGGAAGCCGTAAGATTTTCTTTGTCAAAGAACAGTTCCACGGACGATATCTCCGATTTCCCCACGGGAACAAGCTTGACACCATGGTATTTCCTGCCTTTATAGACGGACTC
>CAYTYL010000110.1:0-4488 GCA_964441715.1 uncultured Muribaculaceae bacterium
CGAGAGATCTGGAAGCCGGTACGATCGAGGTTCACAGAAGGGACACCATGGAGAAGAAGAACATGGGTGTGGAAGAGTTTGAAAACTCCGTGTCGGCTCTGATGGATGACATACAGGCTACCATCTACAAGAAAGCGCTGGATTATCGTGAGTCTCGTGTCGAGAAATGCGATTCCTGGGAGGAGTTCAAAGCCAAAATCGGGACGGGCAAGTTCCTTCTTTGCCATTGGGACGGCACTCCTGAGACCGAGCAGAAAATCAAGGACGAGACCAAGGCTACCATACGCTGCATACCGGTCGATTCCTATGTCTGCGAGGAGGAGGGCAAGGACATCTATTCAGGAAAGCCTTCAAGCCGCCGTGTCGTGTTCGGCATAGCATATTGATCTGTCCGGCAGGTACTTGCAGACCATGAAAAGAGTCCTGACTTTGCTCCTGCTCATGATGGGCGTAAGCGTGTCCGCCCAGGAGCTTACAGATGCGCAGAAAGCTGCGGCGGCTGCGGCGGCCGCCATAGCGGAAGCTCCAAAGGAGGTGGAGAAAGCTCCGAAACCGGTCTATTGGAAAAACTCTCTGATGACCAACATAAACTTCATCCAGAGTTCATATGACAACTGGGCGAAGGGAGGCTACGACAACTTTTCCGTGAGCGGATACATCGACGCGAATGCCAATTACAAGAAAGAAGTCCTGTACTGGAACAACCGGCTCCAGCTTGACTACGGATTCATCTATTCCGAGGACAAGCCGATAATGCAGAAGAACAAGGACAGAATCCTGTTCGAGAGTTCGGCCGGATCGCAGATTACCAAAACTCTCAGCTATACCGGCAAATTCACCTTCCTCAGCCAGTTTACGGACGGATATACCTACAATACCCCTACGGATCTTCCTGAAGGACAGGAAAAACCTGCCAAGAGGGATTGGAAAGACGCCCGTACGCTCAAGTCCGCATTGTTCTCCCCTGCGGTGGTCACCCTCGGTGCCGGTATGACGTGGAGCCCCAACGCATGGCTCAGCACTACCCTTACACCTGTGACGGGAGGTTTCACCATAGTAGCGGACAAGTCCTTGAGAAATGTCTACGGCATGGAGTTCAAGAAAGGGCACGGAGAGGAGGAGCTTGTCAAGGAAAAGGGCGGACTCGTGCAGAACGGAGACATAATGAGAGCAATCCGTTTCGAATTCGGTGCGCAGTTCTCCATGGACGCCAAAGTCAAAATCAATGACAACTTCCAGGCAAGCACGCAGCTGATCCTGTTCTCGAACTATCTTCACAACCCTCAGAATTTCAGGGTGAACTGGGACAACCGTTTCATGTGGAAGGTTGCCAAGTACTTCTCGGTGAACCTGTCCACCAGCCTCGTGTATGATGACACCGTCCTGATTTACAATGAGGAACATGAAAACGGGTTCAGAGCGATCCAGTTCTACGAGGCTCTCCAGTTCGGATTCTCATACACATTCTCTTCGGATAGAAAATAATGGATCTCCGGCAGCGGTTTGAATCTTTGGCAAAGCTTCTTTTCCGTGACGGGGAGAAGATCATGCTCGCCGTAAGCGGCGGGATAGATTCCATGTGCATGGCGGAGCTTTTCCGTTCATGCGGACTGCCGTTTTCGGTCGCCCACTGCAACTTCCGTCTACGAGGAAAGGAAAGCGACGGGGACAGTGCCCTCGTGGAGAAGTGGTGCACGGACAGGAACGTTGCTTTCCACAGAAAGGACTTTGACACATCCGCTTATGCGGCGGAGAAGAGAATCAGTGTGGAGATGGCTGCAAGAGAGCTGCGCTATGCGTGGTTTGACAAACTGTGCACGGACTGCGGCACCGGATGCATAGCTGTGGCCCATAATGCCAATGACAATGCGGAGACGTTGATTCTCAATATGCTGCGCGGTACGGGGACGAAAGGCATGTGCGGAATGCATGTCGAGTCCGCTCTGCCGGTTCCCGGGTCCGGCATACGGCTTGTGAGGCCTCTGCTCGGCTTTTCCCGGAAAGATATCGAGGATTTCGTGAAAGAAAAGGGTGTCCCTTACAGGAACGACAGCACCAACGCGCTCACTGAATACAAGAGGAACAAAATCAGACATCTTGCATTCCCTGTGTTCGAAGCTGTAAACCCGTCTTTTCTGGATGCTTTCGCCAGGGATATGGCAAATGTCCGTCAGGTCGAGCGAATCGCGGATTCGTATTTCCTTTCGCTCCGTCCCCGTCTGCTCCTTGAGGAGTCCCCGGAGAGGCTCCGTGTGGACGTGAAGGCCCTCAAGAAGGTCGCGCATCCCGAATATGTCGTTTACAGACTGCTTGAGCCTTTCGGCTTTTCTTCTTCCGAAGTGAGTTCGCTGCTGTCCATGATGGAGCCCGGTGGTACTTTTTCCGGGAAAGTGCTTCATGCGGAGGAGTGGACTCTTATGACTTCGTCATCTGAGATTGTGATTGAAAAGAAGGGCGGCAGGCTTTCCTGTCCGGCTGACTTTTCCGAAATAAGGGAAGGCGAAGACAGCGTGGTCATAGAAGGCGAGGGGGAGTATGAGTTCGGAGGGAAGAAGTTATCGGTGTCCGTCGTGGACCGGGACGAAATCTTGTCGCTCAGACAGCCTTCCGGCGTCAGCATCGCCGATGCGGAGGTCCTGACCTTTCCTTTTCTTGTCAGAAAGTGGAAGTCAGGAGACTGGATGGTTCCTCTCGGGATGCGCGGACGCAAGAAGCTGAGCGACATGTTTACGGATCTGAAGTTTTCCGTCGCCGACAAGGCCGGAGCGCTGGTAGCCGTTTCTCCGGGGATGAACGTCCCCGACGAGGACAGGCGTGTGCATGTGGCGGCTCTCGTCGGCTACAGAGTAGACGATAAGATAAAGGTCGGCGGGAAAAGCCGAAAAATTCTGGTCATCCGCATTGGAATTGACCGGAGGACATTGTAAATTGCCAAGATGAGGTTTTAATAAGAAATATCATGTCAGTACAGAAACCATCCATTCCCAAGGGTACGCGCGATTTCAGCCAGAGTGAAATGGCCGAGCGCAACTATATATTCGACACCATCAAAAGTGTTTACAGGACTTACGGATATGCTCAGATAGAGACTCCTGCCATGGAGAACCTGTCCACCCTTATGGGAAAGTACGGAGAAGAAGGGGACAAGCTGCTGTTCCGCATCCTGAATTCGGGGGATGCCTTTTCGGCCGTCACTCCCGGAGAGTGCGTCAAGGAAGACGGCACTTTCGACAGCAAGTCCGTCACGTCCAAAGTTTGCGAAAAGGGACTCAGGTATGATCTGACCGTCCCGTTTGCACGCTATGTCGTGCAGCACCGGTCCGAGATCACTTTTCCCTTCAGGCGTTTCCAGATACAGCCTGTGTGGAGGGCCGACAGGCCGCAGAAAGGACGTTACCGCGAGTTCTGCCAGTGTGATGCAGACGTGATAGGCAGCAAGTCGCAGATCAATGAACTTGAGCTTGTGCAGATTGTGGACGAGGTGTTTGACCGTCTGGGAATCAATGTTCTGATAAAGATCAACAACAGAAAGCTCCTTGCGGGACTTGCCGAGATTGCCGGTTTTCCCGACAAGGTCGTGGACATAACGGTGGCCATAGACAAGATTGACAAGATAGGATTGGATGCGGTCAAGGCGGAGATGCGTGAAAGGGGACTGACGGATGCCGCCGTTTCGGTCATAGAGCCTGTCCTCGGAATGAAGGGCAGCAACGGTGAAAAACTTTCGCTGATGCGTGAGATGATGTGCGGCAACTCTCCTTCCGGAATCGTTTCCGAAGAAGGTGTGAAGGGCGTCGATGAACTGACCGAACTCTTCTCATATATCGATTCCGCCGCTGTCAGGCAGAAGGTTGAGATTGACCTTTCGCTTGCCCGCGGGCTGAACTACTATACCGGAGCCATTTTTGAAGTAAAAGCATCGGATTTTCCTATCGGAAGCATATGCGGCGGCGGAAGATATGACAATCTGACGGGTATTTTCGGCCTGCCGGGCATGTCCGGAGTCGGCATTTCTTTCGGAGCCGACAGAATCTACGATGTGCTCAAAGGTCTCGGAAAGTTCCCGGCCGGTCTGGCTTCTTCCACGACGCTTCTGTTTGCCAACATGGACGAGTCCGCACTTCCTTACATCATAGACGTGGCCCGTTCCCTGCGGCGCAGAGGTGTCTCATGCGAAATCTATCCCGACGGAGGCAAGCTTAAGAAGCAGTTCGAATATGCCGGACATAAGTCCATACCGTTCATTTCCATAATCGGAGGTGACGAGGTCGCATCCGGTACCGTGAACGTGAAGAATCTTTCTTCCGGCGAGCAGAAGAGTTTCTCGCGGGACGCGATTGATGATATTGTAGGATTCCTGAAATAAACGGCGTGTTTTTATGGCGATAGTTTGATTTTAAAAAAAATCTCGCTATATTTGCTGAACAAACATCGCGGGGTAGAGCAGTTGGTAGCTCGTCGGGCTCATAACCCGGAGGTCGGAGGTTC
>CAYTYL010000111.1:0-4347 GCA_964441715.1 uncultured Muribaculaceae bacterium
AGTACAACAAGACTTTCCATTACGGCATCCTGTCGGGAAGGAATCTGAACGACACCGTGGAGGGGACCCGTTCTCTCAGCGGCCAGGGGGACAAGAGGGCTCCCTATGATTTCGCGCTGTGGAAGAAGGCTGAACCCCAGCACATAATGAAATGGCCGTCGCCTTGGGGCGAAGGCTTTCCGGGCTGGCATCTGGAGTGCTCGGTCATGGGTGAGAAATATCTCGGAAAAGAGTTCGACATCCATGGAGGCGGAATAGACCTCCTTTTCCCGCACCATGAGTGCGAAATCGCCCAGAACGAGGCTTCGAGAGGTACTCAGGGCGTCCGTTACTGGGTCCACAACAACATGATAACCATAAACGGCCAGAAGATGGGCAAGTCGCTCGGCAACTTCATAACCCTGCCCGAGATGTTCTCCGGCAGGCATCCGAAACTGGAGCAGGCCTACTCTCCCATGACCATACGTTTCTTCATCC
The DNA here is from genome assembly GCA_964441715.1 of uncultured Muribaculaceae bacterium. Lineage (GTDB taxonomy): Bacteria > Bacteroidota > Bacteroidia > Bacteroidales > UBA932 > Cryptobacteroides. The sequence continues at coordinate 478 of CAYTYL010000111.1, forward strand.
TTCAGGCCCATTACCGCAGCACGCTGGACTTTTCGAACGAGGCTCTCCAGGCCTCCGAAAAAGGCCTGAAGAGGATAATGCAGGGCTACAGGGATCTGTGCGCGCTGGCTTCGGCGGCCGGTGTGGAAGACGGCGTAAGGGGTACGGAAGGCAATGCCGTGCCGGATATGGTCTATGGCGAATATGTCGGCGACACGGCGCCCGATGCATGTCCTGACGGTGCTTCTCCTGCCGTAAAGGGGATATTCGACAAGGTCTACGATGCCGTGTGCGATGACCTGAACACTCCCGTCGCCTTGTCGTGGCTCTTCGATGCCGTCAAGCTCATAAACACGGCCAAGGAAGGCAAGGAGGCTCTCGGAAAGGAAGACCTTTCAGTGCTGCTCAGGCTGTTCGACGACATCGTTTTCGGTGTTTTCGGGCTGCGCGACGAGAACTCGGCGGCTGGTTCCGATGAGGGCAGGAAGGTCGTGGACGGCCTAATGGAAATGGTTCTCGAGGACAGGGCCAAGGCCAAGGAGGAAAAGGACTGGGCGAGAAGCGATGCCATAAGGGATCATCTCAAGTCCTTGGGCATAAGTGTGAAAGATACCAAAAACGGACCGGAGTGGGCGATCGGATGAGCATGAAGTTCGTATCGTGGAACGTAAACGGTCTCCGCGCCTGCTGCGGCAAGGGTTTCGCCGAAGCGTTCAAGACCTTGGATGCGGATTTCTTCTGTCTGCAGGAGACCAAGATGCAGGCCGGGCAGCTTGAACTTGAGTTCGAAGGATACGGTTCATGGTGGAATTTCGCTGACAGGAAAGGATATTCCGGTACTGCCGTCTATGCACGGCGTCAGCCTTTGACGGTGACTTACGGCATGGGGATCGACTCCCATGACCATGAGGGCAGGGTGATAACCCTGGAAATGGAGGACTTCTACCTTGTATGCGTATATGTCCCCAATTCCCGGGACGGTCTCCGGAGGCTGGAGTACAGGATGCAGTGGGAGGACGATTTCAGGGCGTATCTGCTGGGACTGAAAAGCAGGAAGGAAGTGGTCGTGTGCGGTGACATGAATGTCGCCCATGAGGAGATTGACCTCAAGAATCCGGCCACCAACCATCTGAATGCGGGCTTTACCGATGAGGAGCGGGCCAAGATGACGGAACTTCTCTCCTCGGGGTTCGTGGACAGCTGGAGATTCCAGCATCCGGACGAGGTCAAGTATTCATGGTGGTCGTACCGGATGAGGGCCCGCGAGAGAAATGCGGGGTGGCGCATAGATTACTTCCTTGTGAGCGAAGGATTGAAAGATAGTATAGAGAGTACGGAGATCCACAACGAAGTCTTCGGTTCGGACCATTGTCCGGTGGAGCTCCGCCTGAAAATAAAATAGTTATGGGAAAAATTTATGATATCGTGACTTCTGCAAATCTCACGTATGAGCAGAAGGTTGTTGCATTAGCGCATGCGGCCGAGGACACTCTGGATGTCCTCGACATTCCTGAAAAGACGCGCAAGTATTTCGCTGACGGCGTAATCTGCAATCTTAAGGAGGGGAACGCCCCGTACAGGCCGCGTTACATCATGCCGGACTATGCGAAGGCTGTCAGGAACGGAGTCAAGTTCCTCGAGCTCGACCCTCCGCAGGATCTGGACGAGCTGCTCAATTTTCTGGAGATTCTCTACAGTCATGTTCCGTCCATAACAAGCTTCCCCGTGTATCTCGGAGACCTGGACGCCCTTATCGATCCTTTCCTTGAAGGAGTGGGCGACGCGGAGGCGGAAAAGAAGCTGACCCTTTTCTTCCGCTACCTTGACAGGACGATTACCGACGGGTTCTGCCATGCCAACATAGGTCCGAGAGAGACCCGTGCCGGCAGGATACTGCTCAACGTGGAGCGGAAGGTGCAGCAGGCCGTGCCCAATCTGACCCTGAAATACGACCCTGAGGTGACGTCGGACAGTTTTGCGGAGCAGGCTTTGAAGACCAGCCTTTACTGCGCCAATCCGGCCATCTGCAACGACCCGGCCAACAGGGGGACTTATGACCGTTACGGCATAAGCAGCTGTTACAACATCCTTCCGGTCGCCGGAGGCTCATATACCCTCACCAGAATCGTGCTTCCGAGACTGGCCCGGCAGACCGACGATCTGGACAAGTTCCTCGGAGAGATGCTGCCTGACGCCTTGAAATGCATGGCGGACTATATGAGCGAAAGGATAAGGTTCATAGTGGAGAAGAGCAACTTCTTCGAATCCAATTTCCTTGCGCAGGAAGGCCTGATAGAGAGAGACAGGTTCACCGCCATGTTCGGAATGGTGGGTCTCGCGGAGGCGGCCAACCATTTCACTCCGGGCAAGAAATACGGGCATGACAAGGAGAGCGATGACGTCGCCGACAGGATAATGACGGTGATGAGCGATTTCGCAGCTTCCTACGAGGCCCCTTACTGCGAGATAAGCAACCATCGTCTGCTGCTCCATGCCCAGGTGGGAATCGAGACCGATCTCGGCATCACTCCCGGAGTGCGCATCCCTGTCGGAGACGAGCCTGACAGCATCTACGACCATCTGCGCCACAGCGCGAGATTCCACCGCTTCTTCCCTACGGGGTGCAGCGACATCTTCTCATTCGACAAGACCGGCCTTGAGAATCCCGCGGCCATGCTGGACATAGTGAAAGGTGCGTTCAAGCTCGGCCAGAAGTACATAGCGTTCTACGGCAAGGACAGCGACCTCGTCAGGGTTACCGGCTACCTTGTGAAGAGGAGCGAGATGGAAAAATGGGATGAGGGCAAGGCCGTCCTTCAGAACACCACGCAGCTCGGAGGTCCTTCCTACAAGGCGGCGCATCTCGCCAGGCGGAGAGTCCGCAGTCTTGACTGATGGAACTGCCGCGATGGTAAAGGCTCCTGTCAACAAGATAATCCCTTTGAGCGTGGTCGACGGACCGGGCAACCGCACCGCCGTATTTCTGCAGGGCTGCAACATCGCCTGTGCGTATTGTCACAATCCCGAGACGCAGCATATCTGTTCCGCCTGCGGCCTGTGTGTGTCCCGCTGCCCGAAAGGGGCTCTGGAACTCCGGGACGGCAAGGTGGCATGGCATGAGGAACTGTGCATCGGCTGCGACGGCTGCATCAAGGTCTGTCCTTTCCGTGCATCCCCGAAGGTGAGGGAGATGACGGCGGCTCAGGTCGCTTCGGAAGTGGAGAAAAACATTCCCTTCATAAGGGGAGTGACCGTGTCCGGAGGAGAGTGTATGCTCCGTCCGCAGTTCCTGCTTGAACTGTTCAGGCTTGTGAAAGGGCTCGGACTGACTTCGCTGATAGACTCCAACGGTACCGTAGACTTTTCCCATTATCCGCAGCTGCTTGATGTTGCGGACGGGGTCATGCTCGATGTCAAGAGCTGGAACAATGAAGTTTTCCGGCGTCTGACCGGCAGCGGAAACGAGGTGGTGAAACGCAATCTCAAGTTCCTTGCGGACAGGCAAAAGCTGGAGGAAATAAGGATAGTTTGTCTTGAAGGCGAGGTGGATGTGGAAGATGACATAAGGGGCATCGCCCGCACCATCCCCGAGCACATAGCCGACGTGCCCCTCAAGCTTATCCGGTTCAGGCATTTCGGCGTGAGGGGAAGGCTGGAGAAGCGGACGTCCCCCACGGACGGACAGATGGATTCATGGAAAAAAGTCGCCGAGGATGCTGGATTCGGACGCATTGTCGTGAAATAGGCCCGTTCCGCTGCCGCTCCGCATTAATCACCTTTTTGGGGTTTCTTGAAAGTCTCGGCGATGTAGCTTGCCGCTCCGCAGATGATCTGCACCACGATCTGGGATTCGTGGGACAGGGTGGCGAAAATGATGCCCGTGGCTATGGG
>CAYTYL010000112.1:0-4326 GCA_964441715.1 uncultured Muribaculaceae bacterium
GTTGCAGAGGGACTGTTTTCCTCCGGTGGAGACAAGAATCCGGTCGGGGGTGTAGGCCAGGCCGTTTTCCCGTGTGAGTTTTTCGGCTATCGCCTTTCTGAGGCTGAGATATCCGGGGACGGGACTGTATTTTGTCCAGTTCTCCTCAATCGCTTTTATCGCGGCCTGCTTTATGTGTTCGGGCGTGGGAAAATCGGGTTCTCCGACGCTCATGTTTATCACGTCGATTCCTTGAGCTTGCATTTCACCGCTTTTCTGGCTCATCGCGAAAGTCGCGCTTGGGGAGAGGCGGTTCAGTCTGTCAGAAAGTTGATTAAGCATAGTTTAAAGATGTTTAGTTCGCAAAAATATATTTTTTGACGAAAATACGATAATGAAGCCGAGGTTTTTTCAAACACTTTCGCTTACTTTGCCCAAACATTCCGGCCGGTCAAGGCTCCGAGATGTTTGGGTACGGCGCCGGCCAAGCGGCGCAGCATACAGATTATTCGCGGAAACTTGGCTGTCCGCTTTTTTTACAGAAAAATGAAACACAAATACGCCGTCATCGTTATTGACATGCTGAATGACTTTGTTACAGGTCCCATAGCATCACCGAGAGTCAATCACATCATCGAACCTATCAAACGTCTTTGTGCGGAGGCCCGTGCGAAAGGAGTGCCGGTAGTTTATGCCAATGACAGCCATACTCCCGAGGTGGACAAGGAATTCAAGGTCTGGGGACCTCACGCCGTGGAAGGCACCGAAGGTGCGGAAGTGATAGAGGAACTCAAGCCGGAGAAAGGCGACTATATCGTGCCCAAAAAGACGTACAGCGCATTCTTCAGCACTCCTCTCGAGCTTATACTCAGGGAGCTCGGCGTGGATACCGTCATCATCACCGGCTGGCAGGCCGACTGCTGCTGCCGCCACACGTCCGCGGACGCATTTTTCAGGGGATTCGGGATTGTCGTCCCTAAGGAAACCACCGACACCACTACCGAAGAAGGCTATGTCGGAGGTCTCGAGTACATCAAGAACATCTACGGCGGTGAAATCTGCAGCGTAAACGATCTTTTCAAGGACTGAGCCATGACCCATCTGGCAATCTTCGTCAGCGGCGGCGGGACCAACTGCGAGAATATCATCAGATATTTCAAAGGCTCGGAAGATGTGACCGTTGACATAGTGGTAAGCAGCAAGGCGGACGCCTATGCCCTTGTGAGGGCGCGGAATCTCGGTGTCGGAACAGCCGTGATAAGCGCACGTCAGTTCAGGGAGAATCCAGAACTTGTCCTTGACACGGTGAAAGGCTGCGATTACATAATCCTTGCGGGATTCCTCGTGCTTGTGCCGGAATATCTGATAGACAGGTATCCGCGCCGGATAATCAACATCCATCCGGCCCTTCTGCCCAAATACGGCGGAAAAGGGATGTGGGGACACCATGTCCACGAAGCCGTGAAGGCGGCCGGCGAGAAGGAGACGGGGATTACCATACATTTCGTCAATTCCGAATATGATGCCGGGGAGATCATCGCGCAGTTCAAAACTCCTCTTTCGCCCGAAGACAGCGTCGAGGACATAGAGGCCAAGATACATAAGCTGGAAATGGCGCATTTCCCCGAAGTGATAGAGTCCGTCATCAAAGGAAAGAAATGAATGTGGTTCTGGCGGATACCGCCGACATAGCCAGAATTGGAATGAGGACTGTCCTGGAAGACATAAACTTGCTTCCGGGACAGAAACTCTTTGTCTATGAGGCGGATGACAATGATTCGCTGGCCTCCGCGATAGATGCGTCGTCTCCCGACGTGGTCGTGGTGGAGGCGGCCATGGTGGAGGACTCGCTGAATTCTTCCCTCGTCGGCATGGTCAAGCGTTATCCCGAAACGCATTGGGTCATTTTTGCCCAGCGGGCTTCACGGCTTGTACTTCTGTTCACCAAGGAACATCCGTCTTTCAGCATCATCCTCAGGAACTCCACCCGTGAGGAAATACAGGTCTGCCTGCGCATGGCTTTGAAGAAACAGCAGTACATCTGCAATGCGTGCATGAAACAGCTCCTCGGACTTGAGACCGATTCATCTAAGGATTCCATTCTCACTCCTGCCGAATGCACGGTACTTGCCCTGCTTGCTCAGGGACTGCAGGTCAAAGATATTGCCGACCTCCAGTGCAGAAGCCGGCATACCATCAAAACTCACAAACGTGACATTTTCGCAAAACTCGGAGTCAAGAACACCCTTGCGGCGGTCATGACGGCCTACAGGCTCAAGATAATCAATCCGCCGGAATAGCTCTTTCCGCCCGTTCTCCTTTCAGCTCAGCTTCCTCTGCGCTCAGCCTCTTGAATGAAGTCCGCATTCACGGTGGTCCGGATCTTCCCACCACCATCTTCCGGCCCTTATGTCTTCGCCTTCCTTGACGGCCCTTGTGCACGGCTGGCAGCCTATGCTGGGGAAGCCTTTGTCGTGGAGCTTGTTGTACGGGACCGAGTTGGCCTTCACGTAGTTCTTGACGTCTTCTTCAGACCACAGAATCAGAGGATTGAATTTTATCACCTCGTCAGCCGTATCGTATTCGACCATCTGCATGTTCTTCCTTGTGACGGACTGGCTGCGTCTCAGGCCTGTAATCCAGACATCCGTACCTTCGAGCGCCCTTTTGAGAGGCTCTATCTTGCGGACATTGCAGCAAAGATGGCGAAGCTCCACGCTGTCATAGAAAAGGTTGATTCCGTGTTCTCTCACCATTTCCTGGACCTTGCGGTAATCGGGGAAGAATACTTCCATCGCGATGCCGTAGGTCATGTCGGTCAGGTCTATCAGTTCGTAGCATTCGGGGAACTGTCTCCCTGTGTCGAGCGTGAAGATGCGGGCGTTCTTTTTGTCGGCTTCGGCCATCATCGCCGTGATGGTCTGGTCTTCATAGCTCAGGCTTGATGAAAGCGCGGCTTTTCTGCCGAACGCGGCTATGACTTTCCTGACGGCTTTTTTGGCAGCTTCCACAACTCCTTCCTTGTCGGAAAGCGCCATGAATTCAGCGTTCCATTCTTCGGCGATACGTTTCTTCTCTTCGGATGTCATAGTATCATTCCCGCTCCCACGGTGTCGTTGGACTCGTCGATGAAAATCAGAGACCCCATGGTCCTGTTGTCACGGTATCTGTCATATACAAGAGGCGATGCGGTCTTGAGATGAACTTTTGCTATGTCGTTCATGACCAGCTGAGGCACGTCGGTGATTTTTTCCTGAGTGTTGATGTCCACCTTGTATTCGATGGACTTGACTATGCCTATGGTTTCCTGGGTGGCATGCCTTATGGTATATCTTTTCCCGGGCACGAGAGGCGAATTCCTGAACCAGCATACATTCAGCTCGAACTCCTGATCGACACCCGGCTGCACACCGTCCCCTGATACGATGACGTCGCCTCTGCTGATGTCTATGTCATCTTTCAGAGTTATGTTTACGGATTCCGGAGTGACGGCCGATTCGAGCGATTTCTCACCGAGATAGATTCCCGTGATTTCCGATGTCATTTCCGAAGGGTAGACCTTCACGGCGTCGCCCACTTTTATGGACCCTTCGGCAAGCCTTCCGGCATATCCTCTGAAGTCCCTGTATTTTTGGGAGATGGGGCGTATGACGTATTGGACGGGCAGCCTCATCCTGTCGTCGGCTTCTTCCGGCAGGGGGACCGTTTCAAGAAAATCGAGCAGGGCCTTGCCGCCGTACCATTTCATGTTTTCCGACTTGTTTACGACGTTGTCGCCTGTGAGGGCTGAAATGGGTATGAACTCGACCTTCTTGAGATTGAGCTCGAATTTTCCGCACATCTCCTTGTAGTCGTCGACGATCTTGTCGAAAACGTCCCTGGACCAGTCCACGAGATCCATCTTGTTTACCGCCACGACGATCTGCCCGATTCCGAGCAGAGATGCGATGTAGGAGTGGCGTATGGTCTGCTCCATTATGCCGTGCCTCGCATCCACGAGGATTACGGCGAGATCGGCGGTCGAGGCTCCCGTCACCATGTTCCTGGTGTACTGGATGTGGCCCGGAGTGTCCGCAATGATGAATTTGCGTTTAGGGGTGGCGAAATACCTGTAGGCCACGTCAATGGTTATGCCCTGCTCCCTTTCAGCTCTGAGGCCGTCCGTGAGCAGCGCCAGATTCACTTCCTCGTTGCCTCTGCTGCGTGATGCTTCTTCCACTGCTTCAAGCTGGTCTTCGAATATGGATTTCGAATCGTAGAGCAGCCTTCCTATGAGCGTGCTTTTTCCGTCATCGACGCTGCCCGCGGTTGTGAACCGCAGCAGCTGCATGTCCAGATATCCTTTTG
>CAYTYL010000113.1:0-4312 GCA_964441715.1 uncultured Muribaculaceae bacterium
GATCCGCCACCGCCGGAAGACCGGCTTCTGAAAGCAGGCCGACATCTCCGCCGTTTTCAAACATGTCCAGATAGGTGTCAATACTTTCGGGATCGGTATGCTCGTTAAGTTCCCTGAACTCAATCTCTCCTATATGCCCCTTCCGTCCGGCGGCTGAAAGAAACCGCCTTGCCGTGCGGATTTCCTCCACCACGAATTTGTTCAGCTGCCCGATCCTTTCGACTACGGGCGCCGGCAGAACCTGCGAAGGCGCATAATCGCCGAGAGGTGTGGGAATCAGGTATAACTTTCCGTAAGATTTCATTCTTCTACTTTTATTATTGTTTTATCAGCGTTTACAAGCGACTCCAGCTGCTCTGCCTCACGTTCTTTTCTCTTTTTCCTGCTGCTGAACAAAGACCTGACAAATTCCTTTACGGAATCGAAGTCCCGCTGGTACGCCACTCCTACGCCGTTGCGCTGGCTGTTGTCCAGGAAATTGGAATACTGATCTGCGGAATGTGAAAAGAAATTGACTCTGAAAGCCCCTGCCTGGTCCACTTTCACTTCTATGTCCAGGTCTCCCACGAAATCCTCTCCTCCGGTGTCGGAACTGCCGTATTCACTGTTTCCGATAGTTCCGTTCACGGTAACCCTGTTGTTGAACAGGGCCGTGCTGATGGCGAGATCGTACACGCTTTTTCCGCTGTTGGTGGACTGCAGATCCAGGCCGAGGTCCACCGGTATGTCGAGCCTTTTCAGTATGTTGTTGAGCTGTGACGCCATTATTTCAGCTACGGTGGTGTTGAGAGTGTTGGAATTGTTTACGATTCCCGATTTGTCGTCCGGCAGGAAACTTCCTGAGACGAGCAGGCTCAGGAATTGTTTCTGGAGCTTGTCTTCAGTGCCGAGAGCGTTGTCCACCATGGCTTTGGTGCTCGGATTGAGGTTGGGTATCTCTATGGAAAGACCTATTTTGGGCGATTTCAGCTTGTCGCTTATGGAGATGCCGCATTCCACGGCGCGCCTTGACGTTGAACTGTTGTCCCCGATCAGAGCGCCCAGAGACGCTTTGGTGTTATAGACGGCGTCGATGTCCAGGTCGCTGTCCATTATGTCGCCTCCGAACTTGATGCTGCTTCCTTCCTTGATCTGGAAATCCTTTTTCGCGAGGCTCATCACGTCCAGATGATAGTTTCCTTCTGTCAGCGTGTAGGAGCCCCTGAGGCTGAACACACCGCTGCGGGGCTGGACTTCGATCGCAATGTCGCCGCTGCCTCTGCCGCTGAGCACATTTCCGTTGGCTTTGTCTATTTCTATGAATGCTTCGGTAGTCGGAGTTACGTTCAGATTGAGGTTTATGGCCACATCGGAACCTTTTTTCGGAGCGGCATATCTGCTCATAAGCATTTCGTAGCTGTCGATCTTCTTCTTTTCGTTCCTGACTTTGAACACGAGCAGATCCGAAGAGCCTGCGGAAGAGGCCGAAGACATAGGGATATGGAACTCTCCGCGTCTTGCGGTCATGGCATTTATGTCAAGGGTCAGCGCACTCAGAGGACCGGAAATTCCAAGTCTGCCGCTTGCATAGGCTTTGCCGTAGAAAGCGGCGTCAGGCGATTCGTCCATGTCTATGACGAGCATTTCGGAGAAAGCGATCTCCGTCCCGAAATTTATGTCCTGCATTTTATTCCATCCGATTCCGCCTGATATTTTGCCGCCGTTGCCGTCCCGGTCGCTTATCCTTATGTCATCGAACCGGACACCGCTCCCGTCCAGGTGCAGCGGACCGGAAACATTGTATGCCACATTTGTGAAGTCCACCTTCATCAGCGCATCATCGATCCTGAGCCCGTCGCTCTGCAGGTCCGGACGGTCCAAGAGTCCCGATACCTTTATGTTTCCGCTGAGTTTCCCGCTGAAACTGCTGAATATGCCTTCCAGAAAACCTTCGGCATAGCCAAGTTCGAAGGAGCTCAGCCTCACGTTCCCTTCCATTGTTCCGGAGGAGGGAACGAAAGAGCCGTCGACGGAAATATTGCTCGTCCCGTCAAGGGAGTTGCGCATGGACACATCGAAACATTTACGGGCGGGATTCCAGACGCTTCCCATCAGCAGGGTGCCTGCCTTGTAGCCGGATATGCTTGTGGAATCGACCTTCAGATTCATCAGGAGTCCGCCGCCGTCCTTCAGCGGAGAATGTACCGATACTTCTCCGGAGGCGAAGCCTGACAGGTCGAACTGTTCGCCGAGATGATGATTTAAGGCTGAGATGTCGAAGTTTTTGAGTTTCAGATGTAAGGAATCAGGCAGTACGGATGAGTACCCTCCGTCTATCCTTATGGAATGGTTTCCGCTTTCGACTGCGAATCCTGCCACAGAAAGCCGTTTTCCGTCAAATTCTATTCTTGCAGGATTGATTTTCCACGGAACTGAATCCATGTACAGTTCGGTAGGTATGAAGTCGGCGCTTACCGAAAGGCCCCCCGATGCGTCCCTGGCAAAACCGCAGGTAAACATTATTTCTCCGCGGTTCGTGAGTTCCGACTCATTGTCGTATGAGATGGCAGCTCCGATTTTGTTTCCTCCCGCCTTCACGTCCATGACGTTGCCCTTTGTGACAATGGGGGAGGCCGACAGCTCGGAAGCCGTTATGGAACAGTCCAGCAGCGAGTCCCTGTTGTGTATGCCTATGTTTACATCTTTCAGGTATCTGTTCTTGTAGGCCAGCCTTCCCGAAGAAATGTCCGCTTCCATTATTCCGTCTTCGTCAATGGACATTTTGAGGACGGTGCTGTCCGCCGCATACAGGCCCGGAACCAGGAATGAAAGCACGTCCATGGAATCGAAAAGGTTCAGATCCAGTTCGTAGCTGCCTCCCGTACTTTTGCCGGACGGCTCTCCGAATACTGCCGGCAGATGTCTTTTGAGCGCTATTTCGCTGAAATCATTTACGAAGTCCGCCGGAGAGCCTGTTCCGTAGAACATTCCTTCGAGAAAAGAGGAGTTCAGGCTGACGGAGTTGTCCCGGTTGCCCAGTTTTATCGCGCTGATCAGGTCGCCGGCCTTGTGCAGGCCGTGTTCGTCCGTCAGAATGATGTTCCTCAGCTGGACTTCTCCGATCGAATTCCCGGATGCGCGCTCGTTCATGTAGGCCTCCGCATCAAGGCTCAAGCCGGCCCTGCCTTCGTCGCTGAAACCCAAATTGAGCCTTTTGAGATCGGCTTTCGACAGATTCAGGGCAAAGCGGAAACTTCCGTCCCCGCTTTCATCCGGCTTCATCCGTTCCGCATCGCATACGAAGGTCAGATTCGGATCGTTGCCCGTCAGATTGACGGAGAATCCTTTGCCGGAATATGATCCTGCTCCGTGGATTTCCTTGTATTCGTAGCCGTGAGCTTTCAGCCTTCCTATCGCCAGGGTGTCGACTATGATTTCAGGAGAACCGCCGGACAGCACCGCCGACATGTTCGTCATCATGGAACAGGGCCCGAGTTCGCCGCTGCCCAGAATTTCTCCGAGGTCCAGACTGTGGGACGCCAGCGTGCCGCTTATGTGTATGGGCCTTGAGGAGTCAATGGTGTTTCTCAGGCTTATTTCCGTGTCGAACCCTCCGATTTCCGAGGTTGCGGACAGCTTTGCGGCAAGCCTGTTCAAAGGCCCTTTTGCAGCGGCGTCGATGGAAAAGACACGTCCGGGGGCGAACCCTGCCATGTCAAATTTTACGGAAGGTGCGAATCCTCTGATGAGATTTCCGAGCTCTTCCATGGTGAACCCGGTCTCGGTCAGTCTGGCGTTGAGTATCATTCCCTGTGAATCCGGAAGTCCGGTCAGCCTGCCGTCTATGACGCCATGCATTCCGTCGCCTGCATTGCTGAAGTTCAGTCTGCTTACTGAGAAGTCACAGACATAGCCGCTGAACACGCCGTCAATTTCTGCGCGGAACGACATTTTCTTCAGTGCGGCGGCGAAAAAGGATATCGTCTTGAAATCCACGGTGCTCTTGTCAATGTCGGCATCCATTTTCACCGCTTCCATGAAATCGCTGAACGCCGCTATGCCGGAATAGCTCATGGTGAAGCGGTCCATCCGGATTTCAGAGAAGCTGTCTTTTATGAGGAGTTCTTTTATGTCCGTCTTTCCTCCTCCTACTTTCACTCTGCCGGCGAGCTTCTCCATTGCCAGTCCGCTTTTCTCCGCAAAGGACAGTGATTCCACATTTGCCGAGACCGTACCGTCTTTGATTCTGACTTTCCCGGCTTTGAGATTGATGTCGCTTACGTCAAGGTCTTTCCAGTTTATGGCATCGGAGCGTTTTCCGCTTGTGACAATC
>CAYTYL010000114.1:0-4271 GCA_964441715.1 uncultured Muribaculaceae bacterium
TGCCGAAAGCTGTTCGGTTTCTCCTATTTTGTAGGATACCAGCGCTCCGCTGAGTTTGTCGAATTCAGCTGTCCATGAGGATGACAGATCACCGGAATACACGAAATTGCCCGAGAACAGATGAGAAGAGGCGGTTTCCACATGAGAAGGCAACAAGCCGCCGAGGCTTGCGTATTTTCTTGCAGGAGTTTTTCTCAGAACCATCTGGTCGTAGGCCGAACGGAACCCGGACGGCAGAAGTCCGTATGACCGTTTCAGCACGTAACGCACGTTCAGGTATGCCTCGCCTTCAGGAAGGGAAGACTTGCTGAATCCGAGTGAGAAGCGTCCTGTCCCGCCCGGAGCGACATCAAGGTTCTCCACTACTCCGTCCATGATCGGATTTCCGTCTATCTCCACCGTCCAGAGCATCCTGTACCTGTCAAGACTTATGAAGAAGTTCTCATTGTATACCTCCACCGTGGCTTCATCGACTGCCGCAAGAGTCGTCAGAATGGATCTGTACTGATAGGCGACCTCATGGGCATGGGGATGGAGGCTCCTGTCCGCGGCAATGATACCGTTGCAGTTGAAGGAGGCATCGCTGCCGTCATAGTCGTTCCAGTCACCTCCGAAAGCGAAATAATGGTCAGAACCGGTCTTGGACGCATCGGAGCTTTTCCAGAGAGCCTGATCGGCGAAATCCCAGATGTAACCGCCCTGGTAGTTGGGATATTTGCGCACCAGATCCCAGTACTCCTTGAATCCGCCCATGGAATTTCCCATGGCATGGGCATACTCGCACTGGATCAGAGGCCTCGCGGGATTGCCTTTTAGGTATTCTTCGCAACGGGAAGGAGACATGTACATGGGACAATATATGTCCGTATTCCATGAACGTATTCCCTGCTCATACTGTACGGGACGAGAACTGTCATGGTTCTTGACCCACTTGTAGCACTCCTCGAAATTGATTCCGTTCCCGGCTTCGTTTCCGAGACTCCATATTATTATGCTCGGATGGTTGAAGTCCCTGTATACCATCCTGATATTCCTTTCCAGATGGGCTTTCTGATAGTCGAGCCTCTTTGCGAGCGTCTCTTCTCCGTAGCCCATTCCGTGGGATTCTATGTTCGCCTCATCTATCACATACAGTCCGTAACGGTCACAGAGAGAATACCAGCGCGGATCATCCGGGTAGTGGCACGTACGGACTGCGTTGATATTGAGCTCTTTCATGATCCTGATATCCTTAATCATGTCCGCCTCCGAGACTTCGTAGCCTTTGTAGGCATTCATCTCGTGGCGGTTGGTTCCCTTGATGAGAACCGGCCTGCCGTTTACAAGAAGTTGGGCATTCTTCACTTCAACAGTTCTGAAACCGAAATCTACGGAAGTGCTTTCCGACACTCCGCGGCGCGTAGAAGCAACCGCTTTCAATGTATAAAGATATGGCGTCTCGGCAGACCAGAGCGCCGGCGAATCAATCTTCCGCGTGCTTGTAAGGAGCACGGCACCTCTTTCCGACACGGAATGCTTCTTGGCGACGGGTTCGTTGAATGAAGCCACCGTCCGGCCTTCGGCATCCGTCACGGTGTACTCCACTCCCGTAATGCCGGGGGTGACTTCGGTTCTGACCGTAAGGTTGCCGTACATGTCCGCGACTATGTTCAGATCCTCTATACGCTCTTTTTCCCTCGTGTACAGGTACGCTCCCCGCGAGATGCCGCCCAGTCTCCAGAAATCCTGATCTTCAAGATAAGATCCGTCACACCAGCGGTACACCTCCATGGCTATGAGATTCTCTCCGGCGCGGACATACTTGCTTATGTCGAATCTTGCCTCAAGTTTTGAATCCTCGCTGTAGCCGACTTCCCTGCCGTTTACCCAGATGCGCAGATTGGATGTCGCAGAGCCGACGCAGATGCATATCTGCTTGCCTGCCCACGACTTGTCTATGTTCACGATTTTCCTGTACTGCCCTACATGGTTGTCTTTGTACGGCACTGCCGGCGGATTGGTATCGAAATGCCCCCTCCAGCCGAATCCGTTGTTGACATAGAGAGGATCTCCGTATCCGTTCATCTCCCAAAGCCCGGGCACGGGGATGGTACCCCATGACGAATCATCGTATTCCGCAGCCTGAAAACCGTTCCCGGCAAGAGAGGGATTGTCAAGAAAATTGAATTTCCATGTGCCGTTCAGGTTTATGGTCTGCTGCTGTTCTGTCTTGTAAGCAGCCGACATAGGCATCCTGTTCTTCTGGAACACCTCCGGATCCTGCCAGTCTTCAACCTTGGGAGCGAGGGCCGCTCCGAGAAGTAAAGCAATTAAAAGTTTCATTTGTTATTTGATTTGGTTGGTTTTGCTCAGAGAAGCGTCATATCACTTCAATGTCCGACGTCTTTATCCATCCCTGACGTCCGTCTTCCAGCGATATGTTGTCCCACTCTCCCACTGAATCGATTATGCGGACTTTGGTGCCCCCGTGCAGCACGAACAGATCAGTCGCCGATGTGGACGACGGTGAACTTTTCACGGAAGACACAGGTTTCATCACTATGGCGGAATCGGCCTTGTCATAATCCGTAAGCTGCCACTTCGCAAATGAAAAGCTCAGCACGGCGAACAACGGGGCGACAATGCCTCCGTAGAAGCCGACACGCTTGCTTCCGGGCCGGCGTGCAAGGAAGAAAAGCAGGGCAAGAGCCAGGGCGGCGGCAAAAAGCACCAGCGAAATGACAGCCCATGAATCCGAAGAAAGCGCATAATTGAGCTTTCTCATCCATGACTTGAATATGAATTCCGGAACAGCATCTATCTTGTCCTGTATCATGGTTTTGGCGAATTCCAGATTGTACCTTGCATCGGAATCCGACGGATCCGCCTTGACGGCCCGTTCATAATGGAGAATCGCCTGAGGATAATCTCCGGCTTTGAACCATGCATTGCCGGCATTGTAATAGAGTCTGGAATCCGACACGCCAGCGTCAATCAGAGAATCCCAGGCAGAGGCCGCAATGTCCCACCGGCCGTTCTCATAAGCCTGCACTCCCCTGTCCCACAGAGAATCGGGATAAGACTGCACCGCTCCGGAAAGACACGGGAAGGACAGCAGGAGAACAAGCGCGACCGCACCGCCTTTGAGATGTGTATTTTTCGTTTTCATAGAAGCATCGATCGATGATATCACTTCCAATGCATCGGAATAATGGGCAGCCATGGCCTCGTTGCCGCCTTCGGGAGAATATCTTGCATATTCACAAGCATCTATCAGAGCAACGAACCTGCCGATTTCATCCTGCGGTGCACCGGTGGCTTTGAACCTCTCAGCTATGTTGTCCTTGTTCAATTCCTCCATGCCCATGTTGAGCTTGTCGGAGGCGAATCCGAGCAAAGCCTTGTGAAGTTCTTCGTAAAAGGCGCCGCCGAGATTTTTTTCCAGATATTCTCCGGCGAGTTTAAGCCTCTTGAGGGCCATGCGGGTAGCTTTCCTGTTCTTTGTACCGGCAATATCGGCCTTACCGGCCGCAACTTTCCTGAGCACAAGCCAGGCGGCACCGGCGGCAGCGGCGATAAGCAGCAGAAGAATCCAATACGACGGCCGTCCTACAAGGAAACGCGTGCCGCCGCTGAAGTCCGGCTTCCTGACATCTATGTACCTTATATCCTCTCCGAGAGTCTTTACGCCCCTTCTGTCCACGGACTGGAGTCCGGAAGACGGTGACGCGGACGAGGAAGACTTTGACTGCTTCACGAGATATGTGAGAGGCGCGGTCTTCAACGTCACATACTTGCCCGATGTCACGTCATAGTATGAATATTCAACCGGATCTATCGTGAATTCACCTGCGCTTCTCGGTATGAACGGATACTCAAAGGTCTTGCTCCCGCTCACGCCGCCCCGTGCCCTGTCGGTATTGTCGGTGGTCTTGACGTCATAGACTTCCATGTCCGGATGCAGATGCACGACAGGAGCTTCGAGCAAGGACACGTTGCCGGTCCCCGATACCGTCAGCATGAGCGAGGCGGCATCGTTTGTGCTCAGAGTGTCCGTACTTAGCCTGGCCTCGATGCTGAATTTTCCGACACCGCCCCCGAAAGATGCAGGGGCCCCCGACGGAAGCTGACGCACATGGACATTCACCGCCGGAGAGGAAACCCTCTTGCGCACAGTCCTGTAACCGCCGTCAAAAAAATCATCGAATATGCTGGTCGATGTTCTTTTCGTTCTCAGATTCACAAGACACACAAGTTCCGCCGGATCTATCCGCAGGTCCCCGGCCTTCTGG
>CAYTYL010000115.1:0-4252 GCA_964441715.1 uncultured Muribaculaceae bacterium
TGAGGATTAGCAGACTTGAACTGCTGACCTCTTGCCTGTCAAGCAAGCGCTCTAAACCAACTGAGCTAAACCCTCATTATTTTGCGAATTTAGCTAAATTTTTTCAATCTGCAATAGCAAACAAAGGTTATTCGCCCAAAAAGAGCGGACAACCTCGTTTTTCTTCAGATTACATCTGCTTTGCAAGCCAGTTTTCCTTGCCGACAAGAGCAAGCAGATGAAGCTGCTCATCGTTCCAATAGAGGTCATTCTCCTCATCGGCAAGATACTCCTTCAGCAGATTGTAGGTCGTAGGATCTTCATGGACAAGCGAAATCATGTCATAAAGATATGCGACTCCCTGTTTCTGAAGCTCGTTGTCGACCTTCAGGTATTCCACAGGATCTTTGACGACAACCGCATCTTCTCTCTTCTCAATCTTCACTTCACCGTCAAGGTCATAGATCCGGTCTATGAATTTGCCTACCCAATCCATTTCTTCCCTGGCGTGGTCATCATACTTTTTGGCAAGAGATTTCAAGCCCTGATGCTCAAAGCATTTTGCCTGCACGAAATGAACATAAGCTCCATTGGCGAGCGCGGTCACAAACGACTGCAGAGTCTCAAGTGATTTAATAGCATCCATAGTATCTAAAGTTTTGATTGTCAACTTCTGACGCAGGAAGAATCAAACGATGTGCCAGATGCCGGAAATGCGTACGGAAGCGAGAAAGGATGCAGAATTGGCACCTCTCCATGACAGATTGTCACCGGCAACGGCCATCAGCTCCGATAAGACAGAACGCAAAGTTTTTCCAATAATCGCTATATTTAGGATTTGTAACGAACCGACTGACATGAAACGATATCCGGACATCTTCTTCGATTGGGACGACACCCTTTACGACACGCAGGGAAACAGCGTCATAGCCCTCCGCAAGCTGTACGACGAAAGGCATTGGGAGAAAATCATGCCCCCTTTTGAAGTATTCGACAAAGCGTATGTGGATACCAATGTGGAGGTGTGGTCGAAATATACGGCGGGGGAAATGGACAGGGACACGCTCATCGTGGAGCGTTTCCGCAAACCCGTAACGGAAATGGTGGAGGAGAGAGGAGGCGACATCTCATGGATCACCCCCGAGGCATGCTTGGAGATGAGCGACCGCTACGGCGACTTTATTTCCCGTGAAAGCAGGACGGTCGACGGAGCCCGGGAACTGGTGGAAAACCTCACCGGAAAAGGCTATAGGCTTCATATATGCAGCAACGGTTTCCACGAAGTCCAGTATCGTAAGCTGCGGTCGAGCGGGCTTGAGAAGTATTTCAGCACCGTCGTTCTAAGCGAAGATGCAGGGATAAACAAGCCCCGCAAAGAGTTTTTCGACTACGCTTTCAGCAAAACCGGAGCCGTCCCCGGCGGAACCGTAATGGTCGGAGACAATTATGCTACGGACATGGCTGGCGCGATGAACGCAGGTCTCGATACGATTTTCTTCAACAAATGGAGAATCTCTCTTACGGACGGGATGAAAAAGCCTACTTTCACGGTGGACAGGCTTATGGAAATAGATGACATCCTCGTTTAAGCCATGCCGTTGACAGAGAACGCCAAGACACAAGCCGTCCTTCATACGGCAGTGTTCCTTGCCGGATGGACCGGAATCTTCGGACGCCTGATAAGCCTCGACGGGCTGCCGCTCGTATGGTACAGGCTGATGGTCAGCGTCATGACGCTTGCCGCTGTCCTTGCGGCCGCGAAGAAGCTGCATCCTGTAAAAGCCGCCGACGCTCTTAGAATCGCAGCCTGCGGAAGCGTCATAGCGGTGCACTGGGTGGCTTTCTACACCAGCATCCACCTGTCAAATGTCTCGATAGGGGTTGTCTGCATAGCCACATCATGTTTTTTCACCGCCTTTTTCGATCCCCTCATAAACAGGACTCGCTTTTCATGGGCCGAAGTACTCATCAGCTTCATGGCGATAGCGGGTGTGCTGCTTATGTTCAGTCTGGATGTCAGATACCGCCTCGGCATAGCGTTGGGGCTTTTCTCCGCCGCGATGTATTCCCTGTTTTCAATTTTCCACAAACGGACGGCGAAAAGGACCGGAGAGGACAGCGCGACCATGCTGCTTTATGAGTTCGCGGGAGGAGCCGTTTTCCTGACGCTCTGCATTCCTTTCTATCTGAAAACCATTTCCGGCGCATCCATCGTCCCTTCCGGAAGTGACTTGCTGTGGATTTTTCTCCTCGGCTCCTTCTTCACCGTAGTTCCCTTTCTATTCCAGCTCCATGCGCTCCGCACGCTGTCGGCGTTCACCGTCAATCTTGCATATAACCTTGAACCGGTGTACAGCATCGCCATTGCAGCCATAGTTTTCGGAGAGTTGAGAGAGGTCGGGCCTTCTTTCTGGGCCGGCATAGTGTTGATAGTCATCTCCGTTCTCATCCAGACCTTCCGAGGCGGCCGCAGGGTCAAAGATGCCGGCTCCCTCATGCAGAAACAGTAAAATTACGTTGTGCCGTCATGGATTGCCTCCTTTTAAATCAGATGCTCTCGCGTCGGGACTCCGCACAGGTTGCCGGACTTATGCGTTTCTTCAAATGCGGGCCGGGACAGTATGGCGAAGTGACAGGTTTCCGGGCAGCAAGGTGCCCGTTACAAGGGCTGTCGTGAAGGCTGCCGGATGGCTTGTGCGAGGCCGGCAAACGCGATGCCGAACGCCTCGCATCCTGGCTTGAACCCCGCGCCTCCTTGATGCCACGTTCGATGCTGCGTTATGCAAGAGAATAATCACCGGCGCTGAAAACCCGTATCAGCATTCCTTGTTTCTCGCTTTTTTTCCTATCTTTCGTCTGCTGCCAATATCGTCCGTTTATATGCACAGATTCTTCAAAATACTGGTTCTGCCTCTGCTGCTTGTCATCACATTTATCTGTGGCGGGCAGACGTATGGAAACCGCAAGTTTACCCTGTCCAAAAGCATCTCCATGCCCGGCCTGAGTGCCTGGGAGATAAGGCAAAAATGCGTACGGGAATGGGGGCTTGAATCATTGGGATTCTATGACCTCAGCCATCCTGGGGTATTTGACGGGCTCAGCTGTGCTTTCGACACCCTTGGAGTCCCTGTTGGAGGCAAACCCGTCGATCTGCGAGGCAGAGTAGTGTTCGCCTTCCGGGACGGCGGTTTCGATCTGGAATACACTTTTATACTCGCTACATGGAACAATGGAAGAAAGGCTGTCACTCTGCCTCCTCTTGACGAAGATCCGGGGTATTACATATCACATTTTTCCAAGTCCAACAAGCGTATGCTGGCCCTGATCTATGCGAAGGCCGGTGATGTATTCAATGACCTGACAGAATACTTTGAAGACTGTGCGGGCCGGTCCGCCCTTCTGGAACTGGAGGGAGGCGACATCGCCGAAACTGCAAATGAAGAAGACGGGCGGATAAAGTAATGCTCAGTCAGATTGTCCACTCAATTCGGCCTTCTGCCCGAGCCTTTCCTCGCTCCTCCCCAAGTTTTCTTTTCTTCTTCCATATTTTTTGTAAATTTGCTGAAACCACCAGACCAAGGGAGGGCGGCACCCCTCCCCGGTTCTTGGAATTAGAGCGCTATTTCAAAGCTTACTCTTACTTTCCAAATCTTAATAGTTAATCTTATACACATAGTCATTAAGATTGGTGGTTTTGTTTTTCAATCCAAGCCAAAAAAATCACTTGGCTTTTTCATGAAGGCATTACAAAAAAGTCTTTTAAGTTGACTTAGTCGTATCTGCAATAGCAACTGCTACCGAGCGCCTGAAAGAAGACATACGACATGCGGGGACGTGACTCCCAAAAACATCCTGCTTGAATCCAGACGCAGGAACGAACATCTCTGCAAGATCGCTTACGACCTGCTCTTGATGGAGAAGGAAGGCTCCGGAAATCTCACGCTACAAGATTCGCGAGCAGCTAAAGACTCTTATTGAACAGGGACGCATCGTCTCAACAGGGGTTAGAGCAGCAACGAAGTATGCTTGTAAAAAAAAGTGTTGAATAACGCACTTTTTTAACAAGAGATTTGACAATCATGGTTTATAAATACTTGAGTTCCAGAAATAAATCTCTTGTTGAATAAGTATTCCATATTTAAAAAACAGGTCCGGTGATTTTTGTCCCGTTTTTGTCCCGTTTTGAAATGCAAAAAGGCTCTAAATCATTGAGCCTTTTTGCGTTGCAGCGATTTTGCGGAGAGTGAGGGATTCGAACCCCCGAACCCTTGCG
>CAYTYL010000116.1:0-3986 GCA_964441715.1 uncultured Muribaculaceae bacterium
ATTCTGTCGGGGACGCTTTTTTTTGTGCTCCGCCGTCCGCGGCCGGCTTTCGCCCGTGCCGGCTATTTCTTTCGGATGATACGTAGTCCGTCCCTTATTGGCAGGATTACCGTTTCCACACGCGGATCATCTGCTGCCATGTTGTTGAAATTTGCCAGACCCCGAGTCTGTCTGTCGCATGGAACCGGTGACATGAACACTTTTCCGCCCATCAGCACATCGTCTGCGATGATGCAGCCTCCGCTTCTGACCATATCGATGGCTGCTTCATAGTAGTCGCAATATTCCCTTTTGTTGGCATCTATGTACACGAGGTCATAAACTCTGCCGGCCTCTTTCAGGCGGTTCATGATTTCCTTGGCGTCTCCGATGTGCAATGTGATTTTGTCTTCCACACCGGCCCTGCTGTAAGCTTCATGGATGAGCGACTCGAACTCATCGTTTATTTCCAGAGCGTCCAGGCGGCCGTTTTCAGGCAGGGCATAGGCCAGACAGATGGAAGAATACCCTGTGAATGTGCCTATCTCCAAGATGGATTCGGCTTGCATGAGCTTTGCGATGATGGTCAGAAATCTGCCCTGCACGGCACCGGAAAGCATCTGCGGATAATGTGTCCTTATATGTGTCTGGCGTTCGACCCAGGAGAGGGCCTCGGTCTGCGGAGTGCTGTGGGACTCTATATATTTGTCTTCCGGAGATTTCATTGTCAATTACATGCAAAGTTGGCTCCCGCGTCAAAGGTATACGAGCATCGACATCTTGCCGGTATCGAAAATCCGTGCGGCCATGCATCTCAGGGCATCTGCGCTTACGGACTCGATGCGTTCCCTCACAAAGTCGTCTCCTGTGACTTTGCCGTAAGCCAGCAGACTCTTGCCCATGCTCAGGCACTGGCTTTCCCCATTGTCCGAACTGATGGCGAGCTGTCCGAGGAGCTGCTTCTTGGCTGCCTTTAGTTTGGCCGGGCTCAGATTTTTGTCGCTGAGTTTATCGATTTCCTTGAAGATGGCTTTTCTGCATTTATCGAGATTGCCTTTCTCACAGCCGAGGATGATTGCCATTATTCCGCAGTCGGCATATTGTGCGTAAAAAGACTCGACATTGTAAACCCATCCGTTCTTCTCCCTCAGTACATTGTTCAGGATTGAATTGGAGGCCGGTCCGGCAAGGATGTTTGAAAGCAGAATCGCCGTAATCCTGTCATCTCCGTCATACAGGGACGGAGCCAGGTAGCCCAAGACGGCATTTGCCTCATGGTTCCTTTTGTCGATGCTTTTCTCGAAGCGTTTCGCCTCGGGCAGGCGGAATCCGTCTCCGCAAGGCTTTACACCGGCCACGGGCGTCCCGGGAATGTAGCCGTGGAACCATTTCTCCAGAAGGGAAAGAAGCTTCTTTTCCAAGACCTTTTCGTCATCATCCGCGACTATGGTGAGGGCCATGGCCTCTGGTCTGAACTTTTCCGACACAAACTTCTTCAGTTCTTCCGGACTGATTTTTTTCACTGAATCCGCTGTTCCGAGAATCGGATTCCCTAAAGGATGCCCCTCGAACAGCATGTTTTCGAACCTGTCATAGACATCATCCGCCGGACTGTCCTTGTAGATCTTTATTTCTTCCAGGACAACTCCTCTTTCGGTGTCAACTTCCCGAGGCGGAAAAACAGGGCGGGTGGCGATGTCCAGCAGCAGGGAAACAGCCTTGCGCAGGTCCTCTTTAAGGACCGTGGCATGAAGGACTATTTCCTCCTTTGTGGTGTAGGCGTTCAGATCCCCTCCCAGTCTGTCAAGATAACTGTTTATGGCATAGGAACTTCTCTTTTCAGTACCTTTGAATATGGCATGCTCCGTGAAGTGCGCGGTCCCGCTGCGGAACCCGGCCTCGTTTCTGGTGCCGCATCTGATGCTCAACGAGCAGTAACCTACAGCTGAGCCGCTTCTTCTGACGGCATACAGAACCCCGCAGGAGCTTTTTCCGTAGATCATTATTTCATGAGCTGTTTGATTTCCTTTTTCGTGAGCCCGCAGTCCAGGCCGGAACCTATCTTGCTCTTTTTGAAATAATAGAGGGAATGTGTTCTGGCATCGAAAGCCATCTTCCAGCAGCTCGCTCCTTTTTCCGGCATGGACGGGGCGATGACATACGCCACGGCGTAGCCTGCGTCGCCGTTGTCCATTATGGAGGCGATTTCGGAGTCGCTTTTTATCACATCTGAAAGGACTGACACCCTGTATGCGGAATCAATTTTGGACGAAAGATCCTCCGCGCTCAACACGAGGCCGGCTGACGAGGGCTTTTTCCGGAGCATCGTCTTTATTTTCTTGAAACCGTCGCTGAGAGACTTCTCGATGTACGACTGCGCCACGTCCAGAATGGCCGGCATGAAGATGTCTTCGCGGCCGTCCGCAAATGCGGAAGGACACAGGGGCAGCGTCACAAGCTCCAGCATGTCCTCCATCTTCTTTTCCCCGCCTTTGACTATGGTCAGAAAAGAGATGCCCTTGTCGGCAGGGGAGGAGTTGCGAATGACCAGCATGAAATAGTAGCCGTCGCTGCTTTTCAGCGCTTCGAACTCATCATATGTGCAGAACTCGTATGGTGAAAGAGTCCAGGTGTTCTTGACAGCCTCCCTGAGGGACAGGCTTATGAAACTTTCGCCGGGAAGCACGACCTTCATCGTCTTGACCGGAAAATCAGATGTCTTGTCTTTTTTCGAAACTATGTTGACCTGAGCCTGGGCCATGCAGCATAGTGAGACAGCTATGAAAGCCAAAATCGTCAGAATCCTTTTCATATGTCGCGTGTTTCGTGTATATGCAAAGTTAGAAAGCCGAATCAGTATTTTCAAATTTTCTTTTCTTTGCGAAAGATATGGAATTCAATTAAATTTGTTCTGTATGTACATAGTATCCGCACGCAAATACAGACCGGACTCCTTTGAATCGCTGATCGGTCAGGACAACATTGTCAGAACCCTGAAAAATTCCATAATAAGGGGACAGCTTGCACACGCATATCTTTTCTGCGGTCCGAGAGGCGTGGGAAAGACGAGTGCCGCACGCATTTTCGCCAAGACAATCAACTGTTCCAATCCGACTCCGGACATGGAGCCTTGCGGAGAATGCGAATCGTGCCGTTCCTTCCAGGAGGGAAGGTCGTACTGCATCCATGAACTTGACGCTGCGTCAAACAACAGTGTGGAAGACATAAAAGCCCTGATAGAGCAGGTGAACATCCCTCCGCAGGTGGGCCGCTACAGCGTGTTCATAGTGGACGAGGTTCACATGCTCTCATCGCAAGCCTTCAACGCCTTCCTCAAGACCTTGGAAGAACCTCCCGCCCATGCCATTTTCATCCTTGCCACCACTGAAAAGCACAAGATTCTGCCCACCATCCTTTCCCGCTGCCAGACCTATGACTTCAACAGGATAAGCATTGCGGACATGGTGAAGAATCTGCGGATGATAGCGTCCAGGGAAGGAATCACGGTCGACGACGAGTCGCTCCATGTCATTGCCATGAAGGCGGACGGGGCCATGCGCGATGCTCTCACGATTTTTGACCAGACCGTGGCCTTCTGCGGGACAGAGGTCAGATATGAGGACGTGCTGAAGAACCTGAACGTTCTTTCTTATGAGCATACCTTCGCGTTGACGGACGATTTCCTCAGGGGCGACTATCAGTCTGCCCTGCTGAAATTTGATGAAATCCTTTCCAAAGGTTTCAATGCCCTGCATTTCGTTTCGGCGCTCAGTTCCCATCTCAGAGATCTGATAGTGGCAAAAAACAGTGCTCTGGACGCTTTGCTGGAGTTTCCGTCTTCGCTTAAGGAGCGTTACAGGGAGCAGGCCTCAAGGTGCGGAATCCAGTTCCTTTACGAAGCTTTGGCCGTGACCACCGCATGTGAGGCCGGTTACAGAAGCAGCGTGAATCCGAGGCTGCACATTGAGTTCGCACTCATGAAATTGAGTTCCCTTTGCGGCAACGGC
>CAYTYL010000117.1:0-3804 GCA_964441715.1 uncultured Muribaculaceae bacterium
TGCCCGAACTGGATGACCACATAGTCGCCCGGCTGTATGGCGTTGTATACCTTGTCCCAGCGGCCTTCGTCAAGGAAGGTTCTCGCGCTGCGGCCAGCCTTTCCTGCGTTGACGAGAGTGATGCGCGAAGGGTCGAACACCGTGTACAGGACGCTGCCCCAGCCCCACATGCCTTCTATGTTGGAGTCATCGTTCTGTATGGTGCTGTCTCCGGTCACGATAAGCGCCGGCTTGCCTTCTTCTCTCTCGAACTCCTGTTTTTCAACGGTCAGCGGAAGGAGATAGTTCCTGAGGTCGCAGCCTGTGCATGCCGCTATTCCCTCGGCGGCGGAGCGGGCGTTGTTCATGGCTCCGAACGTGCTGGAGTGGATGTTGTCCTTGTAGAACATGTACCCGGTCTTGTATGTCCCGAATTTTTCGAGCTTTTCGGCGGATATGCTTTCAAGATCCACCACGGGTACTTTCTTTTCCCTGGCCACGTCGGCTATCCATTTGTCGAAGGTGTCGGTCTTGCGGATTATACTGCCGTCTTTCCACTGGTCACGGGGCGTGAGGGTGAAAAGAACAGGAGTGGCGCCTTTCGCCCTCGTTTCATCTATGAAGCGGCGGAGATAGCCTCCATATGAGAGGACGGTTTCTTTCCTGCCGTCCGGGAGGGTCACTTCCAGGGTCTCCCTGCCTGTGCCGGGAATGGATGCGCGGGCACGGCCGCTGTCGTAAGGACCGCTGTCATTGTGCCCTATCTGAATTATGACATAGTCGCCTTTCTGTACGCCTTTTATCACGTCGGGCCACCAGTCACGGTAGTACGTTCTGCTGGAAAGTCCGCCCAATGCCTGGTTTTCAACGCTTATCCTGTCTTCGTCAAAAAAGAGGTGAGCGAAATAGCCCCAGCCCCACTGGCCGTTGTCTCCGTTCCCTCTTGTGCCTGTGCGCATGGTGGAGTCGCCCACGAGAAAAAGCACGGGGTTGCTGCCTTTGCGGCTGCTCCCGGCTACAGGGCGCACTGTCCTGGCAAGGTCAAGGGAGTCAGGGGTGTTGTCCACGATGCCGTCATAGGCTATCTGAGGCTGACGGGCCGCAGGACCTGCCTGCCCGCCGGGGCCTCTGAGCGGCATTCCGTCAGGGCCGGTCGCAGGTCTGCCTTCAGGGCCGGCAACAGGCTTGCCGTCAGGACCGGTCGCGGGTCTGCCTTCAGGGCCGGCAACAGGCTTGCCGTCAGGGCCGGTCGCGGGTCTGCCTTCAGGCCCTGCAACGGGACGTCCGGCAGGGCCGGCCTGTCCTCTCGGAGGCATCTGACGCCTTTCCTGCTTCACTATCACGGAATCCAGCAGCACGTCTTCATAGACTCTGGCCGGAGCTTTGGTTTTGATTCCTTTGAGCTTGGTGCCTCTCACCACTCCGTTCGCATCGGCGCCGAATCGGAAGCCCACCTCCGGCGGCTGGTTGTAACATACGTTCTCGTTGGCCACGCTCGTCCTGTAGACGGGTTCCTGCATGAAAGTCTTGAAACGGTAGGCTGTGGGGATGGCGGATACATAGACCCTCAGTTCGCTGTTGTCTTCGCTGCGCAGGACAACTTCCTCCCGCCAATCACCGAAAAGGTCTCCGGAGATGTTCGGGGTGGATTTGGATCCGTTACAGGAGCGTGCGCCCTCAAATCTGACGAGGGTTTCCATCTTGCGGGTCGCGGTGTTGAACTTGATGATCTCGTTGCCGTCGAGCAGCTCTCTGGAAAGGTCTCCGTCCCACCATGCGGCGAAGTTCTGAGTGGCCGGTTTCTCACCGATGCTGTCGCCCTTGTAGTCGCGCATGGTCCCTGACGCCGAGCTCCACATCTCCCATCCCGGGTTGTCAGGGTCGCAGTCTATCGCCATGGAACGGCCCACGTCGATGTTCGTGGGGATTCTGTAGTAGAGTTTTCCGGTGGCGGCATCGGTGAGGGTGGAGCCGAAGCCCAGGGTCTCATGGCCGATCCATACCTGGAGCTTGTCAGAGCCGGGAATCATGGTTCCTATGTGCATGGCGTCTCCATGGCCGTAGCCGGTGCTGTAGAGCCCCGTGCCGTCGTCGTCTATGCAGCATGAGCCGTATATTATCTCATCCTTGCCGTCTCCGTCCACGTCCGCGACACGGACATTGTGGTTGCCCTGTCCGTCATAGGCCCGGAGTTCCGGGGTGCTGCGGGAGTCGAAGAACCAGCGCAGCTTCAGGTCTTTGCCGTCCCAGTCCCAGGCCGCAAGAGTGGCTCTGGTGTAGTAGCCTCTGCACATGACTGCGCTGGCGTGCTCGCCGTCAAGGAAAGCGAGGGCGGCGAGGTAGCGGTCGGAACGGTTGGCGTGGGTGTCTCCCCAGCTGCCGTTCTCACCTCTGCCGGGAACGTAGTCCACGGTAGCCATGGCGGCTCCGGTTTCTCCGTTGAACACGGTGAGGTATTCGTTTCCGGACATGATGCGTCCGAGCAGGTCTTTGCCGTGCTCGCGGTAGTCGGCGGAGGCGTCACCTATCACTTTGCCGGTGCCGTCCACTGTTCCGTCGGAGGTCTTGCAGATCATCTCGGCTTTGCCGTCTCCGTCGAAATCATAGACGAGGAACTGGGTGTAATGCGCCCCGGCCCTTATGTTGCGGCCGAGGTCGATGCGCCACAGTCTCGTGCCGTCAAGCTTGAGGCAGTCGAAATAGACGTTGCCGGTGTAGCCGTTGTGGGCGTTGTCATGGGCGTTGGAGGGATCCCATTTCAGTATGATCTCATATTCTCCGTCTCCGTCCACGTCTCCCACGGAACAGTCGTTGGGCGAGTATTCGGCCACGCTTCCGTCAGGCATGGTCACCGGGGCGGGGATGTCCAGCGCTATGGGGATATAGCCTACGGGGGCGCCTGCGGGCATCGTGTATGAGCCGCTTCGGCCTTTTCCGCCGGAGGGCTTGACTTCATAGACGGCAGATGCGGATGAAGGGTTGTCGTCCACGTAGAAGGTGACATCGGCGATGGGCTTTGAATTGAGCTTGACTCCGTCACGGTAGACGTCGAATTTGATTTTGTCCGAATCGGCATTGAGATAGCGCCAGCTGACGAACACTTTGTCGGAACTTTGCCTTACCGCGACGACTCCCCTGCCGAGGTCTTCAAGCTTCAGCCCGGACCAGTCGTAGTTTGTCTGCGCGGAACAGATTATTCCCAGAAAGCACAGGACAATCGAGAAAAGTTTTTTTACCATATAATATTAAAGAATTTGCAGTCTAATAGTTTACAAAATGTCTTGCAATCATGCGGCAGTATCAAATATAGAAATTTTTATAGATATTTTGCCCCTGTCAATTGATTTTGACGCATTAAAACTCTATCTTTCCTTTTCAAGCCGGAGGGCTTGCAATCCTGAATCGAATCAATTATTTCTTATATCGATGAAACGTTGTTTTACAATCATTCCCCTGCTCGCCGCTTTTCTGTCTGCGGCAAGCGCATCCGCCCAGGACAGGGACGTCATCGCCGGTATTCCGGTAAACTACGACGAAAGCAAGACAGGTGACTGGCACGAAGGGCTTCCGGACCCTCTCGTCATGAATGACGGGAAGAAGGTGACAAGCGCCAGGCAGTGGTACTCCAGGCGCAGGCCCGAGATAGTGAAGATTTTCGAAGAAAACCAGTTCGGAAAATGGCCGGGCAAGAAACCGGCTCTGCGTTACGACGTGGCCGTGGACAAAGGTTTCGGAGGAGAGGCCGTCCGCAAACAGGTGACCGTCTATTATTCCAAGGACAATGACGGACCGAGAGCCGACGTGCTCGTCTATCTCCCCAAGGAT
>CAYTYL010000118.1:0-3757 GCA_964441715.1 uncultured Muribaculaceae bacterium
GATTTTTTATTTACACGGGACAAAACAGCCGAGAAGTTTCATTTTTTCATCGGGACAGATTTGCAGACTTACGGCTTCTGCCGGAACTAGAACGGTTTCGCCCCTCTTTACGGGCACTTCACGACCGCCGTCCCTGCACAGTTTCCCCCTGCCTTCCAGACACATTACGGCAGTGAAAGAATCTCTTGCGGACAGATCCGCTTCATAAGGACGGTCGATCTCCAGAAGTTCAGTGGTGAAGTATGGACATGTCACGAGTTCCGTCTTATGATCCGGTGACGTCTCATATCTCGTCCTGTAGTCAGGATATACCTTGTAGTCAATAGCTTCCGCTGCAAGTTCAGTGTGCAGCTGACGAGGTTTTCCGTCAAGTCCGGGACGGTTGTAGTCGAATATGCGGTAGGTGATGTCGGAAGTTTCCTGAATCTCGGCTATGAAGCAGCCGCCGCAGATGGCATGGATGCGCCCCGCCGGGAGAAAGAACACGTCCCCGGGTCTGACCGCATGTTTCTCCAGGACTTCGGTTATGCTGCCGTCGGACACTCTCTTTCTGTACTCCTGCGGAGTGATGCTTCTGGAAAGGCCGGATATGACCGCCGCTCCGTCAGATGCGTCCACGACATACCACATTTCCGTTTTCCCTTTTGCACCGCAATGCCTCGCGGCGGCAAGAGCATCATCCGGATGCACCTGTATCGACAGATCGGAACGGGCATCTATGAACTTGAGCAGAAGGGGAAAAACATCCCCGTTTTGGCGGCAGACGGATTCGCCGGCCAGCTTTCCCTTATACCGTCTCATAAGCTCGCTTATGGACAAACCTTCCAGAGGGCCGCCGGAGACGACCGACTCGCTGCCTTCGACCGCGGAAATCTCCCAGCTTTCTCCGATTTTTTCCTGACTGGTCTTTATTTCCTTGAAACTTGCGATTCTGCTTCCTCCCCAGACCAGTGTCTTAAGTATAGGTTTGAATTTTAAAATGTCCAACATAAGTGGAAATGTACATTATTATGCAAAATTAGCAATCAGGACGGGATTCCGCGGTTCTATTGAGGTTCTTTTTAAGATGTTTCAACAAAAAGTGCATCGCCGGGAAAAGAAAAAGATCCGCGCAGATCCAGGCGGCCGGATCTCCAAAACAGACGCCCAGGTAGCCGAATGCCGGTACAAGCCAAAGACTTACGGCACAGCGGGCAAGCATCTCCATGACTCCGGACATCATCGACAGGTTGGAATAGCCCAGACCCTGGATCGAGTAGCGCAGGATGGTCAGCATTCCCAGAACCGGGTAGAAGAAATTGGAAATCCTCATCAGCAGGGCCGCATTACGGATTATCTCGGTTTCGCTGCCGTCAACGAACAGCATCATCATGGTGTCGGCGAAGGGGAAGATGACAATGAACGTGAGCACAAAGTAGGCCAGCATTATGCGGACAGCAGCTTTGAGCCCGTCATGGACACGGTCCAGCTTTCTTGCTCCGATGTTTTGTCCGCAATATGTGGCCATGGCTACGCCGATGTTTTCGAACACTGTGGTAAACAGATATTTGACTCTCATGGCCGCAGTGAAAGAAGCGACATATACCGTTCCCAGCGCATTGTTTGACCCCTGAAGCATTATGCTGCCTATGGCGGTTATGGAAAACTGCAGACCCATGGGGATGCCGTTGTTGATGAGCGTTGCGGTACGTTTCTCCGAATAGCGGCGTTCTGCAGCGGACGGGACCAGAATCTTCAGCTTTCTCTTTATGTAGCTGAAGCACAGCAGCGCGGCCATTGCCTGAGATGCCATGGTTGCGAGGCTCGCTCCGGCCACACCGAGTCCGAGCGCAAGGATGGCCACGAGATCCAGGACTATGTTGGTGACCGATGCGACGACAAGGAAATAGAAAGGCTGCCTGGAGTTGCCCAGGGCACGGATGAAAGACGAAAGCAGATTGTAGGCAATGGTGAAGGGTATGGTAAGGAACTGGATAAAAAGGTATATCCATGCGTCATGGGCTATGTCGGCGGGAGTGTTCACAAGTTTGAGGATGCCTTCGCAAAAAAAACAGGTGGCGAAGGTCAATGCGACCGCAATGACCGCCGATATCCTGACCGCATTGGCAACATAGGAGCGCATCCCGGACAGGTCGCGTCCACCGAAAGCCTGGGAGACCGGCACGGCGAATCCGGCACAGGATCCGTTGCAGAATCCCATGACAAGGAACATTATGGAAGAAGAAGCTCCCACGGCGGCGAGGCCTCCCACTCCGACAAAACGGCCCACTATGGCAGCGTCGATGATGGAGTACATCTGCTGGAGAACATATCCGCATATGAGAGGAAGCGCAAAACGCAAAATGCCCCTTGCGGGGCTGCCGACCGTCATGTCGTTTGTATCCGTAGCCATAAAACCACTTTTTGAGCCCCAAAATTAACGGCGATGCGGCAATTATCCAAACCGCACGGCAACGCTTTTCCGTTGCTCCATGCAGCATTTTCTCCATAAATAGCTTGTTTTTGCGGATTTTTCGTACTTTTGGAAGTTTTAACTGTAATATAGACGAGATGAGCAGAAACACTCTGGAAGAGATTTGCGCCAAGTACACTATTCCGCAGGAGCTTGAGGCAAAGCACATTTACCCGTACTACCGTCCGATCGAGTCAGGACAGAATCCGTTAGTGGAGATGAAGGGTAAAGAGGTCATGATGTTCGGATCGAACTCATACCTGGGATTATCCGATGACGACAGACTGAAGGATGCCGCGGTGGAGGCCATACGCAAATACGGCACAAGCTGTTCCGGATCGAGATTTCTCAACGGCACGCTCGACCTTCATGTCAATTTGGAGAAAAAGCTTGCCGATTTCGTAGGAAAAGAAGAGGCCATAACATACAGTACAGGTTTTCAGGTTAATCTCGGCACGGTGTCATGCCTCGGTTTCAGGGACGGATACATTTTTCTGGACGCGCTGGACCATGCCTGCATAATAGACGGAGGACGCCTGTCTTTCAGCAAGGTGGAGAAGTTTGCCCACAATGACATGGAAGACCTCCGCAGAAGGCTGTCAAAAGTTCCGCTCGAAGCTCCGAAACTCATCGCCGTGGACGGCATCTATTCCATGGAAGGAGACATAGCCCCGCTGGATACGATCGCAGCTTTGGCCGAAGAGTTCAACGCCGCAGTCCTGGTGGACGATGCCCACTCGCTCGGAGTGCTCGGAAACGGCGGAAGAGGCACGGCCGACCATTTCGGAATCACGGACAAGGTTGACCTGATAATGGGCACCTTCTCAAAATCCTTCGGTTCTCTCGGAGGGTTCGTGGCGGGAAGCCATGCGCTGATCAACTTCATAAAGCACCACTCCAGAAGCCTGATATTCAGCGCATCCATGCCGCCCGCCAACATCGCGGCCGTGAGCAAGGCGCTGGACATAATAAAGGAAGAGCCCGAAAGGATATCCAAACTGTGGAAGCTGACGCATCTTGCGCACAGTCTGTTCAGAGAAAGAGGATTCGACATAGGCCACACCCAGTCCCCCATAATCCCCATCTTCGTGCGCGATACCGAAAAATGTCTCGAAGCCGTCCGCCGGGCACTTGAGGAGGGTCTTTTCATAACTCCGGTGATTCCGCCGGCTGTACCGAGGGATTCTGTGATGATCCGTTTCGCTCTCATGGCCACCCATTCGGAAAAGCAGGTAAGGAAAGCCGTCGACATTCTCACCGGCATTTTCAAGGACCTCGGAACAATTCAATAAACGGCAGTCCGCA
>CAYTYL010000119.1:0-3693 GCA_964441715.1 uncultured Muribaculaceae bacterium
GGCATCTCTCAAACCGATGCAAGTTGGGCATTCTCCGTCTATGGCATTGCCACGATATTAGGTGCGTTGCTGTCGGGCTTTCTCTGTACCCGTGTGAACAAGGGGCGGCTTCTCGGTTTCTACTACGGATTCCGTGCCGTGTGGGTGTCTGCATTCCTATTTCTGATGCCGAAGACTCTTGCCACATCCTTCATCTTCTCCATTGGCTTGGGAATGACCGGTGATGCCACCGTCTCGCCGACTTCCGGACTGGTGAGCGACAGCTTTCATCTGTCGCAAGTGGCAACCCTTGTCGGCATACTCTTCTTTTGCCATCAGATAGGAGCCTTCCTGAGCGCATATCTTGGAGGTGCCCTGCTCGAAGCGACAGGCAGTTACCAGATGATATGGCTCATTGACGTAGCCCTATGCGCTTTCGCATCTGTTATGAGCTACCTGATAAGGAAATAGTAAAGACTTTCATAATCAAGATGATGGAAGTCACATGGTCAACGGAAAGCCAAGCTGGTTTATGCTGGTTTGGGGTAGGCGTTGCAGAGGCAGACTATGTAGCCGTGAGCATTGAGGACGACCACTATGCCAATCCCGGATTTCTGCGACTGAAAATCATGGAACTGCTCAGCTCGACAACAATGTCAGTCTCCGACATCTGCTATTCGCTCGGCTTTGAAAACCCGACACATTTCTTGCACATCTTCAAGTACAGCAAAAAACCTTGTGACAGAAAAAACGGCATCCGTCAGCGGGTGCCGTTTTTTCTGAATATGTTCATCTTCCATGTGAGGCCGAGTTCCAGATTGTTCTGACGGATGTCGTTGTCTCTGTAGTAGACGGCATGGAGCCGGATGTTTTCCGTTCCGGGAGGAAACCATTCCAGACCGCATCCGGCGTAGAGATACTTCGTTCCGGGCGAAATTACAAGGTCATAGGGACGCCCTTCCGAGTCGACGTTTTCCGAATCGTTGAACTCATATCCTGCTTTTGCGCACAGATTCCACCTTTTCAGACTCCAGATGAATTTCGAAATGATGGTCATGTCGCTCAGCAGCGGTCTCTTCTGCGACATCCCGCTGCGGTTCATCACGTCGATGTCCAGCATGGCGGGTCCGAAGAAAAATTTGTTGCCGAGAGCGACATACATGACGGGAATGTCGCGGCAGTCGTCCACGAAGTTGAACGTCCACATGGTCTTCCACCATGGTGCCATTTCGCCTCTCCACCCCGCATTGTATGCAAAAGTGCTGCTCTCGCCGAATGAAAGCGGCGAATCGCAGATCTGCACCATCAGAGACTGCCTGTCCGACAGATTCCAGGTGTACATGAGGCCGAAGGTGAACCCTTGGTCTATGTTGTCGCAGAACTTGCTGTAGTAGTAAACGTCTATGGGCGCGGCATCGAATTCGTAGTTGCCTATGAGAACCGCATATTTGCCGGCCAGAAGATTCCATTTCTCGGACGGAGCCCATTTGAGGTAGAGCATGTCCGTGGCGTTGAACAAGTTTTTCCCGTCATTGACTTTCTTGTTCAGCCTGTGCCGTATCCTGTAACTGACGGCGGGGGAGACGTGTCCCATGACGTGGACGTTGAAATGCTCTCCGCGGAACTGTCCCGCATAGACTCCGTCTTTCGTCTCCTGGTGAAAACTTACTCTCGTGTCAAGCCAGAGGCTGTCAACCGGATCGTCCGCTTCCGCCTTGAAGGGAAGCGACAGAAATAGCAGCAATAGAGGTGTCAGAAGGTGTTTCATAATTTGCAATGCTGCAAAAATAGGCTTTATTGCAACATTTTGCAAAAAAATATCGGCACCTTCCCTCAGAAAAAAGGCAGACAAAGAATTCATTTCTTCATCTGCCTTTCCATGTCCGGCCGTCATGGCCGTAACCTAACTGTTTTTACTTCAGGGCCGCACCGGATTTCCATGCGTGGCCGACAACGTCTCCCACTGTTCTGTAGACGTTGAGTGAAGAATCGAAGCTTATGGGTTCCACTTTTGCGAAATCTATCTTGCCGTCAGGGGTGAGAACGCTTTCATCGGCCAAGGTGTTTACGATTTCACCGACGACACGCAGCTCTCCTACTGACGTCTTCTGCATTTCGATTATCTTGCATTCCAATGTGACCGGAAGCTGGTCAAAGACAGGAGCATCCACTTTTTCCGCTTTCGTGACCGTCCAGCCGGCTTTCTTTACCTTGTCGGGCTCTTTATTTCCGGAAACCAGACCGACATAATCCGCAGCCGTGACCTGAGCCTTAGTAGCGAACGCGACGGTGAATGCTTTCTTCAGTTCCATGTTCTCCGTAGTCTTGTGACTGCTGAGATTCAGTGCGACATGTTTCGGCCCGCACTGTCCGCCCCATGCCACATTCATTGCGTCAGGATTGCCGTTTTCATCATAAGTGCCTATGATAAGCACCGGCAGCGGAGTGATTACTCCTTTCTCACCTAAACTCTTTTTCATGATATATAGAATTTAATAACTCATTGTCTAAAAACAGCCGGATGTCTGCAAAAGGTATGCCTCGCAGCCGGCCAGCACGTCCTGGAACGTCTGTTCGAAGTCTCCTGTGTACCAAGGATCAGCGACATCGCGAGATGTGCCGGTGTAGGTCATGAGCAGGCTGATTTTCTTGTCGGGATCACCGCCGACAATGCTGCGGAGCCTCCGCACGTTGCTTGAATCCATGCAGATGATGCTGTCAAAACGGCCGTAGTCTGCCTTGGTGACCGTTCTGGCTGTCTTGGCAGGATCGAACCATACTCCATGTTGGGTGAGGCATCTCCTGGCAGGGGGATATATGGGATTGCCGCACTCCTCGTCGGATACCGCCGCACTTTCTACATGAAACCTGTCCTCAAGCCCCTTTGCCTCAAGCAAGGCCTTCATCACGAATTCTGCCATGGGGGAGCGGCAGATATTGCCGTGGCATACAAAAAGGATACGTCTCATTTCATTTTAGCGTGTCTTGCGAATTCAAAAAGGCTTTTCGGAAGATGGCAATATCCTCCGGGATTCTTTTCCAGGTAGTCCTGGTGATAATCTTCCGCTTTATAGAAGTTTTTCAACGGGAGGTTTTCCACGGCCAGTTTACCGCTTATATGCTTCTGTTCCCTGTCGAATGCTTCTTTTATCGTCGGCTCATCTTCCGGGTCGACATAGTATACGCCGGTGCGGTAGCGGGTTCCACGGTCTTCTCCCTGCCGGTTGACGCTTGTCGGGTCTATGGCCTTGAAGAACATTTCCAGCAGAAAATCAAGACTGATTGTCCTTGGATCGTAAGTGACGTGAACGGTTTCCGCGTAACCCGTAGTGTCGGTATAGACCTCCTTGTACGTCGGGTCGGGCGTGAATCCGTTGGCAAAACCCGCTTCGGTGGCCAGTACGCCGTCGATCTGTTTGAAATAGTGCTCTGTTCCCCAGAAGCATCCTCCGGCGAAATATATATCCTTCGTGTAGTTCTCTTTTTCCATGACTATATGACTATGTTCAATGATAATGGAGCGTATCTGCTGTTGCAGCAAAACTTGTGGACCGTTGCGGTTCAAAGTGCTCCTGCATTTTGGGAAGCAGAACAAAAATAATATAAAAAAGAACGTGCATTCAGTTTTAAAATGAAAAAATAATATCTACTTTAGCATGAGTTCAGTTAACCGGTTCCAGAGATGAATATCGAATTGAAAGAATTCAATATCTT
>CAYTYL010000120.1:0-3683 GCA_964441715.1 uncultured Muribaculaceae bacterium
AGATTCAACCTGTACAATTCCATAGCCGTCAACGGCACTCCGGCAGCCGGATACAGTTCCGGAGATGCGATTGAGGCAATCCGTCAGACCGCATCGGAGTACCTGCCCAGAAACTACAGCTACGAATTCGGGGGAATCTCTCGTGAGCAGTCATCGTCAGGAAACAACGTACTCATCATCTTTGCCGTATGTTTCATCCTGGTATATCTGATTCTCAGCGGAATGTATGAAAGTTTCGTCCTTCCGTTCACTGTTGTTCTGTCAGTGCCTTGCGGCCTTGCAGGAAGCTTTATCGCAGCCAAACTTTTCGGTTTGGAAAACAATATCTATCTGCAGACCGGACTCATCATGCTGATTGGCCTGCTGGCCAAAACGGCGATACTTATAACCGATTATGCCGGGGAACGCCGCCGTGGCGGCATGTCTTTGAAACAGGCTGCGATAGGGGCTGCAAAAATCCGTCTTCGCCCTATCCTCATGACAGCGTTGACCATGATTTTCGGTATGCTCCCTCTTATGTTTGCATCGGGGGTGGGTGCAAAGGGCAACTCCACGCTCGGGACCGGTGCGGTCGGCGGTATGCTGGCCGGTACTCTTATCCTGCTTTTCGTAGTTCCCGGACTATGGATTTTCTTTCAGTCCATAGAAGAAAGGATTAAACCTGTCAAATTTACCGGAGCGGACAGCGTCGTCACCAAGGAAAAAGAAGAGGTTGCCTTGATCAAGCATCTCAAGGAGATGGATAATAAAAAAATGAGAGTTATGAACAGACATATTGTTACTGTCGTGATGGCAGCGGTTTTAATGTCATCCTGTGGGGTATATGACCGTTACCGTCCTGTGACAGAGGTCCCTGAAAACCTTTACGGAGACGCTTACATCCCGTCGGATTCGTCTTCTGCCGCTGCGATGGGCTGGAAAGAATTGTTTACCGATCCGTTTCTTGTGGAGCTGATAGACACGGCTTTGGTCAGGAACACGGATTTGCGTACTGCCAGGCTAAGGGTGGAACAGGCGGAGGCGTCTCTGCTCAATGCCCGCCTGGCCTATCTGCCTTCCCTTAACGCTTCAGCCGAAGGCGGAGTCAGCCGGTGGGACGGCTCCGATTCGAAAACATACAGTCTTGGCGGCGGTGCCAGCTGGGAAATCGACATATTCGGCAGGTTGACAGCATCCAAACGTGCGGCTTTCGCATCTTTTGCCGAAGCGCAGGCCTATTCAAGGGCGGTGCAGACATCGCTGGTGTCTTCTGTGGCATCCTCCTACTACACTCTGCTCATGCTTGACGAACAGATAAGGATCGGCCGGGAAACTGCCGACAGCTGGGGGCGTACGGTTTCCGTGCTGAAATCGCTGAAGCGTGCCGGAAAGGCCAACGAAGCGGCCGTACTTCAGGCTGAGGCCAACAAGGCCACGCTTGAGGCATCCATCCTGTCCTTGCTTAAAAGCAGAAATGAAACGGAGACCGCCATTTGCCTGCTGCTTGCATGCCCTCCCTCCAGGATTGAACGCGGAGACCTTTCGGACCAGTCATTCCCCGAAGAACTGTCCGCAGGTGTGCCGGTCAGTCTTCTTTCCAACAGGCCTGACGTCAGGCAGGCGGAAATGGCTCTTGCAAAGGCGTTCTATGGTGTTGGTGCGGCAAAAGCGCAGTTTTATCCTTCCCTGACGCTGTCAGGAAGCGCCGGGTGGACAAACAATGGCGGCGGAGCGGTGGTAAACCCTGCACAATGGCTTCTTTCTTCATTGGCAGCCCTTTCCCAGCCTTTGTTCAACAGAGGCGGAAACATCGCCAATCTTAGAAAAGCCGAGGCTGAATATGAAATCGCATCGCTTTCATTCAGGCAGAAGCTGCTTGATGCAGGCAGTGAAGTGAACAAGGCTCTTGTGGCGCTCCAGACCGCCAGGGGCAGGATGGAACTTAATGTACAGACTGTGGAGTCCCTGGAAGAAGCTGTCCGGAAAACAGAACTTCTGATGAGGCATTCTTCTTCTAATTATCTGGAGGTCCTCACGGCTCAGCAGTCTCTTTTGTCTGTCCGGCAGTCATTGTCGCGTGACAAGATGGATGAAATCACAGCCGTCATTACTCTCTATCATGCCTTGGGAGGAGGTGAATGATTCGTTCCGGGTATGGATTTTGATGCTTGCGTGTTCCTGAAAAATACGTAAGCATCATGACTATACAGGAAGCAATTGACGTCAGGCATGCTGTGAGGGCCTATTCTTCACAGAAGATAGAAGAAGAAAAGGTGGAAAAGCTCCGTTCCTTGATGGAAGAGGCAAACTCGTCCGCCGGGCTTCATATCCAGCTCGTTCTGGATGAACCTGAAGCATTTGACAGCCGCATGGCCCATTACGGAAAATTTTCCGGGGTTTCCAACTATTTCGCCTTGGTAGGCAGAAAAGGACCGGAACTTGACGAAAGGCTCGGGTACTGGGGAGAGAAGTTGGTTCTCAAGGCTCAGACTCTGGGACTTAACACATGTTGGGTAGGACTGACCTTCAAGAAAATCACCGGGGCGTTTATCGTTGGCGATGATGAAAAGTTCGTCTGTGTCATAGCTGTCGGATATGGTCTGACGCAGGGTGTCGGCCACAAGGTGAAGCCGATAGAAAAAGTTTCTAAGAATGAATCGGGATCCGCTGTCCCTGAATGGTTCAGAAACGGGGTGGGTGCTGCCCTCAAGGCTCCTACGGCCATGAACCAGCAGAAGTTCCTTTTCATCTTGCATGACGATGGCAAGGTCGAGGCCAAAGCGGGCATAGGATTCTTTACGAAAGTCGATCTCGGCATCGTCAAGTGTCATTTTGAGATAGGTGCGGGCGAGGTGTTCCGTTGGTGGCGTCCTGGCTTTCGGAAGTAGGTTTTATTAAACTTTCCCCTGTTGAGCAGTTTTTTGTTTCTCTCTTTGCCTTTAAAGTTTAATATAGTGGACAAATGGAGAGCTGAGATGTCGGGCGTAAGTCTCGCTACGATTAAGGATATTGAATGCGGCAAGGGAAATCCTTTTATCGATACCGTGCGGAAGATACTCGTTCTTCTGGGCATGGAGATAAAATTTGAGATCCGTCAAACGGTAAAGCAGCGGCGTTTTAGTCGATTCGATGAGGCGAATCTCTGTTTCTGGTGTCCAAGAAAAAATCCCTGCATGGAACGATTCTATGAGCTTGTCGTTTTCAACTGCATATACGCCAATGGTGATGACTTTGGACTTGATGGCGGTTTAACTCCAAACACTTGAGAGAACCAAGATATGTCT
The DNA here is from genome assembly GCA_964441715.1 of uncultured Muribaculaceae bacterium. Taxonomy (GTDB): domain Bacteria; phylum Bacteroidota; class Bacteroidia; order Bacteroidales; family UBA932; genus Cryptobacteroides. The sequence goes on from CAYTYL010000120.1 coordinate 3,264, forward strand.
CGCCTCACGTTCAGGCTCTTTAATGAAATTCATGTAAACGACTTTTCAGATATGCACCGTAGTTTTTCCAACGAGTTTACAGGAGGAGATCAGATCCGGATTTGCTTCATCGGGACGCTTGGCGAGGCAAAAAGAAAAAAGGAGCTACGTTTGAGACGTAACTCCGTAATCTGAGAGTAGCGGGAGAGGGGCACGATCCCTCGACCTCCGGATTATGAATCCGACGCTCTAACCAGCTGAGCTACCCCGCCATCATAACCCCGAAAGGGGGTCTATGTGGTTGATAACCGGGGAAGAGTGAGTGCATTGCAGTGCGTAAATCCGTAATCCCTGATTACCGCTATGAATTGTTGAGATAGAAGGATTCGAACCCTCACTGACAGAGCCAGAATCTGTAGTGCTACCATTACACCATATCTC
>CAYTYL010000121.1:0-3588 GCA_964441715.1 uncultured Muribaculaceae bacterium
GTTCAGAGGATCGGTGCCTTTGGGGATGGAGATGTTTTTGTCGCCGAACTTCAGATATGGGCCGAATCTTCCCTTCGTGGCGATTACCGGCGTGCCTTCTATCGTTCCCACGGTCCTCGGCAGGTCGAACAGTTTCAGGGCTTCTTCCAGTGTGATGCTTTCTATGAGCTGTCCCTGGCCGAGGCTGGCGAATTTCCTGTCTTCACCTTCTCCTTTCTGAACATAAGGTCCCCACTGCCCGTATTTTGCAGTGATTTTCTGCCCGTCGGGGGCCGTCCCCAGTTCTCTCTCCACCCTGGTGTAGTTCCTGTCTTCCTCCACTTCTTCGACTCTTTTGTGGAAGGGGGCGTAGAAACGGCCTATTACCTCGTTCCACACTTCCTTGCCCTCGGCTATCTCGTCGAAGTCATTTTCGACATTTGCGGTGAAATTGTAGTCGAGCACTTCTGTGAAATTGCTTACAAGGTAGTCGGTGACGATCATCCCTATTTCCTGAGGGATAAGCTTTCCTTTCTCGGCTCCGACCGTTTCGTTCTTGCGGACTTCCGTTATTTCTCCGTTTTTGAGTGACAGATTTCTGACGGGAATGCTTTCACCGTCCTTGTTTCCCTTGACTATGTAGCCTCTGCCGGTGGTCAGGGTGGTGATTGTGGGGGCATAGGTGGAGGGGCGTCCTATGCCCAGCTCCTCCAGTTTCTTTACGAGGGAAGCTTCCGAGTAGCGGGGCGGAGCCGCCGTGAATTTGCAGTCGGCGGTTACCCCCTTTTCTTCCATGATGTCTCCTTTGTGCAGTTCGGGCAGAATGACCTCGTCTTCCGACGGCTGGTCATCGGAGCTCTCCATATAGACTTTCAGGAATCCGTCGAACAGGATTTCGCTTGCCTGCGCCGCATATTGCTCGCTTCTTTTGTCCGAAGCTATCTTCACGTCCGTCTTCATCAGCTTGGCGTCGGCCATCTGCGAGGCGACCGTCCTTTTCCAGATGAGGCTGTAGAGATTCTTTTCCTGGGGGCTTCCTTCTATGGTGCTGTTCTCTATGTATGTCGGACGGATGGCTTCATGAGCCTCCTGCGCACCTTTTGAATGGGTGTGGAACTGTCTCGGGCTGGAATATTCAGTGCCGAAATTCTCCGTTATGAATTTCTTGGAGGAATTGAGGGCAAGCGAGGACAGGTTCACGGAGTCGGTTCTCATGTAGGTTATGAGTCCTCTTTCGTAGAGCTGCTGGGCTATCCTCATGGTCAGGCTAACGGGAAAGCGGAGTTTTCTGGACGCTTCCTGCTGCAGAGTGGACGTCGTGAAGGGCGGTGCCGGCGACCTTCTGCCTTCCTTCTTTTCGATGGAAGAAATGGAGTAGGACGCTCCGATGCTGTCTTTCAGAAAAGAAAGGGCCTCTTCGTAGGATGATAATTTCTTTTCGAGGACTGCGTTCACCTTTGTCGAGGCCGGAGTTCCCGAAGGATGGAAGACGGCGCCGACCCTGTAGTAGGGTTCGTTTTTAAAGGCTATGATTTCCTTTTCTCTGTCCACGACAAGTCTAAGGGCCACGCTCTGAACTCTTCCGGCGGACAGTCCGCGCTTTATCTTTTTCCAGAGAATTGGGGAAAGTTCGAAGCCGACAAGCCTGTCGAGCACTCTTCTGGCCTGTTGCGCATCCACGAGGCTCATGTCTATGTCTCTCGGATTCCTGATGGCGTTCAATATGGCCGATTTCGTTATCTCGTGGAAAACGATTCTCCTTGTGTTTTCCTTTTTAAGTCCCAGGGTCTCATACAGATGCCATGATATCGCCTCTCCTTCGCGGTCTTCATCGGACGCGAGCCACACCGTGTCGGCCTTGCCGGCAAGACTTTTCAGCTCCTTCACGACTTTCTTCTTGTCATCGGGAATCACGTATTCGGGCTTGAAGCCGTGTTCAACGTCCACGCTGAGCTTCTTCTCCTGCAGATCGCGGATGTGTCCGAAACTTGGCTTAACTACATATCCCTCACCCAGAAACTTCTGAATTGTCCCGGCTTTTGCCGGAGACTCCACTATCACTAAATTTTCAGCCATCACAAGTCCATTTTCTAATGCTTGGCAAAGTAAGTGAGTTTCAAAGCAAAAATCCAAATTTTATCGCTACTTTTGTTCTTTTGAAAGAGAATGAAATTATAATTTCATAAGTTTTTAGTATGCTTGACACTACGAGGAAAAAGCTATCAAAGTGGTTCTGGATCTTGGCAATGTGCCCTTTCGCGCTGCTGTTCCTGCTTCTGTTTCTTGTCTGGGCGTTCGCGGACATTCCTTCTTTCGAGGAACTCGAAAACCCCGACACGAAGCTCGCCACGCAGGTTCTTGCGGAAGACGGTGAAATCCTTACCACATTCCATATAGAGAACCGTTCCTATGCTTCCTACGATGAATTGTCGAAATATGTAGTCGAGGCGGCCGTGGCCACGGAGGACAGGCGCTTCTACAAGCACTCCGGCGTGGATCTGGTGTCATTGGGGAGGGTCGCTTTCAAGACCATCCTCATGCATGACTCCAGTCAGGGCGGCGGATCCACCATTACCCAGCAGCTTGCCAAGACCCTGTATCCGAGGGCCGACACGAAGAGCGGCATCCCCGGAATGTCCAGTCTCAAGATGGTGTGGGTCAAGCTGAAGGAATGGATTACGGCGGTGAAGCTCGAAAGGAATTACACCAAGGAAGAAATCGTGGACATGTACCTGAATTCCGTATTCTTCGGCAGCAGCGCCTACGGAATCAAGGCCGCGGCGAGAACTTTCTTTGCCAAGGACCCGTCTGCGCTTACCGCCGAGGAGTCTGCCACGCTTGTGGGCATGATCAACAAACCGACAAGGTATAACCCCGTACTCAATCCCGACCAGTCGCTCACCAGGAGGAATTTCGTGCTGCGCCAGATGCAGAAGGCCGGATATCTGTCTAAAAGTCAGCGCGATTCCCTCATAGGAATACCCATAACGGTGGATTATCAGGTGCAGGACCATAATGCCGGTCTGGCCCCTTACTTCAGGGACATGCTGAGGCGCTACATGAACAGGACGAAGCCCAAAAGGGGCGGTTATGAGTTTGCGGAGGATTACTCCAGGGACTCTCTGCTGTGGGAACAGGACGGACTTTACGGCTGGCTCAAGAAAAACAGGAAGCCGGACGGGAGCGAGTACAATCTGGACAAGGACGGCCTGCGCATCTACACCACTATAAACTACAAGATGCAGAAATATGCCGAAGAGGCCATGACGGAGCATCTCACGAAACTTCAGCGTACTTTCTTCAGCGACCTCAAGTACAAGAGGAACAAGCCGTTCTCCAATGATGTGGACGATGCCACCGTCAACCAGCTGATGAATCAGGCGAGGCGTTGGAGCGACCGTTACAGGGTACGCAAAAAGGAAGGAATGAGCGAGGCCGAGATAATGAAGTCGTTCAGCGAGCCCGTGAAGATGAGGGTGTTCAGCTGGGAGGGCAAAGGCTACATAGACACGACCATGACCCCCGATGACTCCATCCGTTATTACAAATCCTTCCTCCGTTCGTCTTTCGTGGCCATGGAGCCCGAGACGGGGCATGTGAAGGCTTATG
>CAYTYL010000122.1:0-3483 GCA_964441715.1 uncultured Muribaculaceae bacterium
AACGAGGCCCGCACTTCCGCTGATCAGCAGTGGGGAGACGATGTGGTCTACAACCGTCCTCTGGCATCCGAACATGATGAGATCAAGTCATTCCTTTCGTCGGAGTTCGGATACAATCCCGGCCGTTATCAGGGTTATTCTCTGAAAACTCCTGATTACAAGGTACTTGCCAGGGTAGACTGGAACATCAACGACAACAACAGATTCAACGTCCGTTTCAGCCATACCCATACATACGGTTCCAACCCTCCGTCTTCATCCATGTCTCCTATCGGAGGTACGAATTCCAACTATGTGGCTCACGACGGATCTCCGATCAGCTTCAACCGCTACTCGGCCGGACGTCAGTCTTCATACGCTCTCTATTTCGAAAACTCACGCTACTTCCAGGAGCAGAACTTCACATCCGTTGCGGCAGAGCTCAATTCCCGTCTTATGGATGGAAAGGCCAACAACACCCTCAGATTCACTTGGTCTCATCAGGACGAGCCGAGGTCTTATGACGGCAAGTTCTTCCCGACCGTGGATATTCTCAGCAACAGCGGAGTGACAGGGAACAATACTTCTGCCATATATACCACTTTCGGACTTGATCCGTTCACCTACGGCAACCTTCGCGACGTGCAGACCCTCATAGGTACCGACGAGCTTTCCTACTCCGTAGGCGTTCACAATATTACCGGAGGCGTGCAGTTCGAGTGGAACCGTGCCAAGAACGGCTTCATGCAGGGCGGTGCCGGCTGGTACATATACGAAAGCGCGGCCGCGTTCATGGCGGATGTGACCAATCCCGGTCCTACCACCGGTCCGGCAGCTTTCATGATCACGCATGCCAACCTGGATGATCCCACAAAGCAGGCTTATCCTACCTTTGACTATTCGCAGCTTTCCTGGTACGCTCAGGACGAGATGAATATCAACGACTATCTGAAATTCACCGCCGGCGTACGTTTCGAACTGCCTTGGTACAACATCCCTAATGACAACTACAACAAAGACTTCGCTGCCGTAGCCGCTGCCAACCCCGGCTCTACGTTTGCGGGACTCAGCACCGACCAGCTTCCTCAGAAGAGGGTCATGGTCTCTCCGAGACTTGGTTTCAACTGGGACATCCTCAAGAACCGCAACCTTATCCTCAGAGGAGGTACCGGAATCTTTGCCGGACGTATTCCTAACGTGTGGATTGTTTCAGCGATGGGCAACTCCAACGTGCTTCAGTACCAGTACGTGGCCAACCCGTCAACCGGTAACCCCGTGGTGCATTTCTCCGATGACAGGAACACCATCATCAATTCCATCTATTCGAGCGGAAGTTTCGTGAAACAGGATCTTCCCGCTCCGAGCTACACTACAATCATAGCCAAGGATTTCCAGATGCCTTCATCCTGGAAGTCTTCACTTGCGGTCGATGCCAACCTTCCCTGGGGCATAAAAGGTACTTTCGAGGGAGTGTACAGCTACAACTTCAACGAAGTTTACGCAACTTCTCTCGGCTATGTGGAGAACGGCACCATAAGCCTTCCGGGAGAATCCGGAACCAGAGCTCTGTTCAAGGATGAAAACATCCGCAACAGCGCGGGCAGCAGGATGCACGGTTACTATATCCACAATGAGAAGGATATTCACGGTCATTACTATTCTCTCACCGCACAGCTGAGCAAGACGTTTGCCTGGGGTCTCGATCTCACGGCCGCCTATACCTACAGCGATTCGAGAACCATTTCCGACGGAAACGGTGACCAGATCTCCGAATTTGCCAACATCTACAACAAGAACGGCTGCAACGTTCCTGAACTCGGATATTCCGGATATGTCACTCCTCACCGTGCGATAGCGAGCGCCAGCTACACCATCAACGAAGGCAAGCACCTCGCTACCAAGCTCGGAGTGTTCTATGAGGGATCGAACATCGGATTCTTCAATTCATACTCATATTCCAGGATGTCTTATCTGATGTCCAATGTCAGCGGAGCAGGATCGGCCGCACAGCTCATTTACATCCCTACTGCGAATGAACTTTCAAGCATGCCTTTCTCATCAGCTGAAAACAAGAACGAGTTCGCCCAGTTCATCGAGGACAGCCGTTATCTCAGCAACCACAGAGGTGAGTATATGAAGAGAAACGCCATTGCGGCGCCTTGGCTCAACAGAGTCAACTTCAAGGTTGCTCAGGATTTCTACTTCAATGTAGGAAACAGGAAGCACACTCTTGAGCTCTCTTGCGACATCAACAATCTCGGAAACCTTCTCAACAGCGATTGGGGATGCTACAAGATTCTGAGCAGCAATGTGGTTCTCAACTATAAGGATGATGTCTACACTTTCACCAAGCCTTCTTGGAAAAAGTACAGCAACCTCAATTCTACTTGGCAGATGCTGTTCAGCGCCAAGTGGAGCTTCTAACTGACGGAAACGTTATCTTATATCTGCGGCAGGCCGGCTTGGCCTGCCGTTTTTCGTATCTGTTTTTTTGAGACTTCTTTTTTGTGTCAGCCGTCTTGAACCTTCCGCTCTTTTAACAGAAATACTTTTAATAAAAAATTAACGTCATTTCAGTGAGAAATGACGAAAAAATGACCAAATTGCATTTATATTAGGATATATCGGAATGCAGGAAAACAACAAAAGTCGGATTTCCGTACTTGTAGTGGATGACGAGGCGGATTTATGTGATATCCTCAAGTTCAATCTCAGGGCGGAGGGGTACAATGTAAGCGTTGCGTATTCGGCGGAGGAGGCTTTGAAGATGGATATCAGTTCCTTCGACCTTATTCTGCTTGATGTCATGATGGGGAAAATGTCCGGATTTGAAATGGCCGAGAAGCTTAAGGCCGTTCCCGCCACCGCCGGCATCCCCATAATTTTCCTCACTGCCAAGGATACTGAAAACGATGTGCTTACAGGTTTGGGCATTGGGGCCGACGATTACATCTCCAAGCCGTTTTCAGTCAGGGAAGTCATGCTCCGTGTAAAGGCGGTTCTCAGGAGAACCGCAGGCTCCTTTCATGAGAATCATGACGAAGTCCTCTCCTATGAAGGTCTCCACCTCGATCTCGGTCGGAAGACGGTGACGGTGGATGGAAAGGATGTCGCTTTCACCAAAACGGAATTTGAGATTCTGCGCCTTCTCCTGGAAGAAAAGGGGAGGGTCATTTCCAGGGGCGAGATGATCCGCAGGATCTGGCCGGACGATGTCATGGTGCTCGACCGTACGGTTGATGTGAACATTACCAGAATCCGGAAAAAAATCGGAAACTATGCCGACAGAATCGTCACCCGTTCCGGTTTCGGCTATTTTTTTGATTCCTGATGAAGCGTTACCTTTTCAAGACAAAAGTTTCGATGGGGTGGAGCATGTACGTACGAATCATCTCCATTTTCGTCGTATATGCCGTCATATTCATCCTGTTTCAGCATGGCCGTGAAAAACATTATCGGATAGACTCGCTTAATGAAAGGCTTCAGGATTGCAATGTGCGGCTC
>CAYTYL010000123.1:0-3393 GCA_964441715.1 uncultured Muribaculaceae bacterium
ATGCCGTCCATTATGGAACGCACATGGCCTTCCGCCTCGTTTATTTCGGCATCATTGACAGGGCAGATGCTTCTCAGAAGGACCGCCCTCCATGACCAATAGCGCAGCGCCACGTCCAGCCGGAGACTTTTCTCGGCGGACATCGCCAGTCTTTCCATTTCGGTCACCTTGGATATCCTGTTCCGGAAAACGGAGCAAAGCCGATCTTTCCTCAGGTATCTCACCGAAGAAAAACCGCTCTTTTCCGTAATCGGAAATACCCCGCACACTCTCTTCATGTCGTCAAGATAGGTACGGACTACCGCTTCCGATACAGCTCGGGAATACGGGAACTTTAAAGATTCCGATATTTTCCCGACCATCCCTTCAAGAGCCAGGCTGTCGGCCTCTTCCATACTGCTCCCGGTGGCTTCTGAATATATGTAATCCGGGCTTTTCTTCACTTGGGAAACATCCTGTGCGTAAAGAGAGGCTGAAAACAGAAAAAACAAGATAAGATATATATATTTTTTCATTTCATGCACCTTTTGTAAGCATTTTCAATACGCTGACGCTGCGTTTCATCCATATAGGCATCGCCTGCCGCGCACCTGAGTTCCGCCCTCACAGCTTCGGACAGTTTTTTGACTTCCTCCAGACCTGCGCCTTCCGAAACTCTCGTGCACAGATATTCGTATGCCGCCGTCACCTTTTCCCATTTTGCGGCGGCGATGCGCCTTTGCTTTTCATATCGTGCAAGCAGCTCATCTGCCGACAATCCCGAAGCATCATCCGCCCAGGCAAGTCTTACGCCTCGTCTGTCGAAGAACTCGCAGTCGCTTCCGCTGAATGCGGCGGCAATGTCATCCGTCAAAAACCACAAGTCATCATAATCTACCGGCAATATCTCTTTTCCGCTGCTGTCCACAGCACCGTACTTGCCGTCGCGGCCGACTATGGTGACCCCGTTGAAACAATCCTGACTCAAATCATAGTCTCCGGACCTGATGCCCTGACTGCAGGAAGCCGCAGCAGACGCAAAGACGATAAAAAAATTTATGCAGACTATAAAACTCCTCATAGCAAAGACTCATGCCAGTTCACTCAGTAAAAATACAAATTATTTGGAAATAATTCCCGCTCATTTTATCTTAGATAAGATTTTCAAGTACGGAACATGACGAACGACTCCACGATATTCTACAACACGGACACGGATTTCAGGCAGACAGCCCTTGAACCCGAGACCGTCTACATATCCAGGAGCGGTCCCGGAATGATCAGCAGATTCGATGACGGTGAAGAAGAATGCGCGCTGAAATCCCTGAAACCCGAATTCAGAGGCAACCCTTTCTATGAAAGCGCACTTGTAAAAGAAGCGAGGACCATGTCGGAACTCAACCACCCGTATATCTGCCAGTATCTCGGATTCAAGGACATCCCCGGATTCGGAAACAGCATAATCATCCGCTGGATCAATGGAAAGTCGCTGTCTTCTCTGATACGGCAAGGGATGGATGCGGACACCATGGACGGCATCGTGGACGAACTGTGCGAAGCGCTGCGCTATCTCCACGGGAAAGGGCTGGTACACAGAGATCTGAAGCCTGACAACATAATAATAGACAGTGCAGGCGGCCACGTGAAACTGATCGATTTCGGCTTCGCGGATGCCGACTGGAAGACCAGCGTCAAATGTGCGGCCGGCACCCCGCGGTATTCGGCGCCGGAGATTCTCACTGACGGAAGGGCGGATGAAAGAAGCGACATCTGGTCTCTTGGAATCATAATAAGGGAAATGGCGGACAGCGTAGGAAAGAAAGCTGTACACCGATGGAACGGCATCATCAGACGCTGCCTGCGCAAAGATCCGGGACGCAGGTTCCGGAACATAAACGAGCTTCAGAAGAACATTCTGTCACTCAGACACAAAAAAAAATATTACCTGGGGGCGACCGCAGCCGCTTTCTCGGCCCTGGTACTTGCCGCCGCACTTCTCCTGTCCTCTGACAGCTGGAAAAAATATAGGGAACGCAAGGGCATCGAGCATCAGATCGAAGTTCTTACGGAAGAAATCAAAAAAGCAGGAATCAAGTGAAAATGTTAAACAGAATCATCAAAAAGATTGCGTCAGCATGCGCATTTGGAATACTCCTGTTTCCTTCTTGCTCCAAAGACCCTGATCCGGAAAAGTATCTGAGTCCTGAAATCCTGTCGGTGAAGTATGAAATATTCGGCAGGGATGTGGTACTCTCATGCACCGTATCCCAGGCGGCCCTGATCCAGGACTGCGGGTTTCACATACAATCGGACACCTCATACGCCGACTGCCCCTCGACAATCAACAAAGAGAACGGCATCTTCTCCTTCACGCTTCCGGATATGAGAGTAGGCACCGAATATATATTCTACGCATACATCAGAAGCGGACGTTCAATGCTCCAATCCGAAGCGGTCAAGTTTACAATCGCACAGCAGCTGCCGAAAGTCATCCTCTACAACGAGGACGTATTCTTCTCTTCAAAGAAGAACCTTCTGCCCCTCCGTCATTGGGTCATCGACAATCTGTCCGGAGAAATCCTCGCATCCGGTCTGTGCTGGGACACGTCACCCGATCCCGACATAAACTCAAACTCGGTTTACAAGGTTTTCGATGATGCACCGGGCTACGGAGATTTTTCAAACGCCATAGAATGCAACACGCCCGGCACCACCATATACATAAAGGCTTTCGCGATAAACTCCGTCGGGACAGCCTACAGCGATGAGCTGTCGTACACCTTTCCAGAATGACCGGACTTCGCCCGATACTCCGGTGCAGACGACAAGACATGGCCCCGCTGTAAAAATTATTGCGTATCTTTGTGAAGATACACTTTAAATTTATTTATGGCAGACGAAAAGATCATCTTCTCGATGAACGGGGTGGGCAAAGTCCTCCCGAACAGCAACAAGGTAATCCTCAAAGACATCTACCTTTCTTTCTTCTACGGTGCGAAAATCGGAATAATCGGTCTCAACGGCTCCGGAAAATCCACGCTTCTCAAGATAATAGCCGGAGCGGAACAATCCTACAAAGGAGAAGTCGTATGGGCACCGGGGTATTCGGTAGGATATCTGGAACAGGAGCCCAAAATGGATCCTGACAAAACGGTCATGGATGTCGTGAAAGAGGGTGTCAGCGAAATCGCCGAGGCACTGGACAGATATAACGCCATCTCCGCACTTTTCATGGAGCCCATGGACGATGACAAGATGAACGCCCTGATAGCGGAACAGGGGGAACTCGGGGAAAAAATAGATCACATGGGCGGCTGGGAAATAGAGTCCAAACTCGAACGTGCCATGGACGCGCTGCAATGCCCGCCTCCCGACGCAAAAGTTTCCACCCGCTCCGGCGGAGAACGCCGAAGA
>CAYTYL010000124.1:0-1790 GCA_964441715.1 uncultured Muribaculaceae bacterium
CATGATGAATAGTTTCCCTATATATTCCTTTCTAAAGAGTGCTATATTAATCATCTATGCTTAATATAAATATTTGATATCAAATATCTATTTCCCGATGCAGAATTTGGAGAAGATGAGGCCGAGGGTTTCGTCGGGAGTGACGGACTCGCCGAGAATGGTACCGAGAGCATTGACGGCATCCCTCAAGTCCTGAGCGACAAGGTCGGAAGGCCTGCCGCCGGCAAGTCCGTCCTTGACCTCATGCAGATATGACAGGGCGGTTCTCAGGGCGTCATAATGCCTGACATTTGTCACAAGCTGCTCGTCACCATGTGCGGAAATCAGACTCTTCTGCTCGCCTGACAGCCATTTTTCCACCATGTCAAGCCCCAGTCCCTCCTTTGCCGAGATGGAGAAACTATTTATCTCTTTGTCAATGGATGAAACAAGTTCGTTTATATCCGTAACATTTTTGTTAACCCCGGGGAGGTCAGTTTTGTTGACAAGAACGGCCACCTTTTGTCTGGTACGATCCACCTTGCTCAGCAGTTCTTTCACGGCCTCGCAAAGAGTATCAAAATCCTCAGTCGGGTCAATCACATATAACACATAATCCGCGGAACGGATCTTCTTGTACGTCCTCTCGATTCCGATTTTTTCCACCGCCTCGGACGTATCCCTTATGCCCGCCGTGTCGATGAATCTGAAACTTACCCCGTCAATCGTCAGCAGTTCTTCGACAGTGTCTCTCGTCGTCCCGGGTATATCCGAAACGATGGCCCTGTCCTCCTTTAGAAGAGCATTGAGCAGAGTGCTTTTTCCGCTGTTGGCAGCTCCGACGATGGCAACCGGAACACCGTTTTTTATGGCATTGCCGAGCCTGAAAGAATCAGCCAGAGAGGAAACCTTAGCCATGGCCTTGTCAAGCAACCTCGAAAGCTTGTCCCTGTCAGCGAATTCCACATCCTCCTCGCTGAAATCCAGTTCAAGCTCCATAAGAGCAGTCAGTTCCAGAAGGTCGCTTCTGAGAGATTTCAACTCATCGGAAAAGCCGCCCCTGAGCTGGTTAAGCGCCACTTTCCTAGATGCCTCGTCACGGGATGCGATCAGGTCGGCCACAGCTTCGGCCTGCGCGAGATCCATCTTCCCGTTCAGAAAAGCCCTCTTTGTAAATTCTCCGGGTTCGGCAAGCCTGGCACCGCTTCCGCAAAGCAGCTGAAGAATGTCAGAAACTATGCAGCCTGACGCATGGCAGCTTATCTCTACGGAATCTTCACCGGTATATGAATGAGGAGATTTGAACACGCTTACAAGGACATCATCGACAGCTCCGCCGTCTTTGTCCACAATGGTGCCGTAGTGGATTGTATTTGCATCGAAACCGCTTACATTCCCATGTTTAAACCTGATTATCTTATCTGAAACTTCAAAGGCATTCCTGCCGGAAACCCTGATTATAGACAAAGCTCCTGTACCGGGAACGGTAGCAGGAGCGGCGATAGTGTCATCAAAAATGAACTTCATGTATCAGTTATGATAAAGGCCCATGTCAAAAGCTGTCGTAAGACTTGGCATCCTTGGGACTTACTTTGTTCATATTGTCCAGCAAAGCTTCGTTGGTCTGATATTGATCCATCTGCTGAAGAAGGAAATTCATGGCCTCCGTAGGATTCATGTCCGCCATGAGTTTTCTCAGGATCCAGATTCTGTTCGCCTGATCCGGATTGTAAAGAAGGTCGTCGCGGCGCGTGCTGGACAACACCACATTCACGGCAGGGAAAATCCTCCTGTTGGCCAAAGTCCGGTCA
>CAYTYL010000124.1:1800-3235 GCA_964441715.1 uncultured Muribaculaceae bacterium
TCCCGTTCCTTTGAACTCTTCGAAAATCACATCGTCCATTTTGGAACCGGTTTCGGTCAAGGCTGTAGCGAGGATGGTGAGGGAACCGCCGCCTTCAATGTTTCTGGCCGCGCCGAAGAAACGCTTGGGTTTCTGAAGCGCATTGGCATCGACACCTCCGGTCAGAACTTTTCCGGAAGCAGGCTGCACGGTATTGTATGCCCTGGCAAGACGGGTTATGGAGTCCAACAGAATGACTACGTCATGGCCGCATTCCACAAGTCTCCTTGCTTTCTCTATCACCATGTTGGCAACCTTCACATGCCTTTCCGCCGGTTCGTCGAACGTTGAGGCCACGACTTCCGCTTTTACGCTGCGGCTCATGTCCGTAACCTCTTCCGGACGCTCGTCTATCAAGAGGACAATTTCATAAACCTCAGGGTGGTTGTCCGCAATCGCATTTGCTATAGACTTGAGCAGCATGGTCTTACCTGTTTTGGGCTGCGCCACGATGAGTCCACGCTGTCCTTTGCCGATAGGTGTGAACAGATCCACGACCCTGCATGAAATATCCTTTTCATGTCCGTGTCCGAGAAGATTGAATTTCTCGTCAGGGAACAGAGGAGTCAGGAAATCGAAAGGAACACGATCGCGGATAAATTCGGGAGTGCGTCCGTTGATATATTTGATTTTTACGAGAGGGAAGTACTTGTCTCCGTCCCGAGGAGGCCTGATTTCTCCCGTAACGGTGTCACCGGTTTTGAGAGCATTGGACTTGATCTGGCTTTGGGAAACGTAGATGTCATCCGGGGAATTGAGATAGTTGTAGTCCGATGACCTTAGGAATCCGTAGCCGTCCGGCATTATTTCCAGCACTCCGGTAGCTTCCACGGTACCTTCGAATTCCACCTTCGCATACTGCTGGCGCTGCTCGGAACGCTGTCTCTGCTGAAGCTGCTGGTCGATCCGCTGAATGAGCAGTTCGGCCTTCTGTTTCTGTGCCAGACGCTTCTGCTCGGCCGCATCGTCCGGATTCACATTGCCCTGAGCCTGACGGCTGCGGTTCTGTTCCTGCTCGCGGACATCGGGCAGCTGCTGAACGGCATCCCCGGCAGAACCGTCTTTAAGTACGGAAGGGGAGGATTCCTTTCCATTGGATTCCTCTGCGGATACGGGAGTTTCAGAAGCGTTTTTCGCTTTCTTTCCGCGACGGGATTTGACCTTTTCCGGCACAATGTCAGCCTTTTCTTCCTTCTTCGTCTGAGCATCGGACGATTCGCTTTGTTCGGAAACTTTGTTCACAGCTCCGTTCTGGGAATTGCCGTTCTTGGGCTTGCGGCCTCTCTTCTTAGGAGCGGATGAATCCGTCTGCACCTCAGATGGCTGCTGTTCCTTGGGGGCATCTTCCTTTTCCGACACATCGGCCTTCTGCTTGGTTTTTCTGCCTCTCTTTTTC
>CAYTYL010000125.1:0-3176 GCA_964441715.1 uncultured Muribaculaceae bacterium
CTAGTTATCAGAGCAAGTTATCAGAGCAAGTTATCAGAGCAGGTTATCAGAGCAGGTTGCCAGAGCAGGTTGCCAGAGCAGAGCGGTTTTCGGCGGAGCCGTTCCTATTTCTTCTGTACCGGGTCGCAGGTGAGTCCTATGCCGAGCTTATTGAAGATTTTGCGGTCCACTTCGCTCAGCATCACCGTGGAATGGACCTGGCAGCCGTACAGCTGCGGCAGCTTTTCCAAAGCCTTGCGGCAGTTTTCGTCATTGGTGCTGCATACGGCGAGGGCGACGAGCACTTCATCGGTGTGCAGTCTCGGATTGTTGCCGTGAAGGTATGAGACTTTCATGTTCTGGATCGGCTCGATCATGTTCTGCGGTATCAGTTTTACGCTGTGGTCTATTCCGGCCAGATGTTTGGTGGCGTTGAGCAGCAGTGCGGCGCTCGGCCCGAGCAGGTCGCTGGTCTCGGCGCTGATTATGGTCCCGTCCTCAAGTTCGATTGCGGAGGAAGGCTTTCCGGAAACTTCCTGCCTTTCTTTGGCGGCGACCGTTGTTCTGCGGTAATCCGTGGTGATTTTGGCCTGTTTCATCAGCAGGGAGATTTTGTTGACCTCATTTTCGTTGTCTCCCTCTACCGCCAGAGTATCCAGTGCGGTGTAGTACCGGCGTATTATCTCGTTCTTGGCGGCTTCGCGGCATACCTCCTCGTCACTCATGCAGAACCCTACCATGTTGACTCCCATGTCCGTGGGCGATTTGTAGGGATTCTCTCCGTAGATGCTTTCGAAAAGGGCGTTCAGCACGGGGTATATTTCTATGTCCCTGTTGTAGTTCACGGCCGTTTTCCCGTAGGCTTCCAGATGGAAGGGGTCTATCATGTTCACATCGTTAAGGTCGGCGGTCGCGGCTTCGTATGCTATGTTCACAGGATGGTTGAGCGGAAGATTCCACACGGGGAAGGTTTCGAATTTGGCGTAGCCCGCAGCGATGCCCCTTTTGTGCTCCTGGTAGAGCTGGCTCAGGCAGACTGCCATCTTGCCGCTTCCCGGTCCGGGTGCGGTCACTATCACGAGAGGCCGCGTCGTCTTTATGTAGTCGTTTCTGCCGAAACCCTGGTCGGAGTCGATGAGCGCCACATTGTTGGGGTATCCTTCAATCGTGTAGTGGTAGTACGCCTTTATGCCCAGGTTCTTGAGTTTCTTCCGGTAGTGGTCGGCGCTTTTCTGCCCGTTGTAGTGGGTGATGACCACCGAACTTACAAGAAATCCTCTTTTCTGGAATTCGTTCCTGAGCCTGAGCACATCTTCGTCATAGGTGATGCCCAGGTCCTGGCGCATCTTGTTCTTTTCGATGTCTATTGCGCTGATTACTATCACTATTTCAGCCTTGTCGCTGAGTTGTCCGAGCATGCGCAGTTTGCTGTCCGGACAGAATCCCGGCAGTACGCGGCTGGCGTGGAAGTCATCGAAAAGTTTGCCTCCGAGTTCGAGGTAAAGTTTGTTGCCGAATTGAGCTATGCGCTCCTTTATGTGTTCAGATTGTATCTTTAGATACTTGGCGTTGTCGAATCCGTATTTCATAACGGGATACTAAGGTAGCTCTTCTTTCCCGTTTTTGCAAAAATGTTTTTGCCCTGCGCCGGCTTCTTTGTTCCGGTCCTTGCCGACCGACAGCATTGTTGCTGAAGCGGTAAATGCGTCTGGGCCACGGAACAAATATCTTAAGAGAAAATAGCTTAAAGTGATAAGTCCGAAAGGTGGTCCGAAAGGTGGTCCGTCTACAATAAAAAAACGTAAACAATTCCGCTACATCCGGTATCCTTTGGATGCTATACGCGCTAAAGATAAGCTTCTAAAACAAAGAGAGGCTGCAGTGAGCTTAAGCATGATGACACCGGCAGAGGCCGCAGCGTGAGTGGGCGAAATCGGGAAGAGATGGACTAGCTATCTGTTTATCGCTATAAAAAGCAGACAAGAACAATTATGTATCAATGAAAATAGTTTACCGTTGTCATGCTGTCATAAGTCTCCTTCCGGCCTATGGCCTCGATTCAACCCCTGGCAGGGATAATACCCTAGTGGTAAACAAAACTCAGGTATAAAAGCTTGAATTCAACCTAAATTAGGAAACCACAGTGTCAGGAGCGGATGAATCCGGGCATGATTTGTCAAGTTTTTTGCGCAAATAACTTGACTTTTGTATCTTTGCGTCATAATCACTGCTTGTATGATAATAGGCGAACAGGTTAAACAGAAGATAGCATCCTTCCCTGTCGGGGTTGTATTCACAATCTCCGACTTTGGCTTTGACCCCAGCAATGATTTGGCATTGGCCAAGGCACTGAGCCGGCTGACAGCCTCCGGGGAGCTGTGCAAAATATCCAAGGGAAAGTACTATAAGCCCAAAGAAACGCTGTTAGGGAAGATCAAGCCGGTCAGCAGCGAGATTGTAAAGGATTTCCTCGAAAAGGACGGCAAACTGATCGGATACATTACCGGGCCTCAGGCATTTGCTTCGATGGGCCTTACGTCTCAGATTTTCTCATCGATCATCATCGGCTCGAACAAGTACAGGAGACCCCTTCAGCGAGGAGAATACAAGATATCCTTTCTGCAGCAGGACAACCCTATCACAAAGGACAACATCGAACTGCTGAGGATTCTCGATGCGATAAAGATGATACGCGACATCCCTGCCGTATCACCGGATGCCGCATGCAAAGGCATAACGTCGATAATTCAGAACATTGAACCGGAAAGAAGAGAAAAACTTGAAATGTTATCCCTGACATACACCAGTTACGTCCGTGCCCTGCTTGGAGCGATCCTCGAGTACATAGGCGCGCCAACGACCAGCGTCAGAAAATCATTAAACGGCGTCACGTCGTATAAAATGCCGATTTCAGAGTCGGTACTGCCCAACAAGTCAAATTGGAACATACATGAACCTTAACGAAAATAAGGACGCATTCGCTGCGGCCATACAGCTGGCGTCCGCCCCAAAGGAAGAAGGCGGCCTCGGGATCAAGCAGATCTACCTTGAGAAGGACTATTGGATTTGCAGGTCCTTGAAGCAGCTTTCCGAATGCAAG
Organism: uncultured Muribaculaceae bacterium; assembly: GCA_964441715.1. Taxonomy (GTDB): domain Bacteria; phylum Bacteroidota; class Bacteroidia; order Bacteroidales; family UBA932; genus Cryptobacteroides. Next base: position 3,080 of record CAYTYL010000125.1, read on the forward strand.
GACTCAGAGATTGCCGTGTTCAAGGGTGGCACATCGTTGTCAAAGGCATACAATCTGGGCAACCGTTTCTCGGAAGACAGGTAGTGTAAAATAAACT
>CAYTYL010000126.1:0-1880 GCA_964441715.1 uncultured Muribaculaceae bacterium
ACCTTACCGGCGAGGAGAGAGAAATCCTTGCGGACGGCTGCCTGATCAACTACTACGCCGAACAGAGAAAAAAGAACAACAACTAAAACATCAGTTATAATTTAAAATATCAAATTCATTATGGATAAGATCAAAATGACGACTCCGCTCGTAGAGATGGACGGAGACGAGATGACAAGAATCCTTTGGAAAATGATCAAGGATGAGCTCATCCTTCCTTTCGTCGACCTCAAAAGCGAGTACTATGACCTCGGCCTTGTCAACCGTGACAAAACAGCCGACCAGGTAACCGTGGACTCCGCCAACGCCACAAAGAAGTACGGTGTAGCCGTCAAGTGCGCCACCATCACTCCTAACGTTCAGCGTATGAGCGAGTACAACCTCCACGAGATGTGGAAGAGCCCGAACGGTACCATCCGTGCCATGCTTGACGGTACCGTTTTCCGCAAACCTATCACCATCGCATCCATCCACCCTGCGGTGAAGTTCTGGAAGAAACCTATCACCATCGCCCGTCACGCCTATGGCGACGTCTACAGGGATGTTGAAATCCAGACCACCGAGCCCGGTGTCGCAAAGCTTGTTTTCGAAGGTGAAAGCGGCAAGAAGGAAGAGCAGATCATCCACAAGTTCACCGCTCCCGGCGTAATCGAGGGCATGCACAACACCGACGCATCCATCCGTTCTTTTGCACACGCCTGCTTCACATACGCTCTTGACACCAAGCAGACCGTATGGTTCGCAACCAAGGACACCATTTCCAAGAAATACGACGGCCGCTTCAAGGCCATTTTCCAGGAAGTGTTCGATGCCGAATACAAAGAGGCGTTCGACAAGGCCGGCATAGAGTACTTCTACACCCTTATCGACGATGCCGTTGCACGTGTGATGCGTAGCGAAGGCGGATTCATCTGGGCCTGCAAGAACTACGACGGCGACGTGATGAGCGACATGGTTTCCACAGCTTTCGGTTCACTCGCAATGATGACTTCAGTGCTTGTAAGCCCTGACGGAAAATACGAGTATGAGGCTGCCCACGGAACAGTTACCCGTCACTACTACAAATACCTCAAGGGAGAAGAGACTTCCACCAACCCTATGGCTACCATCTTCGCATGGAGCGGCGCTTTCCGCAAGAGAGGCGAACTCGACAACCTTCCTGAGCTTGTCAACTACGCCGATCAGCTCGAAGCTGCATGCTACGACACCCTCAACGCAGGTATCGTGACCAAGGACCTCGCCAACCTCATGGAAGGCGTGACCCCTGTCGTCAAGAATTCCGCCGACTTCCTCAAGGCTATCCGCGTGAATCTTGAAAAGAGGCTTGCCTAATTGACTGACAGTCCCGTCAGGGACATGCTCACATACTTAAAAGATGAGACCGACACTTAACGTGCCGGTCTTTTCTTTTCAGACAACATGAACACCTGCGCTTGATTTGTTAAATTGAATCTTACAAAATTGTATGAATTTATAAAGTGAGACTTTATAAAAGATGCTTATGGAACGATCGAAGTAATACCTTACCGGAAATGGCAATTATACTGAAAAAGCTCCGTAATCGGTTGATTACGAAGCTTTTCAGTGCGGATGGGGAGACTCGAACTCCCACAGGCCAACGCCCATTACCCCCTCAAAGTAACGTGTCTACCATTTCACCACATCCGCATGTGTCCTTTACTTTGGGATGGCAAATATAAGCAGCTTTTCCGAAACTTCAAAGAATTTCTTACTTTTTCAGCAGATTATTTTATCGAACCCGGAAACATGCTTTGCATAAAGAAAAACAATGACTAAATTTGCAAAGCATCCTCGTGCAGGGTGCAGCAAACATTTATAAACCTTTAAAACAGATTCACAATGGCTGTTAAAATTCGTCT
>CAYTYL010000126.1:1890-2894 GCA_964441715.1 uncultured Muribaculaceae bacterium
TCAGCGCCACGGTAAGAAGAATTTCGCATTCTTCCACATTGTTGTGGCTGATTCCCACGCAAAGCGCGACGGTCGTTACATCGAGCTTCTCGGCACCTACAACCCCAACACGAACCCTGCGACAATAGTCCTCAATGAGGAAAGAGCTCTCGCATGGCTTAAAGTCGGAGCTGAGCCGACACTCACCGCACGCCGCATCCTCTCTTACGAAGGAGTGCTTCTCCACAAACACCTCGACGGAGGCGTTGCCAAGGGAGCCCTCACTCAGGAGCAGGCCGACAGGAAGCTTGCGGACTGGAAAGCAGAAAGAGACGCCAAGATTGAGGCCAAGAAACAGGGACTTACCAAAGCCGCAGCAGACAAGGCAAGAGCCGCCAAGGATGCCGAGGCCAAGGTGAACACCGAAAGGGCCGAAGCAATCGCCAAGAAGAAGGCAGAAGCTGAGGAAGCTGCAAGAAAAGCCGCCGAAGAAGCTGCAAAAGCTGCCGAGGCCGATGCTCAGAACGCAGACTCAGCTGAAGGGGCAGAGGCTCCTGCAGAGAACGCGGAAGCTTAAGATGTCTCCTTCGAGTACAGACAACCTGCACAGGGTTGGACAAGTACTTAAATCCAACGGTGCGGACGGAGGGCTTGTGATAAAGCTGGACTACGCCGCTCCCGAAGATATGGATCTAAAGGAACCGGTGTTCATCGAATTCGATGGAGAACCGGTCCCTTTTTTCTTCAGGGAACTCCTCCCCAAAGGCAACAGGGCCGTCGCCCGTTTTCACGATGTGGACGACTTTGAGGATTCCGAAGAACTTGTCGGAAAAATCCTGTACGGAGACAACCCGGGCGATCCCTCTGAAGGCCGGGAGCCGGACGACATAATAGGATGGACCGTGACGGACGAACACGGCAATCGGCGCGGAATAATCCGCGACTATGAAGACATCCCCGGCAACCCCTGCATAATCGTAGAAGGCCGCGACGGAGGACAATCAATGATCCCCCTGCACGAAGAC
>CAYTYL010000127.1:0-2879 GCA_964441715.1 uncultured Muribaculaceae bacterium
CTGGCCATCGCATCGTCGATATATGCTATATCATAAGCGCGGATCATCTTCTTTCCATCCTTCTTTAATTATATCCGAAATGTATATGGCGTTAGGACCGGGGTCTTCCTGCAGCATCTTTTGGAATGCTAATCTTGCACTCCTGTCCCTCTGCATCCGTCGGGAATAGTACACGGAAGCATCCGCAGGGATAGCTTCGACAAACTGTAGCCGATTGAAAGCGGCCCGGCTCTTAATGACCACCTGTTCTCCGAGTTTGCCAAGGGACATTGCCCGATTGAGCTGTTCAAGGGTTATGCCGTTGGATAGAAAGGCCCGGGAGAAAGAGAAGTAGGAATCATCCGCCCTGTATCCGGTAATGATATCGTATTTTCCGTAGTTGGGGAGGAAATTGTCAAGGATATACTTTCTTGCCCGCACGGATGTCGGTAGCGACAGGTCAAAAGTCCTGTTCTCAAGCAAGATGGCGAGCCAATTAAGGATATTATATCCGCCATCATTCAGGTATAAGTGCAAAAGACCGTCAGTTTCCAGCCGGTATCTATTGGCAAATCCATTGTCTTCTTCAGAGCACGCCCATTCTTTTGCAAGATCGATATCTGTCGTGCAATACAGCCCTAGGCCATAGTCATTCCTCGGATTTCCTGCTCCAAATATTGGAAGACGGATTATTTTCTGAGAACCGTGAAACAATTCCATCATATCATCAGTCACACCATAGTGTCACTGCAAAGATAGGAAAATATTTTATTTCTGCGTATTCCGGCGCAATGCCGGCCGGGGCAGTCCGGGTCAGATTGAACACGTTCTCTTTGGATAGTTCCATATCGTGCCGCCCCGGCATATAGGCTGCAAGATAAACACCGCCTCCGCCGTTTTCCGGCAGAAGCACGACTGCCGAATAATGGCAAACAAGCGCCCTACCTTTGCAGACAAATCAAAGCACCATGACAAAGAAACAAAGACAAGAACTGATGCGCCTGGAAAAGGCCATCATCAAGACCGCCGGCTATGCAGAAGGTCGCGGTCTTGTTAATCCGATGTCCTCATGGGGCGTTGAAAGGCGCGAAACGTTAAAGAAGCAGCTTGAAGAACGCCAGACAATGCTGAACGACATGTTCCTCTGCTCCCCGCAGGAGATTTTGGACTTTCGAAAGACCAACGACCGCCTTTACGCACTCACACAAAAAATGTACGAAAAGGCCATCAGCCTATATCGTGCTGTTCTCAAAGAAGGATATGATCACTGCTTCGACGATGACATAATGGTTGAAGGTACGTTGAAATACGTATTCAACGACGCTTGGGACTCTGTCGTCCTCTCCTTCGAGGAAGGCAGGAACTTATACGACAAGCCTCTCGAACCTTACTGGTCAGATTTTCCTGCAATGCTTGAAATCCTTTCCGAGTATTATGATAATACGCCGGAACCGGAGTGCGCTTCCTGTCACACCTCTTACGAACTTGCCCATAAGCCGGAGATGGATGCCAAAGAATTCGGCCTGGAGAACTTCCTGGATGACGGGCAGTCCTGGGCTGAGCCCGGACCTCTCAATCGGCCTGAATTCAAGGATATCTGCATCTGCCATGCAGTCCACGACCTTGTCGACCATAAACTCTACTCCATCCCGGACTTGCTCCGGATGAATGAGTTCTGGTGTGAGGTTAAGGTACCACATCAACTGCTTTCAAATCGGGACGGCAAGCGTTTTTCATGCATAGACCGAAAGGATGACGAAAATGTTTACTGATAAAACATATAGAGACAAGGTAAGAAGCCGCGAAATGCGGACCCATCATGAATGGGCCTGGAGGAAATGGATGAGCGCTTTCACAGAGGACTGGCACTACAATTTCTTTCTGATATATCTCCGTGCCAAGTTGGAGACGATGGAGCGATATAACAACCGGCTCTCATACGACATGCATGGCCCATATTATGGCCATCAGATTGGTCGCGCCATAAAGATGATAGACATCATCCTTCAGGAAGGCGGCAGAAACGACTATGACGAGAGTGATGATTATAAGCCGATACCTGAGTCTTTCAAACACTACGTAAATATGCGTAATAGAGACCGCATACCTCATCCTGCCGACGGCGGGCCGGAATTCTGGTCAGATGCCCAGTGTCTCCGTTTTGACAAAGCCTGGATGCTGCTTTGGAAGATTCTTTCCGAACGTCTGATGACTTGGGGAGATTAAGTGTTATGAGCTGCCTCCGGTAAGAATCCTTCGCCAAAAACAGCTCCTCTTTTTTCCCGGTCGGGCAATCCATTTCCACCCGTGCATGATCCATCGGTTCGCATCTATTGGTACTAAGCACATCCAAGCGTGCAGCGCAACTACATCGGCGCTTGCCCGAAGGCAGCGAATAGTTCATCATGGACAAAGCCTATACTTACGATGCACTCTATCGTCTTGTCAGCGCAACTGGCACTTATACTGGTGCTGACAACAAGACCGCAAGCTACACTCTTGCGATGGGTTACGACAATATGCATCGTATCACTTCGAAGCGTCAGATTCTCACACAGAATAATGTACAGTTTGACGGCGCGCTCAATGCAGGCTATGATTTGTCATACACCTACGGCACTGATGCTGGCAAGAAGTTCCAACTTGCCAACGTGAAGGGAGTAAACTATCGCACAGAGGAGACTCCTTCAGAGAGCGAGAATGTGAACAACAGCCATGCATACGAGTATGATGCCAACGGAAACCTCATTTATGTCAATACAAGCCGTACAAAGAAGGATGGCATGGCTGACGAGAAGACCACGGAACGCAAACTCAAATGGGATGAGGAGAACCGTCTCCTTGCTTCTGACGACAATGGCTTCGTGACCAACTATTGGTATGACGCAGACGGAGAGCGC
>CAYTYL010000128.1:0-2606 GCA_964441715.1 uncultured Muribaculaceae bacterium
GTTTTCAGACGTGCTTCCTCCTTGGATGTGGACTCCACTATGGTGGAAAGTTCCTCGTTCTTGAGCTTGAGGTCGCCTTCCTTCACGGCAAGCTTTTCCTCCTGTTCGTTGAGTTCCTCTTTCAGCTCGCCTATCTTCATCTTGGCTTCGCTGATGTTTTTCTCGGCGATCTGGCGGAGAAGGCCCTGGTTCTCGATTTCCTTGTTTATGGAATCGAACTCGCGGCTGTTGGCGATGTTTTCCAGCTGCTTCTTGTATTTGGCGGTCTGGTTGTCGCAGTCCACTATGTTCTGCTTGTTGTCGGAAATGGTTGACTCAAGACCGGTTATGTACTGTCTGACGGATTCTTCCTTTTCCTTCAGACCGGCGATTTCCTCTTCGAGGGATGCCACCTCTCCGGGCAGTTCGCCTCGGAGCTGGATAATCTTGTCTATCGCCGTGTCGGCCTGCTGCAGAGCATAGAGAGTCTTCAGCTTCTCCTGCACGCTGGTCTCGGAGTCAGCGAAATTCTTCTGGATGGAAACGAAGGTCTCCATCTGGTCAATGGGGGTTTCCACCTTTTTTATTTTCTTGGTAGCCATATCTATAGATAATTTATTTCCGTCTGTACGCTTCTTCCCGCGTCTCTGGTCGCAACGAGATGAAAACGAATCGCAAAGTTATGAATTTTTTTCTACAATGAAGACTTGATTTCTTCCAGCTGCGCCCTTATGGCTTTCAGGGATTCCAGAGCCTTCACCCTGTTGTCCACGCTCTTCCTTTCGTCGGCCAGGCGTCTCGCCGCCCCGTCGAGGGTCATGCCCTTCCCTTTTATCAGCAGATAGAGCTGCTTGAGAGTGTCCACCTCGTCCGCGGTGTAGAGCCGGTTGCCCTTGGCGTTCCGCTTGGGATTGAGGAGCTTGGGGAATTTAGCGGACCAGAACCGCACAAGGGAGACATTCTCCCCGAGGATGTCGGCCGCTTCGCCGATGGTGTAGTAGAGTTTTTCCATTGCCTGTATTTTTTTGCCCGGATTCAGTCCAGCGACTGCCTGGTGCTGCCCGATATGTAGGCTACGTTGGCGTAGTCATAGGGCGACAGCGAGGCGAACATGTAGTCGACAGGGTCCACGGGCTCGCCGTCCCGCAGGACTTCGTAGTGCAGATGCGGGGCGTAGGTCTGTCCGGAGATGCCCACGGTCGCGATTTTGCTTCCTTTCCTGACGGCCTGCCCCTTGCGCACGCTTATCTCCGACAGATGCGCATAGCGGGTGACGTAGCCGTTCCCGTGGTCTATGCTTATCACATTGCCGAGTCCCTTTCCGGAACGGGTCACTTCCGTAACCGTCCCGTCCGCCGCGGCACGGACTTCACTGCCTTGGGCGGCGATTATGTCGAGTCCGGCGTGAAGGGAGTTTACCTTGTAGATCGCATTGTATTTGGTCCCTACCGATGCTCCGGCCTGGGCGTAGGACATCTCCTCCACGGGCATGTCCACCGGCATGTTGCCGATGCCGTTCTTTACGAGCAGCCTGAAGATTTCCGCGAAATTGGCTTCCACCATGGATACTCCGCTGCCGAGAACGGCCAGTCTGGAGGCGGCGTGCTTCACGCGGTTTTCATCGCTGACCGTGTCGGAATACATCACCAGATCCATGCTTCCGAGCGGATCCACGGCCGGAGCGTCCGCCTGGAATATGTCTCTGTAGATGCCGTTGTCACGGGTGGCGAGGCCTTTGGCGACATCTTCGATGAGCTGCTGCTGCTCCACAAGCTCCCGGTACATCTTTTCATACTTCCTGTTTTCTCTGCTGAGCTTCTTCTCATATTCGGTGTTGAGGAAGAATGAGAAGAAAACATAGCACAGCGACGCCAGGGCCAGGGTGCCGAGCAGCCACCATACCGTCCTCCAGACGAGCCTGCTCACCGAGGTCGTGACTTTCTTGAAGTCGAAATTGTCGTTGTCGAACTGATAGGTCATTTCTTTTGGATTTTCGCCCTCATGTTCGGGCCCACGAGCACGTTGTCGGATGCTTCGGCAGCCTGCTCAACTATCGCCCTGTATTCATCCTGAGGCATGTCGAAATCGAAGTAGTTCTGAGGGTTCACGTAGTTCCCCCTGTAGATGACTTCGTAGTGCAGATGCGACCCCGTGGAACGTCCCGTATTGCCGGTCTCCCCTATCTGCTCCCCGCGCATGAGCCTCATCCCCTCGGACACATAGATGGACTTAAGGTGGGCATATCTCGTCTGATAGCCGAATCCGTGGTCTATCAGCACGGAATTGCCGTAGCCGTAAAGCTCGAAATTCACTTCCTTCACGGTGCCGTCTCCGGTCGCATAGACCTTGTTGCCGGGGGGACAGGAGAAATCATAGCCGGTGTGCATCTTGCGGGCTCCGGTGAACGGATCGGTCCTGTAGCCGAATGAACTTGACCTCCGGTATGTCGCGGGATTCGGGTTTATGGGCATGATGGCAGGTATGCCGGACACCATGTTCCCCGCTTTTCTGGCCATGGATGATATTTCGTCGAAAGAGGTGCTCTGCACATAGGTTTTCTTCATCATGTCATCCAGCCTGACGGCCGTACGCTTCAGCAGGGAACCGTCGTCGATGTCGGCGAGCTC
>CAYTYL010000129.1:0-2556 GCA_964441715.1 uncultured Muribaculaceae bacterium
TCGGCGTGGCCGTGGACAGGGAAAAGCGCACCGTCCTGAACTGGATCGTGGAATAGAAATTCCGACACGAAGCCTTTTCAGGCTGTCAACAGCTAAGGCTGCCAGACAGTCCAGGTTTCCTTGTGGGCATTCTCATAGCCCCCATGTTCCTCGAAGTATCTTCTGGACTCATCTTCTATCCATGTAGCCCGATGTTCAATCGTGAAAAAAGGAGCGACGGACGAGCGGATCACGGTCTGATAGGGACGTCTTGCCAGAATATCGGCGAAACGCTTATTGTCAAGATCGATAAATCCCGTGTCATCAATATCCTCATAATACTCCGATTTGAGTTCATAATACAGCTCGACCATATCATTCAACGCATCTGTGCGGTCAACCATTTCCTGCTGAACTGCACGATGCCTGAAGGCCGCCGGGCTTTGTATGGTAAAATATCCGGTTTCAAGACATTCATCCAGAATCAGATACTCTGCGACAAGGCTTTCATTGTCGAGCTCATAGACCAATACGCGAGCATCCATCCAGTCAGGCTGCTTTTCCTCATCTTTCGGAGGTTTCACCGGCTTCACAGACCTGGTGCCGTATGCCTTGTCCACAGGCTCTCCGAGAGGAGCAAAAAGGGCCGTGTGGGTGGCCGGAAGATTGTTTGTGGTACCTTTGTTTTCAGCCTTCCCGATGTTTCCGACATTAAGACCGGCCGCAGGCTGGGCGACATTTACTTTAGGAATCCCTTTGCCGCTGTCCTTAGTGTCCGCTCCTTTTTTCCCGGAAGCAGTTTTAACCACTTCCTGCTTGACCTTCTCCGTGGCATTTTTGAGTTTTTCTTTAAAAGACTGCGCTGATGCGTTCGGTGCCCCGATAAGCACAGCCATACCGAGGACAAGAATTGAACTTGCTTTCATAATAGTGTAGAATTGCGTATTGAACTTCAAATAAATTTGAATTGTTGAATTTACAAAAAAATACCGCACTTGGTACACATGCTCGGCCGGAATCTCAGAAAAAAAATCACACATGCCTCAAAATGACGCTCATTTCGACATGACGGCGCATTTCAAGACGATGCCATAAAAGAACGGCGGCCGGAATCGTATTTGATCCGGGCCGCCGCCTTTTTCATCTTGTCCGCCGGACAGGAAGCCGTGTCCTATTTCAGCTTTTTGAGGCAGGCATCCACATCCTTCTCGATGCGCTCGGCAGTGTAGTCGGACTTGACGAACTTCTCTCCCGTGATGTGCTCGTAGAGTTCAATGTATCTGTCGGTAATCTTGGAAACCACCTCCGGGGTCATTTCAGGTACCTTCTGTCCTTCCTTGCCCTGGAATCCGTTGTCCATGAGCCATTCACGTACAAACTCCTTGGAAAGCTGCTTCTGCTTCTCACCCTTGGCAAGCCTTTCTTCATAGAAATATCGGGAAGAGTCGGGTGTGTGGATTTCGTCCATCAGGTAGATTTCGCCGTCCTTCTTTCCGAATTCATATTTGGTGTCGACAAGGATGAGTCCCTGTTTGGCGGCTATTTCAGTTCCTCTGCGGAAAAGGGCGCGGGTATATTTCTCAAGCTGCTCGTAATCCTCGCGGGAGACAAGACCCGCAGCTATGATTCCTTCCTTGGATATGTCCTCGTCGTGGCCTTCGCTCGCTTTTGTGGTAGGAGTTATGATCGGCTCGGGGAACTTCTGGTTTTCCACCATTCCGTCCGGCATCTTCACACCGCATATCTCACGCTTCCCGGCCTTGTACTCTCTCCATGCATGTCCCGAAAGATAGCCTCTTATGACCATCTCCACCTTGAACGGCTCGCATTTGTATCCGACCGTGACCATGGGATCCGGCACGGCCACCTTCCAGTTGGGCAGAATGTCGGACGTAGCATCCAGGAACTTGGCAGCTATCTGGTTGAGAACCTGTCCCTTGTAGGGAACTCCCTCGGGAAGGACCACATCGAAGGCCGATATTCTGTCGGTCACAACCATCACAAGATACTTTCCTTCATCGTAGACGTCACGTACCTTGCCAACATATTTCCCGACCTGTCCCGGGAAATGGAAATCTGTCTTTACAATAGCTTTCATATCATTAAGCGATTAAATTTCAGTGTTCCGCTTCTGCCGTCATTTGATTCGCGGCAGGCGTCCGCAGCCGCAAATTTAAGAAATCCCGTAATTATCCCGAATAAAAATCCCGATTATTCTGCTGACGCAATCACGGACAGGACTCCCTCGGCGGACAATCGGTGAAAAAAAAGCGGGCGGAAACGGCGGGAAAAGATTTTTTCCATATATTTGCAGAACTTTCAAATGCGGAATTAGCTCAGTTGGTAGAGCGTTGGCTTCCCAAGCCGAAGGTCGCGGGTCCGAATCCCGTATTCCGCTCCAATGTCACCCCGCGCAGACTGCGCGGGATAATTTTTTTTCAGATGAACTGCTTATGTAAAATTGCCTTGGCAGCGATCGGTGTCCTGTCAATAGCAGCCTGCGGCGAATACAAGTACGAAACCGTCGCCGGAGACCCCATGGGGGCAAAAATCTACACCCTTGACAACGGCCTGAAG
>CAYTYL010000130.1:0-2427 GCA_964441715.1 uncultured Muribaculaceae bacterium
GTCGGGGACGCTTTTTTTTGTGCTCCGCCGTCCGCGGCCGGCTTTCGCCCTGCCGCCTTGCTGCCCTCAGCCCGTGCCGTCTGCCGCCCTTCCGCCTGCCGCCTTGCTTCCCTCAGTCCGTGCCGTCTGCCGCCCTTCCGGCCTGTCGTTTAGCTGCCCTCAGCCCGTGCCGTCTGCCCCGGCCAGTACGACGGCTTTCGCCCGACGAACCCTTTTCCCGACGATAAAACTTCTTTGCTTTGTCGGGAAAGCAGGCATAGCGGTTGTCGGCTGGCTTGTGCTTGCTGTCTGTGTCTGCTGCCTGTTTCGGCTGTTAACGGATTGTGTGCTTTATGTTGTAGTGATTGCGGTCAGAAGAACTTCTGGAAATCATTTCGCAGATGAATCCTGCGAGGAAAAGCATCGTGCCGATGATTACCGCTGCGAGTGCAAGATAGAAGAGAGGCTGATCCGTAACGGGACGGAATTTCCAGCCGTTGGCCTGGTGGATGAGCTTGACTGCTATGAGCCAAATCGCTATGATGAATCCCGCAAGAAACATCAGAATGCCCGTAAATCCGAAGAAATGCATCGGTTTTTTCCCGAATGTGCTCAGGAACCATAGGGACAGAAGGTCCAGAAATCCGTTCACAAACCTTTCCATCCCGAACTTGCTCTTACCGTATTTACGTTTCTGATGGTGCACCGGTTTTTCCCCGATCTTGCTGAAACCTGCGTTTTTGGCGAGATAGGGAATGTATCTGTGCATTTCACCGTAGACCTCGATGTTCTTGACGACCTCGTTTTTGTATGCTTTGAGTCCGCAGTTCATGTCGTGCAGCCTGATGCCCGTGATTCTCCTTGCCGTGGCGTTGTACAGTTTCGACGGCAGGTTCTTGGTAAGCTTGTTGTCCTGCCTGTGCTGTTTCCATCCCGACACGACATCGTAGTCGTCCTCTGTTATCATGCGGTACATTTCAGGGATTTCCTCCGGCGAATCCTGAAGATCGGCGTCCATCGTGACGACAACCTTGCCTTCCGCCTCCTTGAATCCGCAGTACAGAGCCGCCGACTTGCCGTAGTTTCTTCTGAATGAGATGCCCCTTATGGCAGGGTTTGATTTCGAAAGCTCTTCGATCCTGTCCCACGAGCCGTCCGTGCTCCCGTCGTCCACCATGATGATTTCATGAGACCATCCGTTTTCCCCGACGACTTTTTCAATCCACCCTACAAGTTCGCTTAGAGAGTCCTTTTCGTTGAAAAGGGGAATGACGATGCTCAAGTCTTTGGTATAGCTCATTGCGCTTAAGGTTTAAAAGGGTCCGCCGGCCGGATGCTTCTGGAAAGTATTGCTGACAGAATCCATCCGTAAACGAAGCAGTAGCCCAGGGTGACGAAAAAATTTATTGTCGGAAGATTTCCGCTGACCGACTCCAGAGCCTGTCTGCCGTTGGCGTCCAAGACTGCGGAATATTGGTTCATGACGGCATCGATGGTGGCTTGGAACATCTCCGGTGAAATGAAAAGGATGTTGGCAAGGGTCGCCGCAGAGACTATCAGTGCCGAAAGAAGCGCGGAGGCGACGCCGAATCTGTACGCTCTGCCCCTTTCATCTTCCTGCTGTGCCATCGCGAACCTTGTCATGTCTCTGCGCATGATGGCTATGCATCCGGTAAATTTGACTGCCCAGATGATGAAATTGAGGACAGATACCAGCAGCACAATGGCTGTTCCGCCATGTATTTTGGATATCAGAAAAGAGGCTGCCATGCAGGCAATGCAGAGCAAGCCCAGTTTGGCGCCGGTTTTACCTGCCTCATTCCATACGTTTACGGCTTTTGTTTCGTCACTCATGTCAGCGTAAATGCAGATTTAGACAAAGATAGGTTTTTTTTCGTATATTTGCAGTTCATAAATTTGTGTCAAGTCATATGAAAATCAACATCACATTTCCTGATGGTAGCGTAAAGTCCTACGATAAGGGCGTTACAGGCTACGAAATAGCGGAGAGCATAAGTCCGAGGCTGGCTTCGGAAGTGCTTGCAGTGTCAGTGAAGCCAGAAAATGACAGTACTGTTGACAATGGCGTCACTATTGATTTGACACGTCCTATCAATGAAAACTGTTCGATAAAGCTCCTGAAATGGGAGGACGATGAAGGCAAGAAAGTGTTCTGGCATTCTTCTTCCCATCTTATGGCGGAAGCATTGGAAGCCCTTTACCCCGGGGTGAAGTTCGGGATAGGCCCTGCCATCGAGAACGGTTTCTATTACGATGTCGATCTCGGCGGCAAAACCATTTCGGATTCCGATTTCCCCAAGATCGAGAAGAAAATGCTCGAGCTTGCGCATCAGAACCAGAAGTTTGAGCGCATCGATGTCTCCAAGGCCGAAGCCATGGAGCATTTCAGCGAAAAAGGCGATCCGTACAAATGCGAACTTATCAGCG
>CAYTYL010000131.1:0-2278 GCA_964441715.1 uncultured Muribaculaceae bacterium
CTGGCAGCACAGAAACGGCATCAAGAAAAGAATTATGAGAAAAAACTTCTTCATATCGGCCTGCAAATATAGTATCCGTCATGTTTGCAAACAAAAAAATTTACGTACATTTAAAGTTTGTGATGAGTGGTGATTACGATTACTATACTGACGAACCGCTGAATGCGCCGGCCAACGGTCCCGAGGACGGCACCGGGCGGCTGATGCAGAAATCGAACTGGGTAAGCCCGCCCGATGAAGTGCACCGCGGCATTCCGCAAAGCGAATACAAGGATTTGCCTTCTCAGCTCCGCGGACTTATGGAAATGGAGTCATCAGACGCAGAACACTATGTCAACCGGGCAGCTTCTTTCCGCAAACAGGCCGTTTTCATGGCGAACTATACCGACGGCAGTCCGACAGTAGACTTCTTCAGCTATTTCCCGACATACTCTTCCATGAACATTGCCCAGCTCCGTTCCTATTTTTCAATAAGGACCATGCTGAGACACGGAGAATTCCCGGATGTCCCGCTTTCATATCTGTTCGTCTATATTTACGAGACTCTCATGCAGGTAGGCCTCCGCAATCCTGAAGAAGGCTATGAAATACTTCAGGAGCTCAAAAAGAATTACAGCGGACTCAATACGGCATCCAGGCGTCCGTACATAGATGAATGGCTCAAAGACTATGCAGTATTGTACAGGCTGGACGGACACTTTGATGAAGTGTTCGCAAAAGAAAAAGCTTTTTCCGGAACCGCCGGGACAATAGGTAATTACAATTCTTCAAGCGACGATGCTCTCTTTACCGCCGCCGAGGAGGTCAGTACCTACAAGATAAGTGAAAAGATTCTTTACAGGAAATTCCCCGTGGAAAGCAGAAGCGCAGTCCCGTTCATGCTACGCAGAATTTTTCCGCATGTTGAGAGGATTTTACAGTCCAGCATGAAAGTTGCCGTATCGGGCCGTACCGAAACGAAAGTACGCAGAATTTTCCCCGGGGCGGTATTCTGGCCGGAAAAGGAAATCAAGATTGAAGGAATGAAGGTATGCCCGGACGAGACATGGAGCTACCGATACGGGACGTGGAAAATAACGGCGCCTGTGCAGATGTTCTCGGAAAGACTGCAATCCGAAGCCATCTCCTGCATACTGCGCGACATAGATTTTACGCTCAGAAAAAAATTGGGGGCGAAACCGCTTATACGGACTCCCAAACTATCCTCCGAATTATTGTCGGTGCTTGAAAATGCCGCCGATGAATGGCGGACTGAGTGGAACGGCCGTCTGCTCATGCAGAAGTTAGAGCAAGAGCGCATCGGAAGGGAAAAAGCCAGAGATGCCGTCAGAATCGACTTCAGCCTCCTTGGAGATATTCGCAGGGATGCCGATGCTGTCAAAGAAGCTCTTGTACTGGACGATGATACGGAAACAGAAGCGAATGTTGACGGAAGCGCCGGAACTGAACACGGAAAAACGGATAACACGGATGCCGATGCTGCGCCGTCAGGAAAGAAAGACGATGAAAAGGATTTTCTTAAGCTGCTGCTGGAACACAAGGATTACAGACCTTTCCTCAAATCCCGGCATATTCCTGAAGGCGTTATGGTGGAAAGGGTCAACGCGCGCATGGAGGAACTGCTCGGAGATGTGGCGCTGGAGGAAGATGAAAACGGCAGAGCGTCCGTGATAGAAGATTACAGAACAGCTTTGGAAAAATACGTATACAATGACTGACAACAATAACAGAATACCTAAAAGAATAGCGCAGGCCATTATAAACTCGCTCAAAGGCGGAGTCGTTCCGAGGATAGGCCTTCCATATGTCGCTGTCGGCAGACGACGGGAAATAGAGGCCCTGCTGCACGATGTGGACATCGTCAGCGACGGAGGAGCTTCTTTCCGTTTCATAGTAGGAAAATACGGCAGCGGAAAGTCATTCCTGCTGCAGACTATAAGAAACTACGTGATGGACCGCGGCTTTGTCGTGGCCGATGCCGACCTGTCCCCGGAAAGAAGACTGCACGGCAACCAAGGGCAAGGTCTCGCCACTTACAGAGAGCTGATCCGGAACATAAGCGTCAAAGCCAGACCCGAAGGCGGCGCACTGGCCATGATTCTGGACAAATGGATTGATTCCATGCAGACCGGAACGGCTGCGGAAAAACAGCTTTCTTTGGACGATCCCGCTCTCGACGCCGCAGTAGAACAGAAAATCATGGAGGTCATACGTTCCATGCGTGAACTTGTCCACGGTTTTGATTTTGCGAGGCTGTTGACTCTTTACTACAGAGCTT
>CAYTYL010000132.1:0-2133 GCA_964441715.1 uncultured Muribaculaceae bacterium
ATTCTTCCTCATCATTGCAAAAATAGCATTTCCGCGCCTATCCTGCAACACTTTGACACCCGCCTGAGCGGTACCTGTTCCGGAGCGCGGGCATCACGGCTCGGCCCGAGCCTTCGCCATGCCGGACCTTCGCCATGCCGGACCTTCGCCATGCCGGACCCTTTGAAAGCATTTCCGACGAAACCATGTTTCATGAAAAGTCCTGCAATCCCTATATTTGCACCATGAAATATTTTTGGTACATACTGGTTGCGGCGGCCGCGCTATCCTGTTCCGGAGCGGACAGGAATGAAGTGAACGGATCGGAAGGGACACGATACGCAGAGTTCTTTTCCATTGTCGACTCATCACATGTCGTCACTTTTTCTCCCTTTGGAGCATCTCCGGATACTATAGACATTAGCGTTCCTGCCGGAAGCATCGTATGCATGTCGACTTCTTATGTGGCCTATCTGGACGCAGTCGGAAAAGATTCAGTGATCACCGGAGTGTCCGGGCTGGGTTATGTAAGCTCTCCGCAGCTCACGGGCAGGAACGATGTCTACGACATAGGCTACGATTCGGAACTTGATTACGAAAGGATAGTATCCCTGAAACCTGACTATGTGGTCGCTTATTCGGTGTCTTCCGTTGAGCCGCAGTACGTCGCCAAGCTCAGAAGCCTGGGAATAAGGCTGATAATGGCGAACGACCATCTTGAAAGCCATCCTTTGGCTCGGGCCGAGTACATCCGCTTCTTCGGTGCGCTGACGGGATGTCTTGACAAAGCGGATTCCGTTTTTCACGAAATTGAAGCCAACTATATCGGAATCATGGAATCGGCAGACACTTCCTGTCGTCAGAAGGTACTTTTCAATATTCCCTACAGCGACCAGTGGTTCATTCCCGGAGGTCAGAACTACATGGCGCGGCTGGTCAGCGATGCCGGCGGCGAAACCCTCGGAGCGGAAGAAGGCGCCAGGGAATCATCGGTCATTTCGATAGAACAGGCATATCTGCTGGCTAAAGAGGCCGATGTATGGCTGAATCCCGGCTGGTGCCGGACCAAATCCCAGCTTCTGTCGGTCAACCCGGTTTTTTCGAGTTTCGGAATAGACAGAGTGTATAACAACATTCTCAGGACCAATGACAAGGGCGGCAATGACTTTTGGGAAAGCGGAGCTGCAAGGCCCGATCTTATACTTGAAGATCTTGTAAGGATATTCTCGGGGGAGCGGGGCTCATTCAACTATTATGTCGAAGTCCAATAGTCCCATGTCGGGATATCCGCCCCTGATGTTGGCATTTCCTTCATTCCTGCTGTACAGCGGCATTCTGTTTTGCAGTTCGACGGCGATGAAATCACCTGCACGAAGGTAGATGATTCTGCTGGCCTCCTGTATGGCCGTGTTCAGGACGGGAACGGGCGAAATGTGCAGAGAACATATATCCATGCTCCCTTTCTTCAGGGAGAAATTGAGCTCCCGGACGGAAGGATCGTTTTTGCCAAGCATTTTCTCAGGCAGCAGGGAACTGTAGTCCATGCAGGAGGCAGCCGCGAATCCTTCTTCTGAACCGTCCAGGAAGTTATCCGGATAGAGCAGGATTCCGCAGCCGATGTCGGAATAGTATCTGGATGTGAAAGCCTCTCCTATGCTGCGTCCCGGCTTGCTTATCCTGGCATAGGTTACCGGTGTAAAAGAAAGCGACCCGACAAAGTCCGGAAGGTAGAGGTCTTCGCTCTTTCTTTCCCAGCTTGTATCAGGTCTGCATATCACATGACCGCAGGCAGTCTTGACAACTATGTTCATCTGGAACCGAAATGGTCCTTGAGCAGGTTCGCCGCGTCGTCGAGATCCTTCCCTGTGAGAGGTTTTGCCGGTTTTGACGCGGCTTTGGCCTCTGCCTTTGCCTGTGCGGCGTATTCATCGTACAGACGTTTGAACTGCCGCTTTGTGTCAAGGGTGAAATCCCCTTTGGCAATCCAGTCGAAATAACTTTTGTCCTTGTCGAAGATTTCCTTCACGCTGCGGTCCTTGTATTTGCCGAAACTGATTGTAGGAACTCCGCCGCGGTCGATTATCCGTCCGGCATAGTCCACTCCTTTCGGACGTCCGCCTATCCCTGAGAGGAATCCCACATCGTTCTTCAGGG
>CAYTYL010000133.1:0-1856 GCA_964441715.1 uncultured Muribaculaceae bacterium
AGGTGTTACCGGAAGCGTTCTTCACGAAGTAATACTTTCCTCCGTCGTCCTTTATCCTTCTTATGCATTGCATCCCGTTGTCATACATGCTTTCCCGGCTGATTCCGGCCAGGGAGAGCATGGCGTCGAGGTCTGAGGACACCATGATCCGTCCTTTTCCTGTACGGGCAACCCTTACTCCGTTCTCGTCCGTGAAGGCAAGAGTCTTCTCCAGACCTTCCAGTTCTTCTCTTCCTTTTTCGAGATTTGAAAGGCCCGGTACATCGGCGGGGAGATCGTTCTCCACGATTACGACAGCTCCCTCTTTGGCAAGTTCAACCAGTCTGCGGAAAGTCTCCGGCAGCATTTTTCCGCATTCCGGAACTATGATGGCCTTGTATGCGCTGCCTCCGGCGGTGAGGATTTCCCCTTTGCGTACGTGGATGTCTTCAAGCACCATCCTGTCGGAGATATAGTCCCAGCTGTAGCCTTTGTCGTAAAGGTATTGCGCTGATTTGCCTATGGCGCTCATCAGCGGCGTGTTCTGGTTCATGTGGTACAGCATGGGCTCGCGTCCCCTCTGCGAAAGAAGATCCGTCGCGTTGAAGAAGAGCAGCAGGTCGTTGTCGGGCCTGCCGGCCTGGAGGAAGGTCTGGCAGTGCGCGATGTAGCGGTTAAGGGCGGGGAAGTCCTCCCAGAAACTGTTCTCAGGCTTGAAGTGTACGGCGGCATAGAACATCCAGCCCGGCCATGGGGCATCTTTCGGCGACATGCATGTTCCGTGATAGAACACGTGGTTTACTCCGGAGAGGAAATAGGTGTCGATGGCGTCCTTCACTTCTCCGAGAGTGGAAAGGAAATGCTCGTTCAGCCATGTCGCCGATTCTGAAGAGGTCAGCGGTTTGTCTGTCACGTGTGCGGCGGATGATGCGGTCTTCATGCCGATTATTGAACGGCCCTCCGTTTCAGGGACATCGCTGACGGCATAGAGATCCATTATGTTTGCCGGAGAGCCGTGGGCCTGGTTGCGTATGCCCTTGCCCTGTTTCGCGGCCCATTGCTGCCACGTCATGGAATATTCCTCACGCAGAAGCTCTCCTATGGTGGTCCGGTAGTCGAAGACAACTCTTTCGGCGGTATCGCTCACGTCCTTGGGATTCAGGAGCATGTTCATGTACGGTTTCAGGTCGTAGCCTCTTCTGTCCTTGAATTCTTCGAAGAAGTCTTCCGTCCAGTCGGATTGGCCGAAAGAATCGTCCACTTCGTAGGAATCGTTGAAATAGTAGCGTATTGTGCTCACGTCATAGCCTTTGAACGCCTCGTCGAATTTGGCGAGATAACGCTCGGCGGCCTCTTTCGAGAAATGGTCAATCACATCTCCTTCTCCGCCCGGACCTGCACGCTCCACCATCTTGCCGTGCCAGCCGAGGAACATGGCGCAGATTGTCCAGTCTCCTTCGGGGGCCGTCCAGTTCAGTTTGCCGTCCGCATCCACTTTTCCGCTGAGATCTTCATACCGGCCGTCGGTGCTGTTGGCAGTGACCGCTATCAGCGGAAGAGGCTGAGGGTACCTCACCTGCTCGAAGGCATATTGCTGCAGACTGTCATTTTCCGCTATGGGATATTTGAGATGTGCGAAATCCGTCTTCAGGCCGAGAGTGCGCAGAAGCGGAGTCTCGACATATTCTATCTTTTCATTCAGAGATTCTCCGCCTTTGAGACCGTATGTTTTGTGCGCCAGATATCTGCAAGCATAGTCCGGAGTGACCCAGTTGCCTCCGAACGGCCATCCCGACGCATTGGCAAGGTCTATTCCCAGATCCCTTTTTTCGGCTTCCTTCAGAGTGAAGGTGAAGAGGTCCATCCATTCGGGAGAA
>CAYTYL010000134.1:0-1823 GCA_964441715.1 uncultured Muribaculaceae bacterium
CTCTGTTGAGCTATTCATACCAGTCCGCCAGAGACAGGAGCGACCGTCGGCGCATCAGCTGGAACGGGCAGATTCCATATACTCCATGGCATTCCGCCTCGGCCGTGCTGGGTGCGGACCTGAAAGGAGGCCGGCATGTCAGTGTCTCCGCACTTTATACTGGAGTGAGGTATCGTAGCGCGGACAACACCCGCTCGGAGCGTCTCAAGCCGTGGATGACGGTGGACATGACCCTTTCCAGAGATCTGAGAGTGCGCCGTGCCGGAAATCTCAACATTGCGCTGGATGTGAACAACCTTTTGAACCAACGTTATGAGGTGGTGACGCGTTACCCCATGCCGGGGATCAATTTCATGGCAAAAATAACTTTAACCATATAAGCGTTATGAAAAAAACTTTATTCTTTTTCTTGATTTCGGCCGTGGCTTTTGCCGGAGCCGTGTCATGCTCCAAGGATGATCCTGAACCGAATCCGGAACCGGAGAAGGGGAGCAGCTATGTCTACATTCTGAACGAGGGCAAGATGGGTGAAAACAGCGCCAGCCTCTCCCGCTGGAATATCGATGCATCCGCCGTCGAGAACGACTGGTATTCTAGCGTCAACAGCTCTCCGCTCGGTGATGTGGCCAATGACATCGTGGTGACCGACAAGTACATAATCATGGCCGTCAACGGTTCCAACATCATAGAGTTCTGCAATCATGACGGGACATCCGCAGGGCGTACCGAAGCAGTTCCGGGATGCAGAAAGCTAGCCGTTGATCCTGCAGAAAAATATCTCTATGTCACGTCGTGGTCCGACAACGGTTACGTCGCCAAGATAGATCTCGGCGATTTCAGCGTCAAGGCAACCGCCTCCGTGGGTTACGAGCCTGAAGGAATCGTCTATTACGACGGGAATCTCTATGTGGCGAATTCCGGTTCCAATGCGTGGGACGGTACCCATTCCTACGGCCAGAGCATTTCCGTGGTCGATGCTGACACCATGAAAGAAACTTCGAGAATCGACACGGGGCATTATAATCTTTACGGAGCCTTTCTTCAGAACAGCGAGCATCCGGAGTATATTCTTGTGAACGCGGCCGGAGACTACATGTCAAATCCTGCTTCATCCTTCATCTTCAACTGCGAAAGAGGCAGGGTGGTGGCGGAATACGATTTCCCCGTGACCTATGCGACCCAGAAGGACGGAAGTTTCTATTCCCTCGGCTCTAATTACAGCTACGCCACCGGGAAATATGATTATTATACCAAGAAAATAGACGTCAGCTCGGATACCCCTTCGGTTTCGGACTGGACCATAAGCGGACTTTCCGACATGATTTCTCCGTACGGAGTGTACTATACCGGGAAAGGTGAACTGTTCGTGACGGATGCGGGCGACTACAAGAGCCGCGGAAAACTCTACCGCTACGACGGCGACGGCACTCTCCTGAGCACGGAGACCGTAGGCATATGCCCCGGCCATTTCGCCGAGTATTAGTTCTTTCCGGGCCTACGGCAACAAAAAAGGCTGTGCAGTAACGATATGAACTGCACAGCCTTTTTTATGGAATGAATGGGATTTTAGTCGTCCGCTTTGCCGTTGGAACCGAGGACGTCCACGATTTTGTGGATGTAAAGTTTCTTCATCTCGTCGCGGGCAGGTCCGAGATATTTGCGGGGATCGAATTCTCCCGGTTTCTGGTTCAGTACCTGACGGACGATGGCTGTCATGGCAAGACGTGAATCGGAGTCGATGTTGATCTTGCAGACCGCGCTCTTGGCCGCCTCGCGGAGCTGCTCTTCCGGAATGCCCACCGCATCAGGAAGTTTTCCTCCGT
>CAYTYL010000135.1:0-1766 GCA_964441715.1 uncultured Muribaculaceae bacterium
GCAGTCTTTCCGGAAGTGAAGAACATGAGCTTTCCGCCTCATTACACAACTTCTTTCTCCGATGAGTACTTGATGCTTTCACGTTATCTCAACTCCGTCAGCTCCGGATCATTGACATTTTTTTCGAAAAGTTCACTTACAGGCTTCATGTCCGTCCAGAGTCCGTCCATCCCGGTGATTCTCATCAGCTCAGGCAGATCTTTCCCCGCTGACGCCGGGTCGAGCAGAACCGTCCGTTTCCCCGCACAGACTGCGGCAAACATATGAAAGGCCCATTCCGGGGACGGCGCTCCGCAGATGCCGATGCACTCTCTGCCGTCCTGCCGCATCAGCTCCGTCTGCCTTCTGACGGTACTGTAGAGATCATGGTAGGTGTATATCCTGTATTTGTTTTCTCCGGCGCCTTTTCTGACCGCCTTCCCGCGTCCGGAAGCTCTGTCCGTTTTTCGTCCTTCGCATATGAAAGCCGGCCAGTCCCGGAATGATGTGTTCATATATGACAGAAGCTGTTCAAAACTATCCGTTCTCATGGCATACTATCCTGTTGTGTCACTAGAGTCATTCTGGTGCATTAATGAAGTTTTTACAAGAATAACTATATCAAACCGGTGCTTATTATTCAAGATTGCACAAAAAGTTTGCCTGTTCATCTGTAATTGTGTGGACATTTACCAACGCCTGTGCTAGACTGAACAGAGAAAATGATGGCTGAACGTTTCAGTCACTCAACACATGGGAGGAGACAGTAAATTGGAAACAAATCATGAGGAGAAAATCTGTATAATCGGCGCAGGTCCTGCAGGCCTTACGATGGGTATGTACCTTGAAAAAGCCGGCTACACCAATTACACCATTCTCGAAAAGAATGCATGGGTCGGAGGAAAGTGCAATTCCCCGACATATAACGGCAAGCGGTATGAGATGGGCGCCATCATGGGCGTGCCCTCTTATTATGCCGTAAAGGACGCTATGGATTTCTGCGGATTCACATATGACGGTCCCCAGCTTAACAGAAACTACAAGACGCTCGACGGCAAGGTCTACGATCCGTTCGATCCCAAAAAGCCTTATAACTTCAAGAAGATTCCGAAGCTTATGAAACTCAAGAAGGAAGTTGTCGAAATGGGACGCCTCCTCGAGACAAAATACAAAGGCTATGACGTAAACGGCCACCGCGGAGTATCCGAGGGACGCTACGAAGGCTTTGACGCAAACGGCACGGGAAAATGGATTTCCGGTACGAACCCCAACCTGAAGGATCTCTCCATGCCCTTCAAGGACTGGTGTGAGATGAACCATGTTGAGCTGACGCAGGATATCTGGATCGGACCGTTCACCGCATTCGGCTATGGTTATTTCGATGAGATTCCGGCAGCTTACGTTCTGAAATATCTTGATTTCCAGACGACGATGAACTTCGTAAAATGCAATCTCTGGACATGGAAGGACGGCACACAGCATATCTGGGAGCGTCTGAACGAGCATCTGGCTCATCCGGCACTTCTGTCCCAGGATATTACCGCTGTTGAGCGTAAGGACAACAAGGTTTATGTGACCAGCAACGGCGAAACCACCGAATATGACAAGATTATCGTCACCGCGCCGCTGCAGTTTCTGCCGGATTATTTCGATGCATCAGATGAGGAGAAAGAACTGTTCTCCAAGATCGAGTACGAGCGCTACGATGTACTCGCATGCCTTGTGAAGGACGGTCAGTATCCGCCTATTTCTTATTATATGTTCGACAATATGGATCTGAAGCGTCT
>CAYTYL010000136.1:0-1715 GCA_964441715.1 uncultured Muribaculaceae bacterium
GCAGGCTTCTCCACGGGTTTTTCCTCGTGCCTGTTTTCCGCTTCCGTATGCTGTTTGTCCTGGACTGCGGGTTTGTTTTCGGATGACCGGGACACTTCTGTTACGGCCGCAGGTTTCTCTGCGGCAGTTTCATCATGCGGTTTTTCCTCCGCGGCGTCTTTTGCGGCAGGGGCGGCATCCTTTTCCTCGGCCTTCGCCGGCTCCTCCTTCCCGACCGCTTTCTCTTCGGCCGGAGATATGGTTTCCTTTTTGCCGGAATTGTCTTCGGCGTCCGCCGCATCCGGTTTTACACTCACGGGCGAGGCGCTGTTTTCGTTGGCAGATGTCATGACAGCCTGAGCTGACGTTTCCGGCGCTTCCTGATGTCCGGCCTTTTCTTCAGCAGGCTGTTCGGGGAGAACGTCTTTGTCCTCCGGCTTGCTTTCAGCCTGTTCTGAGAGCCGGGATTCCGCCTCGTCTTTACGGGGCTCTTCAGCGTCCGCTTCCTCTTTTGCGGGGACGGCTGACAAGGTGTTGCTTTTGATAATGGTTTCCCTTACAGGTTCCGAATCATCGGAAGCATCGTCATCCTTTTTCTTGCTGTTCCTTTCGATGATTTCCTTCATCTTGATGTCCACCTTCGCGGCTTCCTGTGCGTTCTTCCTGTCATCGCCGAATTTCTTCTCCAGTTCGGGGAGAAATTCGTCGGAAACCTTGGCGTTGGGATTGACTTCCAGATCCGCTCCTTTGGAATTGAGGAAATCTACCAGTGTCCCTACGCCTATGTTGTATTGTTTCGCTAACTTATTTAATCTGATTTCTGCCATAGAATGTTTTTTTAGTCTTCGAATTCAGCCCTCAGGATTTTCATGACCTCTTCGACGGTCTCGTCTTCCAGGTCGGCTCTCTTCGCTATGTCGGCCGGAGAGAGGGCAAGCACGCTCTTTGCCGTGTCGCATCCTATGGACTGAAGCCTTTCTATGATCCACGGGTCAATCTCGTTTTCAAACTCGCTCAGGAGCACATCTTCCTCTTCATCGCTTTCTCCATCGTGCGGAGCATCCCTCCATACCTCGATTTCCTTGCCTACGAGCATGCTTGCGAGCCGGATGTTGCAGCCGCCTTTTCCGATTCCTTTCTTGACCTCCTCGGGGAGCATGAATACCTTGATCTTGCCGTCCTCGGAGTTAAGGTCCACCGATGAAATCTTTGCAGGGCTCAGCGCTCTCTGAATAAGGAGCTGGGTGTTGTTTGTCCACTGCAGGACATCTATGTTCTCGTTGCGGAGTTCGCGGACTATGCCGATTATTCTGGAACCTTTGACTCCGATGCAGGCTCCGATCGGATCTATGCGGTCATCGTATGACTCGACGGCGACTTTTGCCCTTTCTCCCGGAATCCTCACCACTTTCTTTATGGTGATGAGCCCGTCGTAGATTTCAGGCACTTCCTGTTCGAAAAGCTTCTGGAGGAACTCGTCGGATGTCCTGGAAAGGACGATGTACGGAGTCGTGTTGTTCTTCATCTCCACGCTTTTGATGATGGCCCTGACGGTGTCGTTCTTCTTGAAGTGTTCGCCGGGGATCTGCTCCGATTTCGGGAGCCTCAGTTCGTTGCCGTCCTCATCCAGGATCAGCACTTCCTTCGCCCAGGTCTGGTAGACTTCGCCGGTGAAAAGCTCGCCTATCCTTTCGGAATATTTGTTGTACAGGTTGGCTTTCTCTATGTCCATTATC
>CAYTYL010000137.1:0-1338 GCA_964441715.1 uncultured Muribaculaceae bacterium
TATTGTTTCAATGAAAACATGTTCGACTACAGGGAACAGCTCATCATCTTACTGTAAATTTTGTCCGGTTTTTCTTGTTTTTTCTGATATGATTCGTAATCTTTGCGACCGAAAACAAAAGACATGACGATTCTTAACCATATACATCATCACCATCACCGCTTTACAGAGGGGTAGGCCGATCGTGTATATGTGAATCAACGCAATCATATGAAGCTCACCCCCTGCGGGCGGGCTTTTTTCTTTTTGCCGGGCTTGCAGGAGGGTGTCCTGAGAAACAAAAAAAACACCGAACATGCTTAGAATAGCAATCCAGGCCAAAGGCAGACTCAACGAACAGAGCATGAACCTGCTCTCAGAAGCAGGCATCTGCATTGGAGAAAGCAAACGCAAACTCATTTCCCGCGCAGACGGATTTCCGATGGAAGTCCTCTATCTGCGTGACGATGACATCCCGCAGGTAGTGGCGACGGGCGTCGCCGACGCCGGTATCGTGGGACTGAATGAAGTGGCGGAGAAGGGATTTGATGTAGAAAAAGTCATGGGACTCGGATTCGGAGACTGCCGCATCTCGCTGGCGGTGCCCAAGTCCGTGCACTATGAGGGCCCAGGTTTTTTCCAAGGCAAACGCATCGCCACATCCTACCCCAACATTCTTGCACGCTACTTTGCCGAGCACGGCATAGAAGCAGAAATTCACACCATCGAGGGGTCGGTGGAGATAGCCCCTGCAGCGGGCATGGCCGATGCCATCTTCGACATAGTATCTTCGGGAGGGACTCTCATTTCGAACGGACTCACGGAGGTCGAGAAGGTTTTCTTCTCCGAAGCGGTGCTCATCGCCTGCCCGGGACTTGACAGCGACAGGCGCAGGGAGCTGGAACAGCTTACATTCCGTTTCAACTCGGTCATTGACAGCCGCGGGATGAAATATGTGCTGATGAACATTCCGAAAGAGAAGCTGGACGATGCCATCCGGCTTCTCCCCGGCATGCGCAGCCCTACCGTTCTCCCCCTGGCCCAGGAAGGCTGGTGCTCAATCCATTCGGTAATCGCACAGGATCAGCTTTGGGAACGCATCGAGCGTCTGAAGGAAATCGGAGCCGAAGGAATACTTGTTCTGGCCCTCGAAAATATCATACGATAAGAAAAGAAAAAGATATGGAAACCATGGACATCTTCCTCAACCCCGAACGTTCATCATGGAAGGCTCTGACGGAACGCTGCAGGCGCAGCGATGAAGAAATCACGCGGCAGACGGCCGAAATAATCAACGAAGTACGTTCCGGAGGCGACCGTGCACTGCGTGACATCACCCGCCGCATAGAAGGCCGCGAC
>CAYTYL010000137.1:1348-1692 GCA_964441715.1 uncultured Muribaculaceae bacterium
TTCGAAGTCTCCGCCGGGGAACGCCGAGCCGCCGCATCGCACTTGCCTGAAGCACTGAAAGAAGCCCTCGACACGGCCAAGAAAAACATAGAAGCCTTCCATCGTGCACAGCTGCCTCGGGAAGTCGACATCGAGACCATGCCTGGTGTACGATGTTCGCAGCGCTCAGTACCTATACGGCGTGTGGGGCTCTACATCCCCGGAGGCAAAGCTCCCCTGTTCTCCACGGTGCTGATGCTGGCCGTCCCGGCCCGTGCGGCAGGATGCCGGGAAGACATCCTATGCACTCCGGCCCGTGCAGACGGAAGTGTGGCCCCTGAAATTCTCTACACCGCAGACCTGTG
>CAYTYL010000138.1:0-1590 GCA_964441715.1 uncultured Muribaculaceae bacterium
ACATAGGCTGGGGACGGCGTCACCAGGCGATGTATTACGTGCTGATGATTGCGATGTTCGGGATACCGCTTTGTATCCTCCCGTCAGAAGTGGAGCCGGAGCACGGGGAAGAACTCAGACTTCATGAAAAGCTCCTGAAGAAGATAGTTGACTGGAGACCCTATGCGGATAACAAGCCGGAGATTGACAAATGGGCGGGTTCTTCTTTCGGCCTGTTCTACAAGGCGATGTCACGGTCAAATTTCTACAGGGAGCCTGAACGTCCGCAGCTTAACATCAACGCCGGAATGACTGAGGGCTGCACGGTACAGCAATTGAATGAAGTGATGCGCAGTATGGAGAACTATCTCGCAAACTTCGATGAGATAGATTTCTTCGAGACCCGAATATCTTCTTATAGAAACGGAAACATCACCGTATGGTTCAAGCCCGAATTCGAAGACAGCCGGGTGCCTTCCGGCATCAAGTCCAAGATAATATCCATGGCTGCGGATTTCGGCGGGGCCAACTGGTCCGTCTCCGGGATAGACGACAGTTATTTCAACAACAACATAGTGACGGACACCCGTTCCCAATCCATAACTCTCACCGGCTACAATTATGACGAACTGAGCCGTTATGCCGAGACCTTGATCACGTTTCTGGAAAGGAACCGGCGTGTCGCCGATGCCGAGATCTGGGGCAGCGACTGGGACGACAGGCCTTTGACCGAATTCAATATACGCTACGATTTCTCCGCGCTCAGTGCCTTGGGAATAAGTCCCTATGCTTATTACTCGGCCCTGCAGACGCCTCTTTACGATTCATACCGGATGAGCGTTCCTTATGACGGCAAATATGTGGGCGTTCGTCTGGTCTCTTCGGCCAAAGATTCTCTTGACATCTGGCATGTCAATTATTCGGCTGTGGATGCGGGCGGCGGCCGCAAGATGAAGCTTTCGGAAGTGGGGTCAATCACCAAGGAACGGACCGGTCTTCCCATCAGGAAAGAATCCCAGTCATACACCATTTCCGTGCGGTACAATTTCATCGGATCTTATCAGCTGGCGGACGAAGTCGTGAAGAAGGCGGTGGATTACATGAATGATGAAGTGCTTCCGATCGGCTTCCGGGCTGAAAACGGCATGACGGGATGGTTCTACAGCCACAAAGAGAAATATGCATGGCTGATTATGCTGGTGATAGCTCTGATCTATGTCATATGCGCCATACATTTCAATTCCCTGCGCCAGCCTTTTGCCATTCTGCTGATGATACCCGTCTCCTTTACAGGACTGTTCCTGGCGTTCGGGCTGAGCAGCTTCGTGTTTGACAAAGGAGGCTTCGCGGCTTTTGTAATGCTGTGCGGGATTACCGTCAATGCCGGGATCTATATGGTTTCCGAATGGCGCGGAGAAAAGGCCGGAGGCATGGTTCAGCGCTATCTAAGAGCATTCTCCCGCAAGATACAGCCAACGCTTCTGACTATTCTTTCAACAGTTCTGGGTCTCATTCCTTTTCTTGTGGACGGACCTTCCGAGGTGTTCTGGTTCGCTTTTGCAATCGGGACCATAGCCGGATTGCTGATGTCGGTGGCCGCTTTGCTGTTTG